>NZ_JBXAHL010000015.1:0-158316 GCF_058795055.1 Cupriavidus sp. GW823-FHT06D04 | reverse complement strand
TCGTAGACCGCCTTGCGCTCGAAAGAGGTTCCTGCGCAGTCCTCTGGGGTCATGATCTCCACCGTGTTCATCTGGCCGGTGTTGACGGCCACGGTGACCTGCTCCGGCGTCGGCTTCAGGCGCGCCAGCATGTGACGCGTCTCGTCGCTCAGCCACTCGGCGGGCGCGCCTTCTTCGACCGGTGCGAACGAGATCGAGCCGCCGACCTGGATGATCATGTCGGGCACCGCCTGCTTCAGGCGCGATAGCAGCTCGTTGAAGCGGTCGAGGTTCTTGCAGCCCGAACCATCGTCCTCGCGGGCATGGAAATGGAGCACGGTGGCGCCGGCGTTGTAGCAGTCCACCGCCTTTTGCACCTGCTCCTCGATCGTGACCGGGATGTCAGACGGAAAGTCGCCCGGCTCCCATTGCGGGCCGTACGGAGCAGCGGTGATGACAAGTTTTTCCTGGTTTTCGGGCAGCAGGGCCCCGTCGAGGAAATGCATGGTGTTCTCCTTTGTAGGTGCGGAGTCTGCGAAGGCAGATCGTGTCCGCGCTTGCAGATATGATGCGGCTCGCCGCCTCGGCAGAATTGATCCGTTGTCGCGTAGAATTGATAAGTAGTAACAGGCCAAAACTTTCGAAAATGCCCACCGACCAGAGGCCCCACCTCATCCGAAGCGCCAGCCACGAACACGGCCAGGAGCTTCGCGGGCTCGCTCTTGCTCGCATTGCGGCTCACAGGATGGCGTGAGCCAGGTTCCTCGAAGAACGCCTCCCCGACTTTGTAGATGCGTTCCGGCTCGTCGTTCACCTTGCTGGCGATGTTGCCAGCGACAACATATGCGTTAATGAACGCCGACTTGGCGTGGCTATGCGGCAATGAAGCGGCTCCTGGCGGATAGACGACTTCCACGGCAACGAGCGACTGGGAGCGTTAGAAACCTTGGGGTTCGGCTTCAGCAATTCGCCCCAGCCGCTCAGGAAACTCAGCCACTTCAGCGGGTAGCTCCTTCATACGCAGCCTGAAGGCTGTGAGTCGTTCCTTTAAGTCACAGTTGATGACGACACATCGAACCTGCGCCAGTAGGTGGGCTCCCCACGGCGACCATCGCATCTGTTGCCGTATGCACATGCGTTGGTTAAGAATCTGATTGACCGCCGACTCAGCCATAGCTGTTGAGATCGGTCGGCCGTCGCGATGCCGCTTTCCATAGAAGATCGTCGAGCCGCCGTTGGCTTCAACATAGGCAAAGAGCTCGCGCGTCCGGAAATCTAGCTGCGAAAGACTTTCGGAGAACTTTGGCGCCTCCGGCAAAACGATACGGAAAATCAGCAAGATTTCCCGCAGTCGACTCTCAGTCTTCTGGATGTTAGCGTGCCAAGAAGCACCATGGACTTCGGGCTGTGGACACGACAGATTGTGGCCACGCTCATCGATGAGAAATTTGGTGTGAATCCGCAGGCCGTCGAGCGCTGGCAGCGTGAATCGTTTCCGGGCATTGCGGCTGCGGCCAAGCAAAGCGGTGCGGACATCTACTTCTGGGACGAATCAGGATTTCGAGCCGACGCGGTGCATGGCAAGACCTGGGCGGTCAAAGGCGAGACACCGGTGATTGAGCGCCCCGGGCAGCGCCAATCGATTTCCGCCGCGTCCGCGGTGAACGCCAAAGGTGCCTTCTGGTTTGCGACCTACAAAGGGGCCTTGAGCGCGGAGCTATTCATCGAATTGCTCAAGAAGATGATGAAGGGCCGCAACCGCCCAGTGCATCTGATCGTTGACGGACTGCCAGCACACAAGAAGGCCAATGTGCGCGAGTACATCGAATCGACCAAGGGAAAGCTCACGATGCATGTGCTGCCGGGTTACGCGCCCGACCCGAATCCCGACGAGTTCGTGTGGAGTCATCTCAAGCGAACTGGTGTGGCGCGCAATCCGTTGCGAGCGGGCGAGAAACTGGAAATCCGCGTTGAGCAGCATCTGCACGACGTGAAGAAGAACCGCCGGCTTGTGCGCTCATTCTTCGACGCCCCATCTGTCGCCTATATTTCGGACCGCTGAGTAGAAGGCACCCATCAAGCGGTCGATCGCCGTCACGAGGACGCCGCTTTCAGCACGCAACGATCCGACTCGCTCGCCCATCGCTTGCTTGGGAACTGCTGCTATGAAAGGCGGACAGAACACGCAACGAATCCCCTGGAACTCGAAAGGCGGGATCAGGGGTGGTAGCCGAGGCCCCGGGATGCGAATTGGCCCTGATCAAAGGCACAACGACAGTTGTGCTCAAGCCGGCGAGAAATTCGCTCTGAACGTCAACGAGGAAAGGCGCGGGGCTGTGTCGTCCTTGTTCGCATAGACGTCGAATCGCGCCATCAGAACATCCGATGCTTAGCAAGTGGCAGCCCATGCTGCTCGACGAACTCATTTTGCGACGCGATGAAATCTGCGTTCTCCGCTGCCCAACGGTTACCTCGCTCGACGCGGATCGCTTCGCGCATTGCCATCTCGAACACACGCGAGAAGTTCAATTCGAGGGCTTTGCCTTCTTCATTTAGGTCAGCGGGCAAAGTCACGTTCGCCGCTTTGCGCGGCCTAGCTTCTGTTGTTCGGCCCATAATCGCCTCCCTGCTGGCTATTATGCGCATAATAGCGCTGGGACAAGCGCCAACGAGGCTACCGGGCCATGGGATATCGGATGGCGGGAGGTGCGGAATCAGTATGACCGCTTCCACGCCACGGCGCCACGCGACGCAACTAGCTAAGCATTCTGGTCCCACGCCACATCCTCGCCAATCTTGGCCGCATGGGCCGCTGCCTGTTCGAGCCAAGGCGCATGCGCCTTGGGAACGACCAGCATCGTCAAACCCAGTCCGTCCAATAAACGCAGGGCATTCTCGAGATTGACCCCCTTGCCGTTCTCGAGCTTGGACAGCATGCCGATGGAGACACCGGAATGCCTGGCCGCCTGGTCAATAGGCATTCCTTTCCCTGCCCGGCTTGCTCGAATCCGGTCGCCCAGTTGGTGAATGGTGCGAATCGTCGCGCGCGACGGTGGAGTCGGATCAGGTAGTGACCGTGGCATGGGGGGCGTTTGTGCAGAAGGAAAGCCAGCGAGGAGGCGGTTTTCCATGTTGTTTCATAAACGTGAAATTATACTCTCCCAATGGCGGCCGGGATGCCGGCAAAGATCCGCGCCTGCTAAAAAGCACTTCGCAGAGGCCCGTAGCGGAGGGATGGCCATGGCCAAGTCACGCGGGGCACCGAAAAGGATCGCCAAGGAGATCACCCTGCGGCAGTTTCGCTACTTCGCCGCGGCCGGCTTCGGCGTGCTGACCGATATGGTGTACCGGCCGTGGTCGCTGGAGGGCAAGCAGATCGAGGCCAGGACCATCGCCGCGGCGGTGCCGGACATGGAGGTCGGCATGCTGTGGCAGGCCGGCCCCAAGCTCGACAAGCCGGCCGACGCGCTGCGCGAGTTCCTGATCCACGCTTGCGGAAGTCGAGCACGCAGCGGCAGCCTTGTCGCGCCGCTTCTGCAGCAGGATGTCGAGTTCGGCGCCATGTCCGTCGACCGCTCGCCATAGGGCGTAGGGCTCACCGCGCAGCTTCACGAACATCTCGTCCAGATGCCAACTGCTGCCTGGCTTGCGCCGTGCGACCTTGGCGCGATGCGCGAAGCCGGCGCCGAACTTTTCGCACCAACGGCGAATGGTTTCGTAGGTCACGACGACACCGCGCTCGAACAGCAACTCTTCGATGTCGCGCAGACTCAGGTTGAAGCGAAAATACCAGCGCACCGCGCAGCTGATGATCGCCGCCGGAAACCGGTGGCCATGAAGAGCGATTTCTTCTTCATCGTCTCATCTTACCCGACCGCTTCGCCAACTTGACAACGCCATTAATCGGTCTCAGTACACAATAGACCCCTTTCCTGACGGATTTGCCCCCCCGCTTTTGGCTCACTCCCAGTACCTCACCAACACGAACGTCCACTTCAGCCTTGATGGGCAGGGTGTCGGCTTTATGGTTTTGAGTCTTTTTGCAAGAGCTTCTCATGCAACTCGACGGTCAGCGTTTCGACACGCACAGTTAATTTTTGGGTAAGTTCGGTCAGTTCCGTATTCCGCTGCAGCAACTCCAGCAGTTGTGCCGCGTTCTGCGCGGCAATTGCCTGCCGCTGCTCGTTAGCGATAGCAAGGGCCTCCCTGTGTTGCGCGTCAGCCTCGGCGTGGGCGTTGTCTCGCGCTGCCTGTCGCGTCTGAGCAAGCAAAATGAGCGGCGCGGCATAGGCCGCTTGGAGACTGAATGCCAGATTAAGGAGAATGAATGGGTAAACGTCGAACCTGGTGAAACCGAGGGCGTTCACCCCAATCCAGATGGCGACGATTACCGTCTGTGCCCCTAAAAAAATGGGCGTCCCAAAAAAACGCGCGAAGGCTTCGGCCTTGAGCGCGAACCTGTCGTTGCCGAACGCCGGGGCAAGATGCGCGTGAGGCCGGTGGAAGCGAAAGTGATCAACGTTCGGAACGTCGAACGGAGCGGCATGGAAGCCGGAGTTCGGTGTTTTCATACATTCCCCAAGTAAGTAATCGTTCGAGACCAGTCCGCAGCGACGTCTGCGGCACTATACCGAGGAAGAGACACTCAATGAACAACGGAAGCCTATCGTCAGCCCATTCCTCACCGAGGCAACGCGGCGTGGGAACGAACAGAGTGTGCGAAACAGCCCCAGACGATTTCACCAATCCGTTGCATCCACCGGTTGAATCCACGGCGGTCAGCGGTCATTCACGTACCCCAAACGGGCACTCCAACTTGAAGGCTGGCTGCAACGAGGTAGTAAAAATCGCCGCGTTGAAGTACGCAAGAGAGTGGCTCTGGCGGCGGGCCCTGCGGGCGCGCGTGCAGCCACCAGCAGGCCGCCCCTTATAGCGTTTACGCCCATCAGGGGCCAGGGGGCACGAGTTGGCAGCAGACGGTTCGACCAGGCTCAACGGCCCAGGCTTGCGCATCCATGTAGCGCTCAGCCCCGACTGGTACAGCGCAGCCGCGCTTGCAGATCATCCATTTCTTCCAACAGGTCGGCCACCATAGCAGCCAGTTCCGGTATGGCGTCAAAGTCACGCTCCAACTGACGCATGCGCCGCGCCCGTCGAAGGCTGGCGCTGGAAAACCGCCAGACGCCAGCGACGCTTACCGCATGGGGAAATAAGCCCTCATTTACATGCTGCATGAGCCACTCTGACTCTACCTTGCAGGCTGCCGCCACTTGCTCCAGAGTCAGCCAAGCTTCATCCAACAGGCAGCCGATCAGAACGTCATCATCAGACATGGGTCAGGCTCTCCTATCCGGGCGCGGATTAAAAATCATTTCCCGCGCCATGGTTTCATAGAACTCCCGCGCTTTGGGGGTGTTTGCCGGCGGCAACACCACCTGGATGTCCAGCAGCAGATCGCCCGGTGGATTAGCGGGAATGCCCTTGCCGCGCACACGTAGCTCGCTGCCGCTCTGGGCGCCAGAGGGAATGCGCACCTTCAGTTCGCCCCCAGGTAAATTGATCGGCACCACCGCCCCCAGCGCCGCCTCCCATGGCGCCACCGGCAGGGTGAGGTGTAGATTGCGCCCCTTCACTTTCAGTCGGTCGTGCGGATTGAAATGCACCTCCAGAAAAAGATCCCCCGCCGGCCCGCCGCCCATCCCCGGCGCCCCCTGCCCGGCCAGACGGATGAGCTGACCTTCGCGCACGCCTTTGGGAATTTTCACACTGAGGGTCCGGCTCCTCAACTGCACCACGCCTTGGGCGTCCATGCTTGGCAAGCGCAGCGAAAGTTGGCGGGTGGTGCCGGTAAAGGCGTCTTCCAGGTCCAGCAGCACCTTGGCGTGGTGATCCACACCGCGTGACTGGAAGCTGCCACCGTGTGCATGGGAGCCGCGGTGTCTGCCCCCCACATGGCCAAACAGCTCGGCGAAGAAGTCGCTGAAATCGGCCTCTTCCTGGGGCGAGAAACCCCGACTGGAAAACTCGAAGCCGGTGTCCCAGTCCGGCGGCGGACGGAACTCCTGGCCGGGCTGATAGCCTCGCCCCAATTGATCGTACGCGGCGCGCTTGTCCGGGTCGGAGAGCACGGCGTAGGCCTCGTTGAGCTGCCTCATGCGCAGTTCGGCATCGGACTCCTTGGAAACGTCCGGATGGAACTTGCGCGCGAGCTTGCGGAACGCTTTCTTGATGTCCTCCGCCGTGGCATCGCGCGCCACCCTCAACGTCTTGTAGTAGTCATGGAACTCCATGCGTGTTCCCCTTTTCCGATCTCGAGGGCCTGCCCTTCTTCTCCGAAGAATGATGTCGAATACCAGTCAAATCAAGACCTTGAAATCCGCAGGCGAAGCCGTACCATTGCAACCGGGGGCGTCCGAATATGGCGCCCACGCGAAAGCGAATGGAGGCAAACATGATGTATCGATCGTTGTTTCCCCGTGACATATTCTCAGAGCTGGAACGCCTACAGCGCGAGTGGCAGCAGCCATTCGAGCTGTCTCCCAGCATTCGCGGTCGGGTCAGTTTTCCGGCCATGAATGTAGGCGGCACACCCCACTCGGTGGAAATCTACGCCTTTGCCCCTGGCGTCGATCCGGCCAGCATCGACGTGCAGCTGGTGCAGAGCGTGCTGACCATTGTCGGCGAACGCAAGCCCGATCTTCCCGACAAGGACGAGCAAACCTCCGTGCATATCGATGAACGCTTCGCCGGCCGCTTCCGCCGTGTGGTGAGCCTACCAAGCGACGTGAATCCCAAGGCGGTGGAGGCCAGGTACCGCGACGGCGTGCTGCACATCAGCATCCAGCGCCTCGAGGCCGCGCAGCCGCGCCAAATCAGCATCCAGTGAGCGAGGAGGATCTGGCCATGAGCGAAAATACTGCTGTCACCAAGCAAGCCGAAACTGCCAGCCCTGAAGCAGCCCTGATGCCGCCGGTGAATGTGTACGAGGACGCCGCAGGCATTACCCTATACGCCGATCTGCCCGGTGTGCCCAAGGACAAGCTGGCCGTGCAGGTGCAAGGCGGTATCCTGACAATCAAGGGCGAAGTCGTCCTCGATCTGCCGGAGGGCATGGAAGCCAGTTACACGGAGGTTTCCCTGCCCCGTTACCGGCGCGTGTTCACGCTATCCAAGGAACTAGATGCCGAAAAGGTTGTCGCCGAGTTCAACCACGGCGTGCTCAAGCTACGCATCCCGAAAGCCGAACACACACAACCGAGCCGCATTGAGGTCAAGGTGGCGTGATGTAAGCCGAGCGGGCAGTGGGCATCACCCAATACTGCCCACACGTAGGAGGGCTGAAATGAAACTGGAATCGTTGAAAGAGAGTTCCGGTATTCGCCCCTTTGAACAGCGAGGGGCCAACGATGCGACTGATCGAACCGGATGAACAACAGGACTTTCTTGCGACCTTGCAGCGTAATGATCTGGCAGCAGATGATTTCGAACTCGTGGAGACGGATACGACTGACCCAAAAGGCGACGAGAACATCGGTTTACAGGGCTACGTCACGGTAACCAGACTATCGACACAAGTTACAAGGGAATACCCAATCGGCGATGAAACCGATTGGGTTCAGCATTTCAGGAAAGATCTCGAAGCCGGCATCTTCGATAAGTCGGGATGAGATCCTGCATGCTATTGGGGCGGCGGGTGAAAGATGACTACCTGCCCGATTGGACGCCTGGAAACAGGCATGTCCGGACGATGCGCATGTATCTGGAGTAACAGATTCTCCTGCGAGATCCCTGTGGTCGGGTTCAAACGGTTGCTGCCGGTAGTGCCATTCAGATGGCTTCTTTGTTGCGGTGAAGGACGGCGTAGCCGGGATAAGAATCCACCCTTCTGCGTCACTCTGCTGCAAAGCGGCGGACGAACCATTGTTTCATATCCGCTTCCGCTCGTGCACGGCATGACGGTGGGCGAGCTGGCGCGGCTGTTCAACGATCGGCTAGGTATCGGCGCTGACTTGGTCGTGGTGCCGATGGCGCAATATCGACGGGCGATGCGGTATGGCGACACCGGGCTCGGCTGGGTGCCAATATCGCCCAACCTGCGGGACGCTGAGGCCCTGTCGCTGTATGCGGACGTGGGGCTGGTGGAAGGGGCCGAGGTCAGTGTCGGCCGCGGCACGGCCATGCCGTTCCGCGTGGTCGGTGCGCCCTCGATTGACGCTCAGGCGTTTGCGCGCGAGCTGAACGCGTTGGACACCGGCGCCATCTTCCGGCCGACGCGCTTCGTGCCAGCCGAGGGGCAGCATCGCGGCACGCTGTGCGCCGGCGTATCGATCCAGCGGAGCGATATCGGTCATCCACGGTTAGTACGGCGGCGCGCGGCTGCAACGTATCCGGGGCGCCCGCCTGCCAGGCGAGAGCCTGGGCCAGTGGCACGATCTGGTATCAGGTCTTCTCGAAGACGCGCAGATGCGCACGTAAGGTTTCGGTGCGCACCGTCATCGCATCCACGGCCTGTGCGGCGAACCGATGGTAGACGAGGACCGGTACGCTGCGCCCGGCAGGCTGCGCCGCGGCCTGCCTCGCGCACAACAGCGCCAGCAACAGGGCCGTGACCTGGGTGAAAGACGTTCTCATAGGCGTGCGGGGGGCTTTATCCATAGGAACATAGTGGACGGCGGTCCACCCCGGGGCGCTGACGGCCCTGTGTCTGTTGGACTACTATTACAGGCACAGTGCCTGATTCGGCGCGCAGCCTGGACTGCGCCGCCGCCGGCGCGGCAGAATCTGCTGTCATCTGAGGGCATCAGCAAGAGTCGGCTCGCAGAGGGCGCGCAGTTACGCGGGGAATCGGGTCGCCATGCACATCGGGTTTCGCAATTTCGACCTCGGCTTGCTGCCAGTTGCGGCCGGCACGCTGGGAACTGGCTTGCTGCTCTTTGCCTTCGGTGCAGCGGTGGCCGCGAGGCTCGCCTGGGCGGCTGGTGCGCTGGTCGTCACCGGCGCGCTGATCGTCGCCATCGTGCAGTCGCTGCGCCGAAAGGAAGCGGGCGTCGATGTCCTGGCGCTGCTGGCGATCGGACTGGCGCTGGCGCTTGGTGAACTCCTCGCGGCTGCCGTGTTGGCCCTGATGATCGAGAGTGGCCGGGCGATTGAGAACTATGCGCAGGCCCGCTCCGAGCGGGAAATGTCCGCCCTGCTCAGCCGCGCCCCGCACTCCGCCAACCGCTTCGAGGACGGCGAATGGCGCGCGGTTTCTCTCGATGTTGTCAATCCGGGGGACCGACTGTTGGTCCGACATGGCGAAGTGGTGCCCGTGGACGGCGCACTGCTGGGCCAGGCGACGCTGGACGAATCTGCCCTCACTGGCGAGTCGCTGCCACGGCCGCGCCTCGCCGGCGAGACCGTGCGCAGCAGTGTGCTGAACGCGGGCGCCCCATTCGAGATAGTGGCAGCGACCACCGCGGCGGACAGCACCTTCGCCGGCATCGCCAGGCTGGTGCGCACCGCCCGCGCGGAGCGCCCGCCCGCGGCGCGGCTGGCCGACCGATATGCACTGTGGCTGGTGCCAGTCACCCTGCTAGTCGCCGGGCTTGCCTGGCTTGCCAGCGGTGAGCTCGCACGGGCGCTGGCGGTGCTGGTGGTCGCCACTCCCTGTCCGCTGATCCTGGCTGTGCCGGTGGCGATCGTGTCCGGGGTGTCGCGTTGCGCCGGGCGCGGCGTGCTAGTCAAGGGCGGCGGCGCGCTTGAGAGGCTGTCGCAGGCGAGCATCCTCTTCTTCGACAAGACCGGGACGCTGACGGGTGGCAGGGCCCGCCTCGCCGCCATCGAAAGCGCGCCCGGATGGCCAGCGCCCGACGTGCTGCGCGTCGCCGCCTCACTGGCGCAGGCCTCCGGCCATGTCGTCGCCGAGGCCATCACGACCGCGGCGCGCGAGCGAGGCTTGGTCCTGGACCTGCCGTCGGGCATGACCGAGACCGCCGGTGCTGGTGTTGCCGGGCGGGTCGGCGAGCACGCGGTGGCAGTGGGATCGCCCGCCTTTGCCGGCGGCAGAGATGCCGGGCCGCCCTGGTGCCAGGCCATGCTGCAACGCGCGGCCTACGAAGGCGCTTCGGTCTCGCTGGTCACGGTCGATGGCGTGCTGGTCGGGGCACTGCAGTTCGTGGACCTGATTCGCATGGACACCCCGCGCGCGTTGCGCTTGCTGCGCAAGGCGGGCATACGGCGGCTGGCCATGCTTACGGGAGACCGGCCCGATGTCGCCGAGACGATAGGCGCGATGCTTGGCGTGAACGAGGTCCATGCCAACTTCACCCCCTCGCAGAAGCTTGCCGCGATCGAGGCGGCGCGCCACGACGGCACCGTCCTAATGGTGGGCGACGGCGTGAACGATGCACCGGCGCTGGCCGCCGCGGACGTCGGCGTGGCCATGGGCGCACGCGGCGCCGCGGCATCGTCGGAAGCCGCGGATATCGTGCTGCTGGTGGACCGGCTTGACCGGCTAGTGGACGCGGTGCGCATTGCCCGCCGGTCGCGCCGGCTGGCCGTGCAAAGCGCCATGGCCGGCATGGGCCTGTCGTTCGTGGCGATGGCGGTCGCCGCGTTCGGCTACCTGCCGCCACTGGCCGGCGCCTTGCTGCAGGAGGTGATCGATGTGCTGGTCATCGCCAATGCGCTGCGCGCCCTGCGTGCCGACCCGTCGGTGCCTGCAGAGCGCCTGTCCACGGCCGACGCTGAGCGCCTGAACCAGGAGCACGCGGCGCTGGCGCCGCTGATGGAGCAGATCCGCAGCCTCGCGGACAGGTTGCCAGCCATGCCTGGTCACGCCGCTGGCATGGAACTGCGCCGCTTGTGCGCTTCCCTCAGCGGGACGCTTTTGCCCCACGAACAGCACGATGACGCGCTGCTCTATCCGCAACTCGCCCGGCTGGTCGGCGGCGATGATCCGCTGGCGGCGATGAGCGCGATGCACCGCGAACTCTTTCGCGTCATCCTGCTCCTGCAGCACATGGTAGACGATTCGCCGCCGGACGGGCCGGACGCATGCCGCATCAGGGAGTACCAGCGGCTGCTCTACGGGCTCGACGCCGTGTTGCGGCTGCACTGCGCACAAGAAGACGAGCTCTTCCATGCGCTGCGCGAAGATGCGCCGACGGAGTGACCGCCCGACGACGTGCGGCGTGCGCCATCTGCGCATCGGCTGATTCGACGCCGGCATCAGCACTGCTAGGGCGCTCGGGCAGCCGCCGATCTGCCGTATAGGTGCAGGATGACGCCATGATGTCTAGCGGCGAGCCGTTGGCCACGAGACACTCACTGACAAGGACGCTGGTGTTTGATTTCGAAGCCGAGAAAGCGTCACAAGGCGGCTGTAACCGCGACGTGGCCGCGATCCTTGCTGCAGAGCAGCCAGTCGTCCCCCAGCGTCGTCACGGGGAGGCGAAACGTCATGTCGAGTGCCTGGTCGTCCACGGCGATATCGCGGGTCTGGACCCAGCCCTGATAACCGACTGCCAGCCGATAAACCCCGTGGGAAGCTGGAGATAGAGCATCGGCCCGGTTGCGGTCGCATGCAATATCGAGCGCCCATCCTGGCTGGCCACGAGGATGGCAGCATCCGGTAGCGGGTCCGCGCCCGAGGCGGCCACCATGGTCAGACGTACGTTGAAGCGGTTCGCGATGGCGAGCATCGCGTCCATGCCTGCTTCGCTGTCCCCGCCCGACACGTATGACACGCCATAGTGGGCCATTGACTGCAAGTTTGGTTCGACTTGCCCGTAGCGGGACGCACAACCCGTAGCAGCTACGGCAATGACCAGGGACCAGAGCTCGCTAATAAAGCTCCACGTCATCTCCATGTTCGTCCCTCCAACAGCGCATTGAGATGCCAGTTGTAGCGATGGTCATCGGTTACTAAAAAGTAGCGTTCGGTCGGACATAGAGGTTGATACCTGTCAACGATTGCCGAAGTCACCACCCCGAAAGTCACCACCAGTCGGCAGAACGCCGCCTCAGCGGGGCGCATATCGCCCCCCTTTTGCAAGGATCAAGGCGGCACGCTTGTGCCAGCGCCTGCTCTCGTTGTTAGTGAGGCATCGCGAGCATGGCGCAGCAGCGGCGGCACCTCGCATTGCGTTTCGAGCGCCGCAATACGCTGGCTCAAGCAACGGTGCGCGAGACCAAGTGGGGGTGTAGGGGGCATGCTCTGCCTCGCCGCAATGGCTGGGAAATATCGGGTTATACCGCCGCGCCCTTGTCAGATTCCGCTGACAGCCCGGTGCGCACGACGGACAAGCGCCGTCGCGATGGGCGTACAAGCCGCATGGCACCAAGCCGACACGTTTTTCGGACCCGGCTGATTTCGGCATCGCCGGCCGGCAACAATACTGCAGGCATACACGGGGGCACACGGTTATCGGCATCGGCAGCAAGGCATGCAGCACGCCAGGCTGCCGGCGAGAGCAAGAAACCCGGCCCACCGAGGCAGGAGCGACCAGCGCAACAAAGGCAACAAGGGGAAAGCGATGAGCGGCGATCACCAAATCGGACACGCACAGCGCCTTGCGGCAATCGCCGCGGACATTCTCCTTGGCGCGCATCTGACGACGGACCGTCGTGGCTATGTCCACCATGGCATTTATGCCGGCAACGGCGAGGTGGTGCATTATGTCGGATTCAAAGGCTTCCTGCGTTGCGGCCCGGTCGAAAAGACCACCCTCGCCGGCTTTTCCGGCGGCTACGGCTTTCGCGTCGAGCCGGCGACGCAAGCGAGGTACGTCGAGGCGGAGATCGTACGGCGCGCGACTGCGCGGCTTGGAGAGGACGATTACCGCCTTCTTACCAACAACTGCGAACACTTCTGCACGTGGTGCCTGTCTGGCGAGAGCCGCAGCGAGCAAGTGGAGGCGCTGCTGAGCCACCCGTGGCGCGCGCTGCTGGCTATCGTGGGCGTACTTTGTAGTGCGGCAGGCATCCTGGGCCAGGATCTGGCCGCACGCGTGACGGCATAGGGCGCCGCGGGGGCGAGTTGGCAGGCAGAGTCTGCGTGCCGAGGCAACAGTTGAGGTTGGCAGTCACAACAGCGGAAGGGAGCCGTCGGCAAGGGACATGGAGAGTCAATGGGACGACGCGGCATTGACGGCCGCCTTGCAACAACCGGACGCCTACCCCCACCCGGCGCCGGCAGTACAGGTCATCGAGACGCATATCTCCCGTGTCTTCCTGGCCGGGGACTTTGCCTACAAGCTGCGCAAGGCGGTGCGGTTCGACTTTGTCGACTTCTCCACGGCGCAGGCACGCCGCGACGACTGTGAGACCGAGTTGCGCCTGAACCGCCGGTTCGCGCCTGCCCTGTACCTGGATGTGGTGCCGGTCATGGCGGGCCCCACGCCCGGCTCGGTGCGCATCGGCGGCAGCGGCATGCCGATCGAGCATGCGGTGCGCATGCAGCGCTTCGACCAGCAAGACCTGCTCAGCGCACGGACCGCTTCGGGCCGGCTGGAGCCGGGCCATATCGATGCGCTGGCGCGCAGCATTGCGGCCTTTCACCAGGCGCAGCCGCCCGCAGCGCCGGCCGATGGCTTTGGCACGCCGGCCCGCATCGATGTGACCCTTGCAGAGTGCCTGGGTGGCATCGGGCGGCTGACACAGGCCTCGCACCTGGCCAGCCGCGTAGCCCTGCGGGCGCGCAGCGAGGCCACCCGGCTAACGGGGGCGTTCTGGGCGCGCCTGCGCAATGGCCATGTGCGCGAGTGCCATGGAGACTTGCATCTGGGCAACATCGTGCTGCTGAACGGCGTGCCGACGCCATTCGACTGCCTGGAGTTCGACGCCGCGCTGCGCTGGACCGACACCATCAGCGACCTAGCCTTCCCCGTCATGGACCTGCTGCACCATGGCCGACCGGCGCTGGCCTACCGGCTGCTCAACGGCTACCTGGAGCAATCGGGAGACTACGGCGCGCTGGCCGTGTTGCCCTTCTATCTCGCAATGCGGGCCCTGGTGCGCGCGCGCGTGCTGCTGGAGCACGCCTGCCAGCAGCACGCCGCGGGCGCGTCCATGGCGCCGGCGCAGGCCGAGGCAGGCAGGCTGCTGGCGCTGGCATGGCGGTGCCTCACCCGCCGTCGCGGGCCGATGGTGGTGATGCATGGGCTGTCCGGCAGCGGCAAGTCCACGGCGGCAGCGCAGATGAGCGAGGCCGGGGCAATGGTACGTGTGCGCTCGGACGCGGTACGCAAGCGCCTGCACGGCGGCATGGCACCGGCGGGGGGCTGGTATGCCGCCAGCGAAACGGCGCGGACCTACCGACGCCTGCTCGCCGTCTGCCGGCTCGGCTGCCGCGCCGGGTTCCCGATGATTGCCGACGCCACCTTCCTGGCCCGCGCCGAGCGCGAGCGCTTTGCGGCCCAGGCCCTCCGCCTTGGCGTGCCCTTCGCCATCGTCACCTGCGAAGCCAGCCCTGAGACGCTGCGCGCCCGCATCGCCGCTCGTGCCCGAGCGGGCCGGGATCTGTCGGATGCCGACGACGGCGTGCTGGCGTGGCAGATATGCATCCAGGAGCCATTGACCGCAGCCGAGCGTGCCTGCGTCGCCTCGCCAGCCAGCTTCATGGGCCGCGCTACGCCCGGCTGCGGCTGACCCCAGAGCCCGGCCGCCATCTAAATCTAAAGCAGCGCCAGCATCGCTTGCTTTCACACCCAGGAACGCCTCATCGACGCTGCTTGACGGAGCGCAACCCATGGCCGGGGGCAGCGCCTACATTCGTCCATACCGGTTCCATGCGCAGAGCGCTGGCGCCGCTCTTTGCAACAAATGTGAGCATCCCATGGACGAACTGAAGCGCATCCCCTACCAGCCCATCAAGGACCTGCTGCCACGCCCCGCCACCGGCACGAGCGAGCGGGTCATCGCCCTGCCACAGCCGGACCGCACCAATGGCCTGCCGCTGATGGGCGCGCTGTGGCAGCGCATGAGCACCCGCGAGTTCGATGAGCAGCCGCTGCCGCTGCAGCAGCTGAGCGAGCTCCTGTGGGCCGCGGCGGGCGTCAACCGCTCCCAGGGCGGCGGCCGCACAGCCCCTTCGCCGCACGGCGAGGCGGTGATCGACGTCTACGCGGCGTTGCCCGCCGGCCTCTACCGCTACGACCCGATCCACCATTGCCTCGCGCTGAAGCGCGCGGCAGACGTGCGCAGCATGACCGGTTATCAGGACTTCGTCGGCATGGCGCCCCTGGACCTGGTCTACGTCGCCAACCATGGCCGGATGCAGGACGTGCCCCCGAAGCTGCGTGAGACCTTCGCTGCCGCCGCAGCAGGCGCCATGGTCCAGAACGTCTACCTCTACTGCGCCTCGGCCGGGCTGGGCGCGGTAGTGCGCGGCTGGCTCAACCGGCGCCTGCTAGCCGAGCATATGTCGCTAAATGAGGACGAGGAACCGATCCTGTCCCAGACCATCGGGCACCCGGCCCCGCGCGGCAGCGCGCCGGTCTAGAGATGGCCGGATCGCCACTACCAGAACAGGAGACACCGACATGATCAAGAACCTCGGCACTGCGGAACAGATCCGCAATGAAATTCTGCGGCGCCTGCAGGAAAACGCCGACCTCGGCGACACCTGCCGCGACTGCGACATCCCGTTGCCGCAGCGTGTCGACGCAGCTGCCAACGGCGGCTGCAACTGGACCATCGACGCCTTCCCCGCAGTCCCGCCCGCATGCCTAGCCACGGTCAAGGCAGTCACGACCGAGATGATGCGCGAGTACGACCTGCGCTAGCCCGTCAGCGCCAGCCTCCCGGCCGCGCTGCCGGGGGGCGACCGTCGCTTCCGCGGTGGCAGCCCGCCAGGCGCTCAGCCGCCCTCAGCGGCCTGCCCGTTATCCTCCAACGGTCACGCATAAAGCTGCTCGTGCCGGCGCTGACATGCGGTACAGCGCTTCGCGGTCGGATATGCTTGCAGGCGCGAGAACGGGATCGGCTGCTGACAATCGATGCAGATACCGTACTGACCGTGCTGCATCCGCGTCCGCGCGGCGGCGATGTCGGCCAGTTGCATGCGATAGTGGTCCAGCATCGCATCGTCCTGCCGCCGCATGATTTCTTCGTCGGCAAGGTCGCCCTCGTCCTGCGCCTCACGCTGCGCCAATGGTGTCATTGGCGTGTCGGCGGAACCAACGGCGGCATGGATGCGCGCCTCGTCCGCGTCAAGCTGCACCGCCAGCGAGACGGTTTCCTGCGCTGTGAGCTTGCTCATAATGGGTCTCCTGAACCCGCTGGCGCCTGCAGTGCCTGCCGGATGCCAGCTGCCAGGCGCCCTGCCACGGGAATGCGGTTGGATGGGTGCGCAACGGTGTCGCACGTGACAATGTCGGCCGCGACCGCTTGCAGGTCGGCGTAGGCTGCCTCCGCGAACAGCGCGTGGACGCCGACGCAGACCGGCGCCGGGTAGCCGTGTTCGCGCAGCAGCCGCGCCGACGCCAGCATGGTGCGCGCGGTGGAGACCATGTCGTCGACCAGTACCGGCGTACGGCCCGCGGGCGCAGGCAGGCCGCATGCGTCGATACTGACCTCGTGGTCGCCGAAGCGCTGCTTGGCCAGGACAATGCTGTCCGCACCGCAACGGCTCGCGATGTCGTCCACCCACTGCTGGCTCTCCTCGTCCGGGCCGACCAGCAGCGGCGCGCGCACCGCCTGGCCGATCCATGACGCAATGGCCGGAGCGGCATGCACGGCAATCGCCGGCCTGGCGAAGATCTCACCCAGGCAGCCGATTCGATGGAGGTGCGGGTCCACGGTAACGAGCCAGTCGAAGCTATCGCCGAGCAGCGCCGCAAAATGGCGTGCCGACACGATCTCGCCTGTGCGGAAGATCTTGTCCTGGCGCATGTACGCCAGGTATGGTGCCACCAGTCCGACCCGCACGGCACCGCCTTCCCTGGCGGCGGCGGCGAGCCACAGCAGTGGCACCAGCTTGGCATCCGGACGGTCCAGCGTGCACACGATCACGACCTCGCGGCCGGCCGCCGGCTGCAGCAGCCTGACGTAGGACTCGCCGTCGGGAAAGCGGCGAACCTCGGCCTCGCCTGGCAGCCCCGGCAGGCAGGCAGCGATGGCCCCCGCCTGCTGTTCATTGCCGGGCATGGCCATCAAGATCGGGAGCATGCGGGAGTCCTTGCTGGCGGCATCCAGACATGCCGCGCACCCGCTAGCGGCGGGCAACGGCCAGTGCGACCAGGGCGCCGGCCACGGCCGCAACCGCGGCGACCGAGCCCATGCTTTCCCACGGGTGCGCGTGCACGTAGCGGTCCGTGGTATCGGCCCATTGCGAGACCCGTGCCCGCGCCGCCTGGCGCTGCGCGTCAAGGCGTCCTTGCAGTACGCGCAGGCGCGCAGCCAGCTCCGTGCGCGCCTGGGTTGACTCAACGCCGGCTTCGTCGGCAACATCCCGCAACAATGCCTGCACGTCTGCCAGCAGCGTGTTGGCATCACGGGTCAGCGCCTCCTTGTGCATCGAGAGTTCGGTGCGGATATCGTTCATGTCATTCTCCTTTTCAACGCGTCTTCGCCGTGCGTCGCACGGCACCATGGAAATCCTGTCGTCGCAAACGACTGGCTAGACGACTCGCCCAGGCGGCGCGTGTTGCGCCATCGCTGCAAAATGCTGGCAGAACCACTCGCCGGCGAGCTCGCCGACCTGGTCCAGCGCGTCTGGCTCCTTGAACAGGTGCGTGGCGCCAGGAATCACCCCCAGCCGCTTCTCGCATGACATCCAAGCCATGGCGCGCGCGTTGAGTTTCAGCAGCTCTGGATCCGCTTCCCCCACGATCATCAGCGTCGGCGCCTGCAATCGGCACAGCGCCTCATGGCCGGCCAGGTCGACGCGGCCGCCGCGCGATACCACCGCGTCGATCCGCATGTGCGGGGGCGACTCCGCAGCGGCGCGGATGGCTGCGGCAGCTCCCATGCTCGCGCCGAAGTAGCCGAACCGCAGGTGGCGCTCGAGCGCCAGGTGCGCCACAGATACCGTGGCAGCCTTGAGCCGCTCACTTAGCAGGGCGATGTCGAACCGCTTCGCCATCCCGACGTCCTCGTCGGTCGTCAGCAGGTCAAACAGCAGCGTGCCCAGGCCCATCCGGTTCAGCGTCGAGGCGACCTCGCGGTTGCGCACACTGTGGCGCGAACTGCCGCTGCCATGTGCAAACAGGACCAGGCCGGATGCCGCTTCCGGCAGGGCAAGGTCTCCCGGCAGTTCGATATCGCCAATATGGATTCGCACCTGTTCGGTGGTAATGTGTTCCATGAGGCCTCCCCTTCCCGTCCGTCCCGGTGACCTCGCTACCGCCCCGTGCCAATGCACGTGCAGTTCGGTCTCGGCGTTGCCGTAATCGATCGTGAGCGTTCCCCGGTATGCATGGTGGATGGCGTTGCCGATGTCTCGTGCCAGGTGCAGCCCGGTCGCGGTGATCACCGTGCCCTGTTCTCCCGACTCAATCGCCATCACGCGCTCCATCGGATGCTGTGCCCGCAACTGGACTTCGCGGTGCTGTACCGGCCAGAATCTCGGCCCGATGCGCCGCCTCGAAGGATTCGGGCAACTCGCCAGCGCCGGGGCAGCCGCCGGCTGCTTGTAGCGGTCGGGCATGTGCTCGACGGGGAACGGGTTCCAGCGGACCGGCCGGACCTTCATTGACTGTGCGCGGACTTTCATCTTGATGCCTCTTTAGTCATTGACATGCACGCCGGTTGACGGTCGGTTGCAGCGGCGTCCCTACACCATTCAGCGCCCTGAGACCGGTAGAGCCCGAGGTAGCCCACACCTTTAACGCTATGCGCCTGGGCGGCAATCGACTTGGGCTGGATCAAACAACGGCCAGACATCTGCGGAGGTTGCCGGCTACATGGTCCGCCGCAGCAAGCTGCGCAATACCGGCAACGGGCGGGCGTTGAGCACGTCGGCGGCCTGCAGCCATCCGCGCCGCGCCTGGGCCAGGCCGAAGGACAGGGTCTGGAAGTCGCGCGCGCGATGGGCATCCGAGTTGATGCTCACCAGCACTCCGCTGGCCTTCGCGACATTGTGCGCTTTCGAGCCCGTCAGGTAGACCAGCGCGGCACCGTAGCTCACCGCCGGCACCACCCTGAGGTCCACCTGTATACCGTTCGCCAACACGGTGCTGGCACGGGTCGTGTGCCGGCCGAGATCACCCGCTGCGTCATTGGATACGCGACGAAGGTGCGGATCACATCTTTCGGTGAGGCCGAAGCCGCCACGATGTCCAGGTCGCCCACGGTGTCTTTGCCGCGCCGATAACTGCCCGCAACGTCCAGCGACTGAGTCGTGGTCTCGCGGCGCAGGTAAGCCAGGAGCTGCTCGGCCGCATGCGTCGCCACTTCCAGATTAAAGCGGCGGTTCCGATCCAGGTGTGCCTGGATCGCCTCCAGCAAGCGCTGCTCGCTGCGCGCCCCGAATCCCGACAGCACGCTGATCCGGTGCTCGCGCGCAGCTCTGGCCAAGTCGTCCAGCGTGGCAACATGCAGCTCACGCTGCAGCACCTGCACGCGGCGCGGCCCCAAGCCGGGCAGCCTCAGCAAGGCCGCCGCCTGGCCGGGCACGGCCTCGCGCAGTTGTGTCAGCACGGTGCAATTGCCGCTTTCCACGATCTCGCGAATCTTCCCGGCCAGGTCGTCGCCAATGCCCGGCAGCGCGGTCAGGTCGACGCCCCGCGCCAGCATGGCGCCTGCGTCTTCGGACAATCCGCTGACAGTGCGGGCCGCATTGCGGTAGGCGCGAATCCGGAATGGGTTGGCGCCCGAGATATCCAGCAGATCGGCGATTTCATTGAAGATCGCGACGATGGCGTCGTTGGTACCCGTCGTCTTGCCGGCCGGCCCCGGCGTAGCGCGGCCAAGCCGGCGGGCACCCTTTCCGGCCGCCGCGGCGATGTGTTGAAAACGGGCCGTCACGTCGTCCCTCCTGCGCGGGTTGGCATCCCCTGAATTCTGGACGACCGTGCGGCGAGAGGGTTGCGGCACATCAAGGCGCCGTTCGCCGCCGACGGCAGGCTTCTGCAAGGCCGACATCGCGTTGTGACGGTGTCCGTTGATACCGATCAAAGGCCAGCCCCGACCCGCCACTATCGTGGAACCGAGCACAACCCTCACAAGGATCCAAACGATGGCATGGGACACCGGTGTCTACGAAGCTGATGTGAAGCGTTTCTTGCGCAAGTCGGCCGTGTATCTGTTTCACCTGCGGCGCCTACCCGCCATCGCACACCGCCGTTTCCCGCGGCCGGCCTGGCTGGAGGCTCACAGAGCCGCCAGGGTGGAGCGCTCGCACGGCCGGCGGCCACCGGCCGTGCTCTGACTACGACCATGGAACTCCGTAAGCGGAACTTCTCGCTCTGGTACCTGCTCGCGGCGGTTCTGACGACGCTGGCGCTCCAGTTCTACGTCGCCACGGAAACCGTCACCACCCTGGCCTACAGCGACTTCAAGGCTTTGCTCAAGGCCGGCAAGGTGCGCGGCGCCACTGTTGGCGAGACGGCGATCAGCGGCACGCTGGCGACAGCCGGTGTTGAGACCATCCTGCCAGCCGACCAGGCGGCCGCGCTACAGCGCGGCGGCAGCCCCGAGCGCGCCTTCGCCACGGCCCGCATCAGCAATACGGGGCTGCTGGCCGACCTGGACGCGGCTCATGTGCGCTATGCCGGGCAAGCCGATGCCAGATGGCTGGGCACGCTACTGTCCTGGATCGTGCCGGCCCTCGTCTCCTTCGCGATCTGGAGCCTGCTGTACCGGCGCATAGGGAATGCCGCGGGGGGGCTGATGGAGATCGGCAAGAGTAAGGCCCGGGGCTATCTTCAGCGGGAGACTGGGGTGACCTTCGCCGACGTCGCCGGCATCGACGAAGCCAAGGTGGAGTTGATGGAGGTGGTGGTGGACTTTCTCAAGAACCCGGAGCGCTACCGGCGCTTGGGCGGCAAGATTCCCAAGGGGGTGCTGCTGCTGGGCGCCCCGGGCACCGGCAAGACGCTGCTGGCACGCGCCGTCACCGGCGAGGCCGGGGTGCCGTTCTTCAGCATGAGCGGTGCCGAGTTCGTGGAAATGTTCGTCGGCGTGGGCGCGGCGCGCGTGCGCGACCTGTTCGCACAGGCCGAACAGAAGGCGCGTGCATCATCTTCATCGACGAACTGGACGCGCTGGGCAAGACCCGTACCCTCAACATGGCCGGCGGCCAGGATGAGCGCGAACAGACGCTCAACCAGTTGCTGGTGCAGATGGGCGGCTTCGACACCAACAAGGGCGTGATCATCATGGCCGCCACCAACCGCCCGGAAATCCTCGACGCCGCGCTGCTGCGGCCCGGCCGCTTTGACCGCCATATCGTGCTGGACCGCCCCGACCTGAAAGGGCGCGAGCAGATCCTTGGTGTGCACGTGCGTCATGTCAAGCTGGCCCCGGAAGTCAATCTCCGAGAACTGGCCGCGCGCACGCCGGGCTTTGCCGGCGCCGACCTCGCCAACCTGGTCAACGAGGCCGCCCTGCTGGCCGCCCGCCACAACAAGCCGGCGGTCGACAACGCAGACTTCAACCTGGCCCTCGACCGCATCGTTGGCGGGCTGGAAAAACGCAACCGGATCATGGTCCCGCTGGAAAAGCAGACAATTGCCCACCACGAAGCCGGGAAGCCGGACATGCGCTGGTCGCCGAATGCCGTCGGCTCGCGGACCGGGACTCGCGCATCTCCATCATTCCGCGCGGCGTTGCGGCGCTCGGCTTTACGCAGCAGACCCCGACCGAAGACCGCTACCTGCTACGCCGCAGCGAGCTGCTGGACCGGCTGGATGTGCTACTGGGCGGGCGCGCGGCGGGACAGATTGTCTTCGGCGACGTCTCCACCGGCGCGCAAAACGACCTGGAACGGGCCACCGACATGGCGCGACAGATGATCACCCAGTTCGGCATGAGCGAATCGCTCGTGCCGTGCTACGAGCGCGCACGCAGCACCCTGCTGCCCTCCGCGGCCGCCCTGTCGCGGCCGGAACGCGAGTACAGCGAGCGCACCGCGCAGGCCATCGACGAGGAGATCCGGCTCACGCTGGACCAGTCCGCCGAGCGGGCACGCCAGACCTTGCTCGGGCAGCGCGCCCGCCTCTACCGGCTGGCGCAACTGCTGCTTGAGAAAGAAGTGGTCGACCGGGCCGCGCTCGACGCCCTGATGCAGGCGGGCGCGACAGCGCCGCAAGACGAACCCGTCATGCAGTAGCCACCCGAGGAGTACCCCATGGCATCTCCGCTTACCCCCTTCCTGGCAGTCCGAGAGGCTGCACAGCGCCTGCAAGGCAATGCCTCCGACTACGATCCGCTGCTCGACATGGCCCACGGCAAGGACTTTGTTTTGCTTGGCGAAGCCACGCACGGCACGGCCGAGTTCTACCGGATGCGGGCGCAGATCACGCAGGCGCTGGTCCGTGGCCAGGGCTTCGATGCCGTCGCCATCGAAGGGGACTGGCCCGACGCCTGGCGTGTCAACCGCTACGTGCAGGGCGAGGGCGACGACAGCGCCGAGCAGGCCCTAAGCGATTTCGAACGCTTCCCGTCCTGGATGTGGCGCAACCGGGAATTCCTGGCGTTCATCGAATGGCTGCGCGGCCACAATGCCGGCCTGCCGCCGGAACGGCGGGTCGGTGTCTATGGGCTCGACCTCTACAGCCTGTACCGCTCGGCCGAGGCCGTGATCCGCTACCTTCAGCGCGCCGACCCGGTGCAGGCCGAGACTGCCCGGCAGCACTATGCCGCGCTCGACCATGTGCGTGACCCGGCTGCCTACGGCTACCAGGCCGCCACCGGGCTGCGTGCGCCGGCGCGCGACGGCGCCATCCGCCAGCTGCTGCAGCTGCGCAACGACGAGGCCGCCTATATTTCCCGCAACGGCCTGGCGGCCATGGATTCGCACTACTTTGCCGAGCGCAACGCGACGGTGGTCGTCAATGCGGAAGCCTACTATCGTGAGATGTTCGGCCGCCGCGTCAGCACCTGGAATCTACGCGACGCGCACATGGCGCAAACGCTGTGTTCGCTGGCCACCTACCGGTTGCGTCGCGGCGGCAGCGGGCGCATCGTGGTCTGGGCCCACAACTCCCACCTGGGCGATGCGCGTGCCACGGAATCACAGCTGCGCGGCGAGTGGAACCTGGGGCAGCTGGTGCGCCAGCAGGCCGGCGCGCAGGCGCTGCTGGTCGGCTTTACCACCTACACCGGCCATGTCTGCGCGGCCTCCGAATGGGACGGCGACCCCGAACATAAAGCTGTGGTGCCGGCACTGCACGACAGCTGGGAGGCACTGTTCCACAGCACCGGGCTCGACCGCTTCTTCCTGCCGCTTGGACCGCAGGCCAGCCACCCGCTCTTCGAGGTCATGCTGGAACGCGCCATCGGCGTGCTCTACCTGCCCCGCACGGAGCGTGCCAGCCACTATTTCGATGCCTCGATCGCCGGCCAGTTCGACGCCCTCTTTCACCTGGACGAAACCACCGCGCTGGAGCCGCTGCAGCCCGGGCATCCCGTGCCCGCGCTGGGCAGCGGCCGGCCGGACTGAAGCGCGCCTGCCACAGGCGCCGGGCGCCACCGCGGGGCTTGCGTTGCGTCAACGCGCAGGCCGGGATGGCAACTACCGTAAAGCGTGCGAGCCCCACTAATGCGGAGATCATCATGCCTGCCAGAACACTTATCTTCCACCAGGGCGCGCGCCGCATGATGCTGAGCGGCGTGGAACAACTGGCCCACGCGGTCAAGGTGACGCTGGGCCCGGGCGGCCGCAACGTGATCGTGGAGCGGCCCGACATGGTGCCGCTGGTCGCCAATTCCGGCGTGGTCGTGGCGAAGTCGGTGACGCTGGCCAATCCCTTCGCCGACATGGGCGCCCGCCTGCTCTGCGAGGCCGCGGTGCGCACCAGCGAGATCGCCGGCGACGGCACCACGACCGCGACTACGCTGGCCCACGCGATCGTGGCTGAAGGCGTGAAATACGTCGAAGCCGGCCACGACCCCATGCAACTCAAGCGCGGCATCGAGGCCGCCGGCAAGCTGGTCGCTAGCGCCTTGCTGGAATGCGCCCGGCCCTGCGGTAGTACCGACGAGATGCGCCAGATCGCCACGATCTCGGCCAGCGGCGACCAGTCCGTCGGCACGCTGGTGGCTCAGGCTGTCGAGCGGGTCGGCAAGGATGGCGCGATCAGCGTGGAGGATGGCTCCAAGCTGGACGACGCACTCGACATCGCCGACGGCGCGCTGATCGATCGCGGCTACCTCTCGCCCTTGTTCGCGACCAACGAGAGCCGTGCCGTCGTGCTGGAATCGCCTCTGGTGCTGCTGTGCGACGCGAACATTGCCGCCATCGCGCAGCTGCTGCCGGTCCTGGAGGCCGTGAGCCACGCTGGCCGGCCCTTGCTGGTCATCGCCAACGATGTGGAGGGCGAGGCGCTGGCCACGCTCGTGGTGAACAACCTGCGCGGCGCGCTGAAGAGCTGCGCGGTCAAGTCGCCGGGTTTCGGCGACTTGCGTACCGAGCAGCTGGGCGACCTGGCCGCGCTGACCGGCGCCACCGTGGTCTCACCGCAGGCCGGCATCTCGCTCGAGCACGTGACGCTGGAACAGCTTGGCGAAGCCCGCCGCGTGGAGGTCAACAAGGACACCACCACCCTGATCGGCTCCGGTGACGAACGCCCGCGTGTGGCCGAGCGCATTGCCGCCCTGCGCCTGCGCCTGGACGAGGTGCGCTCGGACTATGAGCGTGAGGCGCTGCAGCGGCGCCTGGCCCGGCTGGCCGGCGGCGTAGCCGTGATCAAGGTGGGTGCGGCCACGGAGAGCGCGCTGCACGAGCGCAAGAACCGCTTCCAGGATGCTTTGCACGCCACCCGTGCCGCGGTGGACGAAGGCATCGTAGCCGGCGGCGGCGTGGCGCTGCTGCGCGCCCGCGCCGCCCTCGAAGCCTGGCAGGCGCCGAACGCCGAGCAGGCCGCCGGCGGCCACATCGTCCACGCGGCACTGGCTGCGCCGATGCGGCAGATCGCCGCCAACGCCGGTGCAGATGCCGACGCGGTGGTGCACCAAGTGAGCGCCGGTTCGGGCACGCTCGGCTACGACGCCGGCACCGAGCGCTATGGCGACATGATCGAACTCGGCGTGATCGACCCCGTCAAGGTGGTGCGCACCGCCCTGCAAAATGCCGTGTCGATCGCCTCCCTGCTGCTGACGACGGACTGCATGATCGCGATTCAGCGCAGCCCCGCCGGCCAGGGCGATGCCGGCACGCGCCCGGGGTCGTCGATGTTCGGCGAAGACTACTGAGCAACGCTGCCTGCGTGACCCGCCATGACTACCCTCGATTGCGAAAGCCCGCTGCTGACCGACCTGTACGAGTTCACCATGATGCAGGCGTACTTCGACAGCGGCATGAACGATATCGCCAGCTTCGAGTTCTTCGTCCGAAAACTGCCGCCAGGCAGGAACTTCCTGCTGGCGGCAGGGCTGGAACAGGTGCTCGCCTACCTGGAACGGCTGCGCTTCAGCGAGGACGACGTTGACCAGCTGGCGTCGACCGGGCATTTCAGCCCGGCATTCCTGCAATCGCTCATGCCCTTCCGCTTCAGCGGGGATGTCCAGGCCATGCCGGAGGGCACGGTGTTCTTCCCAGACGAGCCCATCCTGCGCATCACCGCGCCAATCCAGCAGGCCCAGCTGGTCGAAAGCCGGGTCATGAACCTGCTGCACTACGAGACCATCGTGGCCAGCAAGGCGGCGCGCGTGGTGCTGGCGGGGGCGGGGCGCATGCTGGTCGACTTTGGCCTGCGCCGCGCGCACGGCGCCGAAGCCGGCTTGCTGTCGGCCCGCGCCAGCTATCTGGCGGGGTTCACTGGCACCGCGACACTGCTGGCCGGCGTGCGCTTCGCCATCCCGTCCTACGGCACCATGGCGCATTCCTATGTGCAGGCGCACTTGGACGAGGGCGAGGCCTTCGCGTCGTTCGCGCGCTCACAGCCGGAAAACGCCACGCTGCTGATCGACACCTACGACACCGAGACCGCCGCGCAGAAGGTGGCAGTACTGGCCGCGATGCTGCGCGCCAGCGGGATCGCCGTTAAGGCGGTGCGCATCGACAGCGGCGACCTCGGCAAGCATGCGCGCCAGGTGCGCGCCATCCTCGACGGCGCCGGCCTGCAGTCGATCGGCATCTTTGCCAGCGGCAACCTGGATGAGTATCGCGTCCGCGACCTGGTCGCAGCGGGCGCGCCCATCGACGGTTTCGGGGTCGGCACGCGCATGAACACCTCGGCCGACGCCCCGTATCTAGACTGCGCGTACAAGCTGACCGAGTATGCAGGCCTGCCGCGGCGCAAGCGCTCGGAAGGCAAGGCCACCTGGCCTGGCCGCAAGCAGTCCTACCGTCGTTACGGCGCCGACGGCACCATGCTCGACGATACGCTGACAATCGAGGGGGATGCCTGTGACGGGCTGCCGCTGATGCAGCCTAGCATGGCGCGTGGCCGGCGTGTGGCGCCAGAGGTGCCGCTGCTCACCAGCCGGGCCTATGCCGCACAGCAACTCGCCGCGCTGCCCGCCGCCCTGCAAGCGCTGGAGCCGTCGGCACCCTATCCGGTCACCGTCAGCACTACCCTGCAGGACCTGGCGCGCGCTGCCGATGCGCTGACCGCGCAGGCCAGCCCGACAGCGGCGCCCCGGTAGTGCGGCAAGGGCGAATGCCTGAGCTAGCCGGGCCTGACTTCGATCTGGTTGACGACCGCGCTGACACCCGGTGCAGACCAGGCCGCTTCGAATGCCGCCTCGCGCTCGGCCAGCGTGCGCAGAGTGCCGGTCAGCGTCACCGCGCTATCCCTCACCGTCACGGTTACCTGGTCGGCGTCGCTGGCAGCCTGGCGCGCGATGGCCGCCTGGATCCGTGCCGCCACGTCCTGCTTGTCGGCACGAGGCCGGATGGCGAGCGCATTGGTGACCCCGACCACGCCGAACAGTCCGGCCACGGCGTGCTCGGCGCCGGTGCGCTGGTAGTACCAGTCGACATCGCCGCTAAGGGTCACCACGCCGTGTTCGACCAGGATCCGGATACGGTCGGCCGGCACCATCGAATTCCAGGACAGCACGTTGGCCGCGGCCCGGGCAATGTCGGCATCGGTGCGGCGCGCATCGTCGGGCAGGTGGACGTCCAGTTCCACGGCCAGCGCCCGCACCCCGGGAATGCGCCTGACCGCCGCTTCTGCCGAGTACTTCTCGGCAAAGGTTCCAAGGTGCCCGGTCAGCGTGACGACGCCGTCCTGGACCTGGACCCCGATCTCGTTGCCATGGACCGCCGGATCCCAGATCAGCGCCTCGGTCACGTCTTGCTGCAGCTGCCTGTCGCCCTTCATGGGTGCCTCCTCGCGTGTGCGTGTCTTTACCGCCCTTTCAAGCAAGCCACGACCTCCGCATCCTCGACCTGCGAGAAATCGCGGTAGAACTCCCCCACTGCCCGGAAGTCGGCCGGCGTCTCCAGGCACACCACCTCGTCGGCATAGGGCTGCAACAGTTCCAGCGTCCGCGGCGGCGCCACCGGCACCGCGCAGACGAGCCGCGCGGGCTTCTGCTCGCGGATGGCGTGCAGCGCGGCGATCATCGAGGCCCCGGTCGCCAGGCCGTCGTCCACAATGATGACCTGTCGACCGGTGGCGCGGACCGGTTCCCGGCCCGGCGTGTAGGCGGCGCGGCGCCGCCGCAGCGTCGCAAGCTGGACCGCACGCTCGCGGTCGATGTATTCGCTGTCGGCGCCTGCCGCGGCGGCATAGGGTGTGAGATAGGTCCAGCCGCTCTCGTCTACGGCGCCGATGGCGAACTCCGGGTTGCCCGGTGCGCCGAGTTTGCGCACGAGCACGACGTCAAGGTCCGCGCCGAGCGCATCGGCAATGATGGCGCCCATCGGCACTGCACCGCGGGGAACGGCCAGCACCAGCGGCCGTTCTCCTGCGTGGCCGGAAAGCGCACGCGCCAGTTGTGCGGCCGCATCGGCCCTGTCAATGAATGGCATGGTCCCCTCCTTTGGCTGCCTGGGTGGCGGCTTACGCCGGATAGCCCACGCTCTGGGCCAGGATCACGCGCTGGTCGGGCTCCAGCCGCATGGCGGCGGCCAGCGCGCGGCGGTCCAGCAGGCCACGCGCCACCGTGGCCAGGCCGGACGCGGCGCAGAAGAGGTAGACGTTCTGGCTGATATATCCCGTATCCAGCGCGGTATAGAACTGGCGCAGCGGCTTGTCGGTCTCGTCGAGCCTGGAGAGCCGGCTCACGTAGACGAGGTTCAATGGCGCCTCGGCAACATAGTCCTGCAGGCCGGTCGCCGCGCGCAGGTCTTCGCCGATGACCAGCCGAAGGCGCCAGTCCGCCGGTTCAAGCACGTACAGTCCGTCGCGCAGCGCCGCGTACAGGTCGATTTCCTGCCAGTTGCGGGTCGAGGGCGCGGTGCGCAGGCCGGTGCTCGGGCGGTTGACGCCGAAAGCCGCCCACAGCAGGGACGACAGCAGCGTGTCATCCAGGTTCCGCGGGGCAAAGTGTCGGGTCGAGCGGCGCTGCAGCAGCGCCGTCATCAGCGGCATGCCACCTTCGGTCTGCGGTGGCGGCAGCTTCAGGTATTCCACGCCGGCTTCGGATAAAACGATGGGATGTGTCACGTCGTGCTCCAGATCGATGGGGTCGGCAACGCCCCCCTGGGATTACCGTAGGCGGCAAGCCGGCCCTGCCATTTGGGATGGATCAAAGGAAAGCCCGTTTGCTCGCGGCGTGTAGCAGGACAGCTCGGTCCCGGCTCCTGATCGGCCTTGCCTCTCCGGGTGTCCGGCCACAATGCGCAGGCCGCCGGCCATGCGACCCCTGCGCTCTGACGAACGCAGGCGCGGCTTGGCGATGCCGCGCCGCCCGACGCATTGCGCACTTCTTGCGATACGTCAAGCCCCGCCAAGGTTGCCCTCCTAGACTTATCCAGACCTGCGCGCCCCGGGGCAGGCCAGCCGCTTGACTATAGGAGTTCCTCCATGCCAGACCAGACCGATCCCGCCTTCGAACTCGCGCGCTGCGCCGAGCAGTCCGCCCTGCGCATATGGCTGCGCTGGGAAGAATCACGCCAGATGCTGCTCAGGCTCCGCCTCAAGGCCCTGGACGAGGACATCAAAGGCACCCGGCAGGCGCTCGCCCGCGTCAACGATGCGCCCGACTGGAACGCCTTCCATGGCCTGCCCGCTCAGATTCTGGCCGCGCAAGTCGAGCGCAACGCCGCGCATGCACGCGACTTTGGCAGCCTTTACATAGAAATGGCCTCGGCCTTCATGGAGCACCTGCGCGAGTCGACCGAAGCCTGGCACGACTATCAGCAGAAGGTCATGGTGGAGGGAGGCGGCTACTCGCCCTTTGCGGAATCGGCGCGCGAGATGTTCGACAACGTCGGCCGCCTGATGGCCGTCCCTACCCCAGGCGCGAAGGCCCCGGCGCGCCCCGCCGGCGCGTCACGGAGCTGACGATATGGCCGGACAACGCATTGCCCTGGTAACGGGAGGCATGGGCGGCC
Source organism: Cupriavidus sp. GW823-FHT06D04 (assembly GCF_058795055.1). NCBI lineage: Bacteria > Pseudomonadati > Pseudomonadota > Betaproteobacteria > Burkholderiales > Burkholderiaceae > Cupriavidus > Cupriavidus sp. GW823-FHT06D04. The sequence continues at coordinate 128,744 of NZ_JBXAHL010000015.1, read as the reverse complement.
TCGGCGAAGCAATTGCCGTGCGGCTGCTGGCTGACGGCGTGCGCGTCGTGGTGACGCACTCCGTACACAATGACCACGTGACCCAGTGGCTTGGCGCACAACGCTCCGCCGGCCGCGAATTCACGGCGTTCCCGGTCGACGTGACGGACTTCGCGTCCTGCCAGCACTGCGTGTCGCAAGTGCGCAGCGAGCTCGGCGACGTCGATATTCTGATCAACAATGCCGGGGTCACGCGCGACCGGACCCTGCGCAAGATGGATAAGGCTGACTGGGACTTCGTGCTGCGCACGGACCTCGACTCGCTCTTTCATATGACGCGGCCGCTGGTTGAGCCGATGGTGGCGCGTGGTTGGGGCCGCATCGTCAATATCTCGTCGGTCAATGCCTCGCGGGGCGCCTTTGGCCAGACCAACTATGCCGCCGCCAAGGCGGGGGTACATGGCTTCACCAAGGCGCTGGCGCTGGAACTCGCGCGCAAAGGCATCACCGTCAACACCGTTTCGCCGGGCTACCTGGATACGCACATGGTGACGGACATGCCCGCCGAGATCCTCGAGCGCGACGTGTTGCCGACCATCCCGGTCGGCCGGCTAGGCAAGCCGGCCGAGGTCGCGGCGCTGATCTCTTACCTGTGCAGCGACGACGGGGCCTTCGTCACTGGCGCGAATTTTGCCATCAACGGCGGGCAACACCTGCAATGAGGATCGACGACAGGACGTCACCGCCCAGCCTGTCGGCCATGCCGGAATGCGCGCCGCAGCCCGCCATACCGGCGCAAGTCTGGTTGGACAAGCAGATCCGCGCCGGCCTGGCCCGCGCCACCGGGGGCCTGTCGGTGATCTCGGCAAGCCTGGCCGGGCTCGACTGGGCGCTGCAGCTCGGCATCTCCCCGGCAAAGATCGTGCAGGCCTGGCAAGTGTGGCTGCAACACAGCATCGAAGATTCGCCACGGCTGTCGCCGACCGCGGCCGAGCCCCCGTCCGTTGACGTCAGCGATCAGCGCTTTGCCGATGCCGGCTGGCAGGACTGGCCTTATCGTTGCTGGCGCGATGCGTTCATGCGCAACGAGGCCTTCTGGGAGTCGCTGACGCAGGATATCGACGGCCTGTCGCGCCATCACCAGCACATCGTCGCCTTCTGTGCCCGGCAATGGCTTGACCTGCTCGCACCCGGTAATGTTTGGTGGATGAGTCCGACGATTGCCAGGACCGCCTCGAGCACCTTCGGCGCCAACTTCCTGCAAGGCGCCCATCACTGGCTGCAGGACGCCAGTGAGCTGCTGTCAAAGGTGCCTGGACTGCCTGCGGGGCGCCCCGCGCTGGAATTTCTACCCGGGCGCGACGTGGCGTGCACGCCTGGCAAGGTGGTGTTCCGCAACGCGTTGATCGAACTGATCGAGTATGCGCCCGCACCCGGCACCGATACGGTCTGGCGCGAGCCGGTCCTGATCGTGCCGTCCTGGATCATGCGGTATTACATCCTCGACCTGAAGCCCGAGAATTCGCTGGTGCGCTACCTGGTCGAGAGCGGCCATACCGTGTTCATGATCTCATGGAAGGACCCGGACGCCTCGGCCCGCGACTTCGGGCTTGACACCTACCTGGAGGCCGGGCTTCTGACTGCGCTCGACACCGTGCACGCGCGCTGCGACGGCGCGCACATCCACGCCGCCGGGTATTGCCTGGGCGGCACCCTGCTTGCCACGGGTGCCGCCATGCTGGCCCGCGACGCGGCCGGCGGGCCACTGGCCAGCATGACGCTCTTTGCGGCCGAAACCGATTTCCATGATCCGGGCGAACTGGGCCTGTTCATCGACAAGAGCTCGCTCGCCACGCTCGACGCCCTCATGTGGAGTCAGGGATATCTGGACGGGCCGCAGATGAAGTCTGCCTTTCAGATGCTGAACGCCCAGGACCTGATCTGGTCGCGCGTAATGAGCGAGTACCTGCTCGGCCAACGTTTGCGCGCCAACGATCTGGTCTCTTGGAACCGCGACACCACGCGACTGCCTTACCGCCTGCATTCGGAATGCCTGCACAAGCTGTTCCTGGGCAACGAGCTGGCCACCGGCAAGCTATGCGTTGGCGGACAGCCTGTCGCCCTGTCGGACCTCGACCTCCCGCTCTTCGTGGTAGGCACCGAACACGACCACGTCTCGCCCTGGCGATCCGTGTACAAGCTCCACTTGCTGACCCGGGCCGAACTGACCTTCTTGCTGACTTCGGGCGGCCACAACGCAGGTATCGTGTCGGAGCCGGGCCACCCGGGCCGGCGCTACCATGTGCATACGCGAATGCGCGCCGCGCCCTACCTGAGCCCGGAGCAGTTCCTCAGCGTGGCTGTGTACCGCGACGGTTCCTGGTGGCCGGCGTGGCATGACTGGCTAGTGGCCCACTCGACCGGATCCTGCACGCGACAGGCGCCGGCCCAGGGGCTCGCGGACGCTCCTGGTGCCTACGTTCTGGAACCCTAGAAAGGGGCTTGTTCGCAGCGCTGTGCCTTACACATTGGGAAAAGGCAAACTACCGGTGAAAGACATGCCGGCGGACAGATTCTAGTCAACTCTCAATGGGCCGAAAGGTATGTCGGGAAGACGGAACCTGAACGCCTAGGGCACGAGAACTGCGCACCCACCAGCGCGGGCGGCAATCAGTGCATCGCCGCCCGTACGCAAATGCTCGCGTGGAAAAAATCCTCGGCAGAAAAGCCAGCCCTAATCGCGCGAGCCCGCCAGACAGCATAAGTTCTACCTTGGACCTCGATGTACCGCTTACGGATAGCCGGCTCGAACGGAAACATGCCGTCTGACACGGGAAATACCGGTCGACGCCTAAGGAACTCGTTCCAGAAACCCTGCGCAAGCTGGCGGAGTGTTCGGCTGCCATTATTCATCGTATCTCATCAAGCGACCCCGCTATCAGTGTTGATAGGTAATCGGCCGACCTCCCTCGGCATCCCGCTCTGTCGCAGCCGCCGCACCGCACCTCCTTTCATCGCATCGCCGAGGCACTATGGCAAAATCAGTGCGACATCAGTACCGGCACTGTCATCGACTCGAGCAGCGTGCGGGTAACACCGCCAAGGACCAGCTCGTGCACCCGACTGTGGCCGTAGGCCCCCATGACAATCAGGTCAGCATTTCGGTCCGCGGCGTGTGAGAGCAACATCTGGCCGGTGTCATCGCCGCCCCCCGCCGCAAAAGTGCACAGCTGCACTGCCACGCCATGCCGAGCCAGCCAGTCCACCGCATACTGAGGCGGCGACACCCATGGCCCTTTCAGAACGCCTGAGGGCGTCCACGAGACCACTTCCACGGTGTCTGCGCGCTGCAGAAGCGGGAGCGCATCGCGGATGGCCCGCGCCGACTCGCGGCTGCCGTTCCACGCCACCATGATGTTCTTTCCAACGTGCGGGAACCGGCCTGCATACGGCACCACCAGCACCGGCCGCCCGCATTGCAGCACGATGGATTCAACAAAGCCACGCTCGGCGTAGGCGGCATCATCAGTGGGATCGTGCTGTCCAAGGATGACAAGATCCGCCCGATGTGCCTCTGCCTGGACCGTCGCCGCCGTGGCCCAGTCCGGCGCACGCCATTCCGTAGTGACGGCGACCTCGTCCGTCGCGCCCATCAGGGCATGGCGGGCCCGCTCGCCGACCTGATGCTGCCATTCGTCGTAAGAGGCGAGATAGCGGTCACCGTCCACCAGGTAGCGCACGGCGGTGGGATCGGGCTTGCCGACTGCAAGCAGGCCGACCAGCGTGGATTGGAACTCCAGCGCCAACTGGGTGGCGAGGTTCAGCCGGTCGTACACACGGCGGCTGGAATCGAGATGAACCAGGATCGTTGCGTATTCCATGGATTGTCTCCATCAGGCAGCCCCGAACGGGGCTTGCTTAAGCCTATGTCGCCACTTGGCCCAGGATTTGTCGTGCATCAAGCCGCCTTCCTGTCCGCGCCACAGTCGGTACCGGTGGCACCACTACCGCTCTGGTTCGCGCCACTATGATTCCCATAGAGCGAGCGCCGGTGCGTTTGGAATGCGCCCCGGTGGCAAACCTCGCAGGAGACTCACATGCATGAAACGAAGCGGTCGTACAAGGGATTCCATATCGTGCTGTTCGTCCCCGACGCCACCGCGCCAGGCAAGCCCAGCGGCGGCGTCCTTTTCACAGCCCCGGACAGAAGCATCGGCGTTCGCTTTACGCCAGATTGGCCCCTGCGGGGTAGCGTGCAACAGGCTGAAGAGTGGTTCTTCGCCTACGCAGCGGGAGTCGTCGATTGCGAACTGGTCGGCGGCTTCGGCATTGACTTGCGCTACGACTGAGCGGCGCGGCCAACCGAGCATGAGAGGCCATTGCCCGGAACACCAGGTACGGGTTGCCCCAGGTCGCCTGACGCCAGCGCGATCGTGCGTGGCTTCGGGGGCCGCAGCGGGTCCGGTACGGCGGTACACGCTGCGCATAGCGGCACCAACGCGCAGGCGGCAAGCCTGCGCCATCCTGGCGGTATTGTCGGGGTGCATGACTGCAAGCGATTCTTCATGGGTAGCTCCCTGTGGGGCGCGCACCGCCCCAGGGCGGCTGCCGCCGGCCACGACGTGCGCTTCACACCGCGAAGCGAAAATGGCCGCTGTGCAGCACGATGTGCCGCGCACCCGTCATCTCGAACAGGGCTCCCGCGACGCGTTCAATGTCCTGGCGGTTGCTGATGAATGCCGGCAGCAAATCTTCACTGCGGTACGAGCGTGCGCCGAAATGATCCTCAAGCGCCTCGGCAGTGATTTCATAGGTCGCGGGCGACCCGTCCACCTTCGCGGTGCACTGGAGGCTGGGACCTGTCGGGCAATAATCCGGCATCTCGCCGGCAAAGTCGATCTTATGCATAGCTGTCTGGCGTAACGCCCTCCAAAGTCTGTTCGCCTGCCTACGCCTCCTCGGCGCGGACCAGCAGGACGGGCGCGACGGCTAGGGTAATCACGCTCCGCGCGACGCTGCCCATGACGAGTCGCCGCACTCCCCGTCGGCCGTGCGTACCCATCACAACCAGATCGGCGCCCCAGCCATTGGCTTCGGCCGCGATCGTGGTAGCAACGTCGTCCTCCGCCATCGGCTTGCCGAGCAGCCGCGTTACGTGGCGAATGCCCGCCGCGGCAAGCCTGCTGGCGGCGGCGGCGAGGACGCTTTCGCCCGCCGTCGTGAGGTCCTCTATCAATCTCACCGGATCCAGATTGCTGACGTCCAGGAATGGGCTGCGGTCATCGACCACATGGACCACCTCCACTTCCGCGCTGGCGGCGAGCGCAATGATCATGGCCTGTTCCAGGGCAAGTTCCGAAGCGGCGCCGCCGTCCATGGCGACAAGGATGCGCTGGTACATAGCGGATTCTCCGGCGATGGGAGCCTGTGGTGGCTCGGGTCTGGACTAGCTTAATCCAGCGTAGGGCAACCGGCGCAACTGCTGTTGATATGTGTCAAAGCCGCGGCACGGCGCTCCAACCGCCGTGGCGGGAGGCCGTATGTCCCAGTTGATGCGCATCAATGGCGGCCGCCACGCAAGGCCTACGCTGCAGAAACAGCGACGTCCGCTGCCATCTGACCGGAGCCCGTGATGACCCAAGCCGTGATTGTTTATTACTCCCGGACCGGCACCGTACGCCAGGTCGCCGAGGCCGTTGCCGCGCGGTCGGGATGGCCACTGGCCGAGGTCGCCGACGTCAAAAGCCGCGCCGGGATCCTTGGCGACCTCCGGTGCGTTATCGATATCCTCTTTCACCGCCAAGTCGAGTACCGCTACGCCGGCCCGGCCCTCGATCGCTGCGAGCACGTCGTGGTCCTGGCACCGGTATGGATGGGCAGGCTGGCGGCCCCGATGCGCAGATTCCTCGCCGCCAGTGTCGCCAAGCCGCCGCTGGCCGCGCGCGTGTCTGCAATCTGTGTCATGGCAGCGCGCGGGGGCTTCCAGGCAGAGGCGGAGATAGCCAAGCTCACGGGCAAAACACCCGCGCCGGCACTCGTGCTGCTCGAGCGTGACGTGCTGAGCGGCGATGCCGCCGCCGAGATCGATGACTTCGTGCAGGCGTTGCGCTTCGCGGATTCCAGGCCTGCCCACGCCGGGCGGCCCGCCTGGTTGTCCCCGAACGAGACCTGAGCGCTTCTTCCGGCTCCGTCGCCCTTTCGCGGTCCGCTCTGACCCGCCGCGAACCCGCGCGGTGTCCTGCCCGCGGCGACCCGGTCCAGGCGTCGGGTTCAGCGACGCGGACAGGGTGTCGTGCCGCAGAGCAGCCAGTCGTCCTCGAGCGTATTGACCGGCAGCCGGAACGTCATGTCGAGCGGCTCGCCAGCGACGACGATGTCGCGCATCTGGTCCCGTCCCTGGTAGCCCACCGCGAGCCGATAGGCACCCGGCTTGAGTCGCATGTAGAACAGAGGTCCGCTGGCGGTAGTGTGCAGCACGGGGCGGCCAGCCTGGCTGGCCACGACCACCGTGGCACCGCCCAGCGGTTTGCCGCGCCCGGCATCCACCATCGTCAGCCGTACATTGAAACGCGCGGCGACGGTCAACATGCTTTGCAGGCCCGCCTCATCGTCCCCACCCGATACGTAGGAGACGCCGTGCTGCTCCATAATCTGCACGCCAGCGCCAGCCGGCGCGGCGCGAGTGGCGCAACCGGCCGCCGCAACGGCAATCGCCAGCGACGACAGCCCGAGGCCAAGCCTTCTTGAAACCTGCATTTGCGTCACTCCGAGAGGATTATTGGGGTATCCGCGGACCGGGACGGAACGGTCAGGGGCTATCGCTGCCTGACTGCTGCCGAACGAGCAGTATGGGGCGAACCGTCTTGCTGACCACGTGCTCCGAGACCGAGCCCAGCACCATGTGCCGCACGCCGCGATGGCCGTGTGTGCCCATGACGATCAGGTCCGCGCTCCAGTGGTCCGCTTCCGCGACGATCGCCTCGGCAATCCTCGCAGGGGTGCCGGGCGTCTCGGCCAACCTGCTGCTCCAGCGCACGCCGGAGGCACTCAGGCGCTCGCCGGCGCGAGCCAGCACCTGCTTGCCATAAGCAATGATGTCGGCCATTAGCCCGGGCCGGTCACGCGCGCTGATCTCGAAGAACAGGTCGCTGTCGTCGACGACGAACATGGCCCTGACCTCGGCGTGGGTGGCCAGCGCCATGGACACTGCCTGCTCCAGGGCACTTAAGGATGAACGGCTGCCATCGATGGCTAGGAGAATTCGGCGGAACATGGCGACCTCGGCTTCGGCTATGGTTCTTTCCAAAGTAGCGGTCGCAAGGGCATGCGGGTTGATGCCAGTCAACGAAGCCCTAAAGTCCCCCTGACCGACCGGTTGCGAATTCGCGACCTGATCAGCGACATGCGCAGGCCCACCGGTCTTCGTGCCGCGCAATCGCGGTGAGCATGTGGCACACAGCGCTTCGCCGCCATTCAATGCGACAGCAGCAGTGGCATCCCGGCATGGTGCATCAGCGTCCGCGTGGTGCCGCCCAGCATCACCTCGCGCATGCGGGAATGTCCGTAGCCACCGGCCACCAGTAGGTCCGCGTTCAGGCTCCGTGAAGCCTCAAGCAGCACCCGGCCAACCGCCTCGCTCGTCGGTTCGTTGTACACCCCCGCGACGATGCCATGCCGCTCGAGGTATTGACGCAGGCCCGCGACTGGTTCCGACTTTGGAGTAGGCCGGTCGTCCCGGTTCCATACTGCCACGATAGTGACCCGCTCTGCGCACAGCAATAGCGGCATCGCGTCCGCCACGGCGCGAGCGGCCTCTCGCCAGCCATCCCAAGCGATCACGATATGTTCCATCTCCGCCTGCTGGTAAGTATCCGGCACCAGCAACACGGGCCTGCCGGCATTTAGCAGTACATATTCGGCGGTCTCGGCTGCAAGGCTGCCTACCGAATACGGGTCGGGCGGTGGTGCCAGCACGACGATGTCTGATACTCGGCCTTCCTGCGCCAACGCCCATCCCGGGTCTTCCTCGACCACGCGGTGGGTATGTGCCACCCCAGGCGCTGCCTGCTCCATCAGGCGCCGGAACGCGACGCCCATCTCTTCCGCCTGCGCCGCCAGGCCGATCCTGGCCACATCCACGTAGCGCTCTGCATCGCTGCCGGCGTCCGGAATCCGCTCGAACGGCACGCCGGTCGCGGTCAATCCCACCACATGACCGCCGGAGCGCTTGGCGAGGTCCGCTGCAACGCCTACACGAGCGGCGCAGCCTGTGTCACGCCCGAGTTCGACCAATACGGTTTTGAAGACCATGATGCTCTCCTGTGCAGGGACTTCGAAAGCGCCGGGCGACCGGGTTGGTGTGCCGTAGCTCGAAAAGCGAATGTTGTCGCCTGAGTCTCCATTTCTCATTATCGGAGCTCGCCTGGCGGCCAAGCATGATGCACGTCAACATCGAGATGATCGCCCCGCGCCTACACGGCGTACTCTGCATCGCGTTGCGTCGACTTATCCCGCCGTGTTTCGCACCAGTGCCGCCTTCAGTGCACAGAGTTGCCGCCGGTGAAGCTTGCCTTGTGGGTGCCTTGTGGGGGCTTGCGTTGTATCAAGCCACAATGCCATTTCACCACTAGTGTGAATCAGTCAGTCGCTCGCTAGCGCTGTTCACCCCCCTTGGCAGATTCCCAGACGTTACGCGTTGAAAGGGAATCCTGGATTTGCTTAGGCGTCTGTATAAGTCCACCGAGAAGGAGCAGCACATGTCCAACGAACATACGCAGGTTGTCTGGTTCGAAGATCTAAGACGGGCCGATGTTCCTCGCGTCGGTGGCAAGAACGCGTCGCTGGGGGAGATGGTGGCCAACCTCGCGCCCGCAGGCGTCAAGATTCCCCCGGGGTTCGCAGTGACGGCGGATGCATACTGGCGCTTCATCGACACGAATGGCCTGCAGGAAACCGTGTCCAGGGTTCTCAGCGAACTTGCTGACGGCAAGGTTTCCCTCTCCGAGGCCGGGGCCGCCATTCGTCAGCTCATCCTCCGCGGCGAATGGCCCAGAGAAACGGCTGAGGCGATCCGTCTGGCTTATGAAGAGCTGAACCGCCGGACCGGACGGGTCAACATGGACGTCGCCGTGCGCTCGAGCGCGACCGCCGAGGACTTGCCGGATGCCAGCTTCGCCGGACAACAGGAAACCTTCCTCAATATCCGGGGTGATCGTGCACTCCTTGACGCTTGCCGGCGCTGCTACGCCTCGCTTTTCACCGACCGCGCGATCAGCTACAGGCAGGCGAAGGGCTTCGACCATCTGAAGGTTGCGTTGTCGGTCGGCGTCCAACGCATGGTGCGATCCGACCTGAGCGGCGCCGGTGTGATGTTCTCGATAGACACCGAAACTGGCTTCGACAAGGTGGCCCTGATCAATGCCGCCTGGGGTCTGGGCGAGAGCGTCGTGCAGGGCACCGTCGAACCGGACGAATACGAGGTGTTCAAGCCGCTTCTGTCCGACCCGTCACTCACGCCGATCATCGGGAAGAAGCTCGGCGACAAGAGCCGCAAGATGATCTACACGAGCGATAGCCGCGGTCCGACCAAGTATGTCCCGACATCGAAGGCAGAACGCGCGTCCTTCGTGTTGGGAGATGAGGAGATTCTTACCTTGTCGCGCTGGGCCCGCACGATCGAAGACCACTATGGCCAGCCCATGGACATCGAATGGGCGAAGGACGGCGAGAGCGCAGAGATGTTTATCGTCCAGGCCAGACCGGAAACCGTCCAGTCGCGACGCGAGGCGAGCGCGGTGAAGACCTACCGCATCAAGAAGGCCGGCCGCAAGCTGGCATCGGGCGTGAGCATCGGGGATGCCGTCGCGGCGGGCGTGGTTTGCGTGATCGAGAGCCCACGCGAGATGGGACGCTTCGTCGACGGTGCTATCCTCGTGACCCAATCCACGGACCCCGACTGGGTGCCCGTCATGCGGCGTGCAGCTGCCATCGTCACCGACCACGGCGGCCGCACCTCGCACGCAGCCATCGTAAGCCGTGAGCTTGGGCTTCCGGCGATCGTCGGCACGGGCAATGCGACCCATCTTCTGCACGACGAGCAAGAGGTCACCGTTTCCTGCGCGGAAGGTCGCGAGGGCTTTGTCTACGAAGGCACCGCCGACTATGAAGTCGAGGAAATCGACTTTGGCAGTATCCCGGCAACCCATACCAAGGTCATGCTGAACCTTGCCAACCCCGCAGCAGCGTTCCGCTGGTGGCGGATTCCGGCCGATGGCGTCGGGCTGGCGCGGATGGAGTTCGTGATCAACAATCACATCAAGATCCATCCAATGGCGCTGGTCCGCTACGACACGCTAAAGGACGATGAGGCGAAGCAGACAATTGCCGGCTTGACCGCTGGATACGAAAGCAAGACGGAGTACTTTGTCGACCGGCTCGCGCGCGGACTGGGGAGAATTGCCGCTGTCCAGTATCCACATCCGGTAGTGGTCCGCATGAGCGACTTCAAGACCAACGAGTACGCCCATCTGATCGGCGGCGCGGAATTCGAGCCCCGGGAGGAGAACCCGATGCTTGGATTCCGCGGGGCGTCGCGATACTACTCTCCCCGCTATCGGGAGGGCTTCGCGCTGGAATGCCAGGCGATTTGCCGCCTGCGCAGGGAGATGGGATTCACCAATGTGATCGTCATGATCCCATTCTGCCGCTCCGCAAAAGAGGCGGACCGCGTACTTGAGGTCATGGCGGAGAACGGCCTCGTGCGCGGCGAAGCCGGCCTGAACGTATATGTCATGTGCGAGATTCCGTCGAACGTGATCCTGGCAGGCGAGTTCGCCAGGCGCTTCGATGGGTTTTCAATCGGCAGCAATGACCTGACTCAGCTCACGCTTGGCGTAGACCGCGATTCGGCAGAACTCGCGGAGTTGTTCGACGAGCAGGACGACGCTGTCAAATGGATGATCCACAGCGTCATCGCAGAGGCGCACAAGGCCGGGGCCGATGTCGGCTTGTGCGGCCAGGCGCCTAGCGATCACCCGGAGTTCGCTGGGTACCTCGTCGAAAGCGGCATCGATTCGATGTCGGTGAGTCCCGATAGCTTTATCGCGGTCAAGCATCATGTTGCTGCCGCCGAGCAAGCAAGGACAAGGATCTCGTCTGTATGAGCATCAGACAGGCGAAAGATGGAAGAGACATGCCGGAAGTACCGAGAACGCTCCCTACGGCAGCCTGACCCTGACCGTTAGCCCCGATGCCTTCCCTAAAGCGGTCCGGGCGCGCCCTTGCCCGCGTGGGTAGAGGACGGCCGGGCAGCGCTGGCCGCACCGCTTTTCGCTGCCTGCCCCTGCTCCTATAGTGGTCCCAAGGAGACCAAGCGCCAGAATGGATCTGTCAACAATCATCCACAAGACGGCAGCGGACCTGCGTGTTGCGCCAAATTTTGCCGACTATGAGGCGGAGCGTCGTGGCTTTTCCTGGGACCCCATCCGCGGGACCCTCGGCATCCAGCCCGATGGCGGACTCAATATCGCCTGGCAGGCGGTGGACCGCCATGTGGAAAGTGGTGCGGGTGACAAGGTCGCATTCCGCTTTCCTTCCCGCGGCGGACCGGCAGCGCACGCCGTTACCTACGCAGAGCTGGCCGGTCTCACTAATCGCTTCTGTAACGTCCTGCGCGAACTCGGCGTGGGCAAGGGAGACCGGCTCTTCATTCTCGCTGGGCGCATCCCGGAGCTATATACGGCCCTGCTCGGCGCCCTGAAGAACGGCTGCGTGGTCTCGCCGCTGTTCTCGGCATTCGGCCCCGAGCCGATCGCCACGCGACTGAACCTTGGCAAGGGCTCGGTGCTGGTCACCACCGATGAACTCTTCATGCGCAAGGTCGCCGCATGGCGCGACCGCATACCTAGCCTCAAGCACGTTCTGCTGGTCGCCGAAGACGGCGGCCCCACCGCAATACCGGGCACGCTTGACCTGGCTGCAATGATGCGCGGCGCGACGGACGCGCGCGAGATCACGCCCACCACATCCGAAGACATGGCGCTGTTGCATTTCACCAGTGGCACGACCGGCACGCCAAAGGGGGCGGTGCACGTCCATGGCGCGGCGCTCACCCATTGGGCAACCGGCAGGTATGCGCTCGATCTTCATCCGGACGACATCTTTTGGTGCACGGCCGATCCGGGCTGGGTGACCGGCACATCCTACGGTGCCATCGCCCCATTGCTGCATGGCATAACGTCTATTGTGGACCCCGAAGAATTCGACGCGGCGCGCTGGTATGGAATCCTTCGCGACGAAGGCGTTACGGTCTGGTATACGGCGCCGACCGCGATCCGCATGCTAATGAAGGCAGGGGCCGATGCGGCCAGAGCGCATGCTTTCCCGAAACTGCGGTTTATCGCCAGTGTCGGCGAGCCCCTGAACCCCGAGGCTGTCTGGTGGGGCAAGAACGTGCTGGGCCTGCCGATTCACGACAACTGGTGGCAGACGGAAACAGGCGGCATCATGATCGCCAACACGCCAGCCTTTGATATCAAGCCTGGGTCGATGGGCAGGCCGCTTCCCGGGGTGGACGCGGCCATCGTGCTGCGCAAGGAAGACGGACGCGCCGAGCTGATCGATACCCCCGGAACCGAGGGAGAGCTTGCACTCAGAAGCGGCTGGCCGTCGATGTTCCGCGCCTATCTGAACGACGAAGCGCGCTACCGCAAGTGCTTCGCCGGCGAATGGTACCTGACCGGCGACCTCGCACGGCGCGATGCCGACGGCTACTACTGGTTCGTCGGCCGCACTGATGACGTCATCAAGTCTTCGGGACACCTGATCGGCCCCTTCGAGGTCGAGAGTGCGCTGATGGAACACCCGGCCGTCGCCGAAGCCGGCGTCATCGGCAAGCCGGATCCGGTGGCAGGGGAAGTGGTGAAGGCATTCGTATCGCTCAACAAAGGCTTTGAACCTTCTGAAGCGCTGCGCCTGGAGCTTCTTGGCCATGGCAGGAGCCGCCTCGGCGCGGCGGTGGCCCCCAAGCACATCGCCTTCCTCGCGGAATTGCCACGAACACGCAGTGGCAAGATCATGCGCCGATTGCTGAAGGCCCGGGAACTTGGCCTGCCGGAGGGCGACACCTCCACGCTTGAGACCGGATCATGATGGACATCGAGCATCCCGCCCCCCCGCCACCTGCCGGACCGGTTCCCTATGACAAGGCTTTCTCGCTTTTGCTGCTGCGCGACATGGTGCGTATTCGCCGTCTTGAGGAGGCATGCGCGCAGCGCTACGGCGAGGGCAAGATACGCGGCTTCCTGCACCTGTACATCGGCGAGGAAGCCGTATGCGTTGGTGTCCTCCACGCGCTCGCCCCTGACGACAATGTGGTCGCCACCTATCGCGAACACGGGCATGCGCTGGTTCGCGGCATGGACATGGGCGTGCTGATGGCCGAAATGTACGGCAAGCAGGAAGGCTGTGCGCGAGGCCGCGGCGGCTCCATGCACCTGTTTAGCCGCGCTACCCGCCTCTTTGGGGGCAACGCCATCGTGGGCGCAGGCCTGCCGCTGGCGGTGGGCCTTGCGCTCGCCGAGAAAATGCAGGGCCGCCAGCGCGTTACCGCCTGCTTCTTCGGCGACGGGGCGGTCGCCGAAGGCGCGTTCCATGAATCGATGAACCTGGCCGCATTGTGGAAGCTGCCGCTTTTGTTCTGCTGCGAAAACAATCTCTACGCGATGGGGACGGCTCTGGAGCGCCATGAGTCACAGAGAGACCTTTGCGTCAAGGCAGCATCCTACAAGATGCCGGCTTTTGCGGCAGATGGAATGGACGTGGTCGCCGTCTGCGAAGCTGCCAGGAATGCCGTGGCCAGCGTCAGGGGCGGCACGGGGCCGGTGTTCCTTGAGCTGCGCACCTATCGTTTCCGCGCTCACTCCATGTACGACCCGGATCTGTATCGCCAGGCGGCCGAAGTCGAGGCGTGGAAGGCACGCGGTCCCATTCATACGTTCACCGCGCGGCTGAAGGCGGAAGGCAAGCTGACGGAAGACGAATTTCTCTCGCTGGACGCCGACGTTGGGGTGGAGGTTGCGAGGGCCGAGGCCTTTGCCGAGGCGGGTACCCTGGAGCCTGTCGAGGATCTGCTGAAGGATGTGTGCTCACCGGCGGGAGGCACCCCATGAGCGTGCGCCTCAGCTACCGCGAGGCCGTGCGCGAAGCCCTGCGCGAGGCGCTTGCCAAGGACCGTCGCGTCTTCCTGATGGGCGAGGACGTTGGCCGCTACGGTGGCAGTTATGCGGTCTCCAAGGGACTGCTAACCGAGTTCGGCCCGGAACGCATCCGCGATACCCCCCTTTCGGAACTCGGCTTCACCGGCGCCGGCATCGGCGCGGCCCTGGGCGGCATGCGCCCCATCGTCGAATTGATGACCGTCAATTTCAGCCTGCTCGCACTCGACCAGATCGTCAATACCGCAGCCCTGTACCGCCATATGTCTGGTGGGCAGTTCTCCGTACCGCTGGTGATCCGGATGGCCACCGGGGCGGGCCGCCAGGTCGCGGCCCAGCATTCCCACAGCTTCGAGGGCTGGTATGCCAGCATACCGGGCCTCAGGGTCCTGGCGCCCGCCACCGTCGAGGATGCACGCCGCATGCTGGCGCCGGCATTAGCCGATCCCGACCCGGTGCTGATCTTCGAGCATGCAGGCCTGTACAACGTGGAAAGCGAAATCCCGGAAGCGTCCGTCGTGGATATCCATTCGGCACTGGTCAGGCGGACCGGCAAGGACGTGGCCCTGATCGCGTATGGTGGCGGCCTGCCCAAGGCGATGCAAGCCGCCGATTTGCTTTCGGCCCAGGGAATCGATGCAGAAGTGGTCGATTTGCGCGTCCTGCGCCCGCTGGACGATGCGACCATCATGGCATCCGTCGCGAAATGCCGTCGTGCGGTGATCGTCGACGAGGGCTGGCGCAGCGTCAGCCTCGCCGCGGAGGTGATGGCGCGCATCGTCGAACAGGTCTTCTATGAACTCGACGCACCGGTCGCACGAGTCTGTTCTGCGGAGGTACCGATTCCCTATGCCAGGCATATGGAAGAGGCCGCCCTGCCCCAGGCCGACAAGATTGCAGCCGCCGCCAGCCAGCTGATCGCATGAGCAAGCCGGCACCCCTCACCTCCCGTGCCCGCAATCGGCGCATCGTTCCGGCGAGGACAACGTGATCGAATTCCGCCTGCCCTCGCTGGGCGCAGACATGGATGAGGGTACGCTGCTCGAATGGGCCGTGAAGCCCGGCGACACCGTGAAGAAGGGGCAGATCATCGCCGTGGTCGACACCAGCAAGGCTGCGATCGAGGTGGAGACGTGGCACGACGGTGTCGTCGCTGAACTCCTGGTTTCGCGGGGAGACAAGATTCCCGTCGGCACGCTGATGGCGACCTTCCTTGAGCCTGGCGAAACACCGGTCGCCATACGGCACGCGCCTAGACCAGAGCCGGCGGGCGGCACTCAGGGTCGACGCATGGTGTCCCCGGCAGCGCGCAAGCTCGCTCGGGAACAGGGGATCGACGTCGAAGCCCTGACCGGCACCGGGCCGGGTGGCGCGGTGACACTGGCCGATGTCGAGCAAGCAGCGCGCAAGCCCGCCGCCACGCCAGGCGACCGATCGGCCGAAATCCGCAAGACAATTGGCGCGGCGATGGCGCGAGCCAAGCGCGAGATTCCCCATTACTACGTCGCAGAGACGATTCCGTTGCGCACTGCGCTCGCCTGGCTCGCACGGGAAAATGCTGGCCGGTCCATGACCGAGCGCGCCCTCCCGGCAGTCTTGCTGATCAAAGCCGTCGCAGTCGCTCTCAAGCGCTTCCCCGAGTTAAATGGATTCTTCCGCAACGGTGCGTTCAGCGCCGCAACGGCCGTGCACGTCGGGGTCGCGATATCCCTCCGCCAGGGCGGCCTGGTGGCGCCAGCGCTGCTGCATGCCGACAGCAAGCCAGTTGCACAACTGATGCAAGAACTGGCCGACCTGGTCAAACGCTGTCGCGCTGGTTCCCTCAGGCGTGCCGAGTTGTCCGAGCCTACCGTCACCATTACCAATCTCGGGGATCAGGGCGCGGAACAGGTGTTCGGGGTCATCTACCCTCCCCAGGTGGCGCTGGTGGGTTTCGGTCGCATCATCGAGCAGCCATGGGCGGAAGACGGTGCAGTGACAGTGATGCCAGCCATGACAGCCAGCCTCTCGGCCGACCATCGTGTCTCCGACGGTCATCGTGGCGCGCTCTTTCTCACCGAACTACGGGAACTGCTGCAACATCCTGAGGAGCTTGATCGATGAACAACGCCAGTATCCGCGCCATCGTCATGTCCACGTTACGCGAGATCGCCCCTGAGATCGAGCCGCAGGCCCTGCGCCCGGATCGTCCGCTGCGCAGGGAGGTCGACCTTGATTCCATGGACTGGCTCCGCTTCCTGCTTGCCCTGCATGAGAAATTGAAGGTGGAGATTCCGGAGTCAGACTACGGCCGGCTCGTCACGCTTGACGATGTCGTGTCCTACCTGGAAGCCGCAGCAACACGTTGAGCTTGCTTCGGCCCGAAGGCTAGAGAACGTCGTGTCCTGCACACCCGGCACACATGGCACCGGATGGAAGCCCTTCGCCGAACAGTGGTCGTCCGTGTCGCCGGCGGGCAAGCCAAAAGCATCGGGGGCAATATGCCAGAGTACGTGAAAACCCCGTCTCCCGAACCGAGACCCACCTGGGTGGAACACTATCCCCCAGGCGTGCCTGCGGAGGTCGACGTCCATCGCTTTGCTTCGCTTGCCGACATGCTCGCGCACAGTTGCCGGCGATACGCCACGCGTGAGGCCTTCACCAGCATGAAAGCTGTTCTCACGTACGCGGAACTCGATTGCCTGACGCGCGACTTTGCCTCGTATCTCCAGCAGCAGGGGCTAAGCCGGGGTGCTCGCGTGGCGATCATGCTGCCAAACCTGCTGCAATACCCCGTGGTGCTCTTCGGGATCCTTCGTGCCGGCATGGTGGTGGTCAACGTCAACCCCCTCTACACGGCGCCCGAGTTGCGGCATCAGCTTGCAGATTCAGGCGCGACCGCGATCGTCGTGTTGGAGAACTTTGCCCACACCTTGCAGGCGGTTCTCGGCTCCACTGCCGTTCGTCAGGTCGTGACCACGAAGGTGGGCGATCTTCTCCCTCCGTTGCGGGCACGCCTGGTCAACCTTCTCGTCAAGTGGATCCAGCGTCGCGTGCCGCCCTGGCGTCTGCCGGGTTCGGTCAGCTTCCATGCCGCGCTGCGACGTGGCCGTCGTCAGCCGCCAGACGAACCTCCGCTTACGCCGGAGGATATTGCCCTGCTGCAATACACGGGTGGCACGACCGGGATACCAAAGGGTGCCATCCTCACGCACGGCAACCTGGTGGCCAATGTCGAGCAGATTTCCGCCTGGCTTGGCGCGACGCTTCAGGCTGGCAAGGAGGTTGTGGTAACGCCGCTGCCCCTGCATCACATCTTTGCGCTGACGGCGAACCTGTTGACGTTCGTGCGATGGGGCGGCAACAACGTGCTCATCACCGACCCGCGCGATCTCCGCACGCTGCTGCGTACGCTGCGGACCACGCGCTTCAGCGCGATCAGCGGGGTGAATACCTTGTTCAGGCTATTGCTCGACGCACCGGGTTTTGCGGAGATCTGCCGGGCAAACGCCGGCAGCCTCAAGGTGGCAGTTGCCGGCGGCATGGCAGTGCAGCGCGAGGTAGCGCTGCATTGGCAGCAGGCCACCGGAGTTCCGTTGATCGAGGGGTATGGCCTGACCGAAGCGGCACCGGTTGTCTGTATCAATCCTGTGGGTGGCGTGGCGTTCAGCGGGGCTGTCGGCATGCCGCTGCCCTCCACACGGGTAGCCATCCGGGACGAGACGGGTCAGGACCTCCCTCCGGGCCAGGCGGGCGAGATTTGTGTGCAAGGCCCGCAGGTCATGCGGGGCTACTGGAATATGCCGGAGGAAACGGCACGCGTTCTCGGCGTCGGCGGGTGGATGCGCACCGGCGACATGGGTGTGATGGACACCCGAGGCAGTATCCGCTTCCTCGCGCGCAGCAAGGAGGTCATCGTGGTATCCGGCTTCAAGGTCTACCCCAAGGAAGTCGAGGATGTGGCCATGCAGCATCCCGGCATCCGGGACGCCTGCGCCATCGGCGTCGCGGACGAACGCTCCGGCGAGTCAGTCAAGCTCCTGGTGGTCAGGCGCGATCCCGCGCTTTCCGCCGAGGCAGTGCTGGCCCATTGCCGCGCGCAGCTGACCGGCTACAAGGTGCCCCACTACGTTGAGTTCCGGCCATCGCTGGCCAGGTCGGCCCTCGGCAAGGTCTTGCTCAGGCCGCAAACCGAAGGGCGGGCAACTACCATCGGAATGCGCCCCTGAGTTGTCGGCGAGTGAAGATGCAATGAATGACATGCGCGATCCTACTCCCCCTTGTGCACCCGAAGCCGGGCCTGCCGATGCGCAACGTCTGCTTGGCATCGTACGCGCGCTGGCGGCAGAGTTGCGGCCCGGTGCGCAGGAAGTCAGCACTTTGGGGATTGATCATTCGCTCGAGCGCGATTTCGGTCTGGACAGCCTGGCGCGCGCGGAGCTGCTGACGCGCATCGAGGACGAATATGGCGCCAGGGTCAATGAAGAAGCGCTCATGGCCGCCGAGACGCCTCGTGACCTGCTCAGTCTGACAGCGCACGGGGCAGCCGCCGCCATCCCCGCTGCGATGCCCGCGGTCCCCGTGGTGCATGGTGCAGCCAGGACGGCAGCAGCCAACCGGCCGCCAGACAGTGCCGCTACGCTCATGGACCTGATTGACTGGCATGCAGCGTCCCATGGCGATGAGATATACGCCACCCTCCAGGGGAGCGGCGACCTCAGCTACGGGTCAATGCGGGCGGGCGCGCTTGCCGTAGCCACTGGCCTGGCGCGGCAGGGCCTGGCCGCGGGGGACCGGGTGGCCCTGATGCTGCCGACCGGACGCGACTTCTTCGACGTCTTCTTCGGCGCCCTCTATGCCGGTTGTATCCCCGTGCCGCTCTATCCGCCCGCGCGCCTCTCCCAGATCGAGGATCACATGCGGCGCAGCGCCGGGATCCTTGCCAATGCCCAGGCTGCCATCCTCGTGACTGCGCCACCGGCCAAGCCCCTGCTGCGCCTGCTGCGCGCGCAATGCGCGGCGCTGCGCAAGATCCTGGCGCCTGCCGATCTCAGCGCCGCTGGTGATGGCCCAAGCGGCGCAGGGCGCGGGCGGCCGGATGACATTGCCTTTCTGCAATACACCTCCGGCAGCACGGGCAACCCGAAAGGGGTCATGCTAACGCATGCCAATCTGCTCGCCAACTTACGAGCGATGGAGCGTGCCGCGCATGTTACCGCGGCCGATGTCTTTGTGTCGTGGCTGCCGCTGTACCACGACATGGGCCTGATCGGAGCCTGCATGGGGGGTCTGCAGCTTGGATTCCGCCTGGTGCTGCTGTCGCCCACTGATTTCCTGACGCGCCCTGCCTCTTGGCTGTGGGCCATTCACCAGCATCGCGGGACCGTGTCCGCGGCGCCCAACTTCGCCTACGAGCTCTGCGCGAGCAAGATTGATGAAAAGGATCTTGCCGGCCTGGACCTGAGTTCGTGGCGTCTGGCATACAACGGTGCTGAGCCGGTCAGCCCGGAAACCATTGAGCGCTTTGCCGCACGCTTTGCCAGGTATGGCTTCGATCGCGCCGCCATGACCCCTGTATACGGCCTCGCCGAATGCTCAGTCGGACTTGCGTTCCCGCCAACAGGACGTGGGCCGTGCGTCGACCAAATCGATCGGGATGCGCTCGCGCGCCAGGGTATCGCCCGTGCGCCGGACCGGTCGGGGCGCAGGGCGCTCAGGCTGGTCTCCAGCGGCCTGCCGCTGCCGGGCCATCAGATCCGCATCACCGATCCAGCCGGGCACGAGTTGCCCGAACGCGCGCTGGGGCATGTCCAGTTCCGAGGCCCGTCCGCGACCACGGGCTACTTCCGCAACCTCGACGCCACAGCGGGCCTGTTCGATGGTCCATGGCTGAGGAGCGGCGACATGGGCTATATCGCAGCCGGCGAGCTTTATCTGACAGGGCGCCTCAAGGACATCATTATTCGCGCTGGCCAGCACTTGTTCCCGCAGGAGCTCGAAGAGGCGATCAGCCGGCTGGCCGGCGTGCGCAAAGGCGGTATCGCGGTCTTCCCCGCCACCGATACACGCTCCGGCACCGAGCGCCTGGTCGTTCTGGCCGAGACGCGCGAAGAGGACGATGACGCGCGCAGCCGGATACGTGCCGAAATCAGCCATCTGGCGGTAGACCTGATGGGCATGCCTGTCGACGAAGTGGTGCTGGCGCCGCCGCGCACGGTACTCAAGACGTCCAGTGGCAAGCTGCGCCGCGCCGCCTGCCGGGAGTTGTACGAACGGGGCGAGATCCATGGCACGCCGCGCGCGCCCTGGCGTCAACTGCTACGGATTGCCATCTCTGGCGCAAGCATCCAGTTCGCGCGCTTCCTGCATCAGGCCTCAGCGTGGATCTGGGGTGCCTGGGTATGGACGGTTTGCGTCCTGTTTGCCCTGCCAGCCTGTCTGCTGGTGGTGCTCCTCCCGGGGCGCCCGCTGCGTCGGCGGATCGCGCGGGCCAGCGCCCGGCTCGGCCTCGCGCTGACTGGGCTGTCTCCAAAGATCGAAGGCCTGCCCGACCTCGGCCGGTCGGCGCCGGTGGTCATCGTGGCCAACCACGCCAGCTACACCGATGTGATTCTGCTCACGGCGGTGCTGCCTCCCCACTTCACCTTTGTGGCGAAGCAGGAACTGCTGCGGAGCCCGCCGCTGGCGATGCTCCTGGGCAGGCTTGGCTGCGCCTTCGTTGAGCGCTTCGACCCCGCGCGTGGGGTCGAAGATACCAGTGCGCTGGAGAAGCGAATCCTGGGGGGCGAATCCCTCGTCTTCTTCCCCGAGGGCACCTTCCGGCGAGAGCCCGGATTGAGGCCTTTCCGGCTGGGCGCGTTCCGGTGCGCCGCCCGCGCGCGGGCGCCGGTTATTCCCATCGCCCTGATCGGCACCCGCTCATTGCTGCGGGACGGGCGCTGGTGGCCGAGTCGTGCTTCGTTGGCACTCGTTGCCGGCGAAGCCGCGTTCGCATCAGGCAATGACTGGCCAGCATTATTGCGACTGCGCGACACGGCACGCAACGAGATCCGCTCAAGGCTACAGGAGCCAGACGCGGCAGATTGATCCGCCGCCTGGGGCGACTACGGCGCCCGCTCCAGGTATTGTTCCCTGCACTCCAACTCACGCCCTCTCACGAGCCTGCTGCCGATCAATGAACCGCGAGTCTCGGTAACGACGGTTCGCTGGCCCTCTTCGTGGCCGGCGTCGTAGAAGTAAATGACCACCCAGTCTGCGGTACGCCGGAGTTCATGGGCGCGCTGGGTATTGGAAAACAGCGCCGTAAAGTGCCACTGATCCTTGGTCACATGCAGGACCGGCAGCCACGCTTTTCCCTCTGGGTTCAATCGCTTTGGGGCAATGGTCGGCAGCGCACCAGCGGCGGCCTTCTCGCGATAGACGCGATCTATCTCCAGCAACATAGATACGGACGGCTCCATCATCGGTGCCTTGCGCTGATGCAGGACTCGCCACTGACGCTGCCGGCTCAGGATTTCATCCAGCGCAGCGCGAATGCCTGCCAGGCGACGCGGGCCAACGCCTTCGACCCGCTCGAGACGGCCGTCGCGAGCCGCAAGCTCCAGCGCTTCAAGGGTATCGATATGCAAGGTGTCACGGATGCGGGTGGCGAGTTCGTGGCCAATCCCCGGCACCGTCTGAAATAGCCCCGCATCGTCCTCTCCACCGCGAAGTCGCTCCAGTTGGCGCCAGCGATCGGTAATAAGCATTTCTGCGATCGCCCCCCGCGATTCCCTTGCCAATGCGGGGCAGCGCATCAAGCGCGTCAATGCCCCCCTCGTCAAAGAGCGCCCGGATATCGGCATCAAGGTTGGCAACGGTGTCCGCGGCAGCCAGGTATGCGCCGACCCGGAACGGGTTCGCGCCCTGCTCCTCCAGGTGCTGCGCAGCTTCCTGCAGGCAATGGGCGACACTGATTGTCGGGAAGATTGCGGGGAAGTTTCATCTTGCCTTGTCAGCCGTGGGGCTTGCGCCGCCATAGTCGGCGGACAGCAACGTGTCGGCCGTACTGTCGGATACTCCTGTCTGTCGGCCCCGTTCAGGCCAGCACCTGCTCTGCGGGTACATGGTCGTAGCCATGAGCGCTTGCGACGGCTGCATAGGTCACGCTCCCGCGACAGATATTTAGCCCGGCCCGCAGGTGGGGATCGTCTGAGAGCGCGCGGGACCATCCCTTGTCGGCAAGGGCCATCGCATTACCGATCGTGGCGTTGTTCAGGGCAAAGGTGGAGGTCCTGGCCACGGCAGCCGGCATGTTAGTCACGCAGTAGTGCAGCACGCCGTCCAGCACATAGGTCGGATCCGTATGGCTGGTCGGACGCGATGTCTCGGCGCAGCCTCCCTGGTCTATCGCCACGTCCACCAGCACCGAACCCGCTTTCATGCGCGCCACCATCGCGCGCGTGACCAGCTTGGGCGCCTCGGCGCCCGGCACCAGCACCGCGCCGATGACCGCATCGGCCGAGAGCAACGCGCGCTCGATACTGTCCGCGCTGGAGTAGACCGTCACGACTTGATTGCCGTACGCAGCGCCGAGATGCCGCAGACGATCGATATTCTTGTCCAATACCGTCACGCGCGCCCCCATGCCAACCGCGATCTGGACAGCATTGGCGCCCACCACGCCGGCACCGATCACCACGACATGTGCCGGCGCAACGCCGGGGACGCCGCCGAGCAGCAGTCCCATGCCGCCGTGCGGCTTCTCGAGGTAGGCGGCCGCCACCTGGACTGACATGCGGCCGGCCACCTCGCTCATGGGGGCCAACAACGGCAGACCACCGTCAGGGCCCGTAACCGTCTCATAGGCAATGCAGACCGCACCGGATTTCAGCAGCGCGGCAGTCAGCTCACGGTCCGCGGCCAGATGCAGGTATGCGTAGAGGATCTGCCCGGGCTTGAGCAGCGCCAGTTCGCGTGGTTGTGGCTCCTTGACCTTGACAATCATCTGGGCCCGGTCGAATACGGCCTTCGCATCGGCAGCCAGCTTCGCGCCAGCCGCTTCGTATTGCGCGTCGGAAAGACCAAGCGCGGTCCCGGCCCCGGACTGGACCATGACCTGGTGACCGCGGCTGACAAGTTCGCGCACGCAGGCAGGCGTCAGGCCAACCCGGTACTCGTTGTCTTTGATCTCTTTGGGCACACCGATCCACATGGCCTTGCTCACACGGGTGGTAGTTCCGGCAGATTCCGCACCAGGTGCTTGAATCGCCCCCAGTCCACCGCCGGATGCACCGAGGCCTCTCCGTGACCATACGCCCGCACCAGGACCGATACCTGCATGGCGGTTTCGATGTCGTTGGCCTCGAAGATATCGAGATAATCATAGGGCCCGAGGGTCGCATAGCTGCCCAGCCATTTCACATCCGGACAGACTTTTTCCAGATAGCCGGCAACGCCGCGTTCCAATGCCTCAAACGATCGCGGCTGCCGCAGGGACTCCACGGAGACACGGGTTTCCATGATAAATATCGCCATGTTCGACTCCTCAAGGTGGCTGCGCCCTTTGTCGGCCGTATAGCTAGAGGCTAGCTGCTGTCTGGCCGCAGCCCTTGTCCCAGCGCAACGTCCGGCACGGAACCCGCGGCCACCTTGCTCGATTGCGCGCAAAGTTCCTGCGAGCGACCCTCAGTTGCCATTGAGTCCTCCGCAGATGCCGCACGACAAACTTTCACCATCACCACTTACCGGAGGCACCGCCACCGCCAAAGCCGCCGCCACCGCCGCCGAATTCGCCAGGGCCCGAGCGGCCGCCATTTCTTCCCGAGCGACCGCCAATAGTTAGCAAGCCCATGTGCGAGCCACCCATTAGCGTGAACAGAGCGCGACTGCTCCCGCAACCATGCCGGCAAAGATGGCGCCGGAGAGCATCCACGCGACCACACCAACGGCCCCACCGGTCGCGACTGCACCCGGGAAGCGCCCCAGCATGGAGCGCAGAACCCCACCCAGGATCAGCGTGAGCACAAGGAGGATTGGCATCAGTTGCCGCATGGGGTCGCCCCGATCCCCTGCCGTTTCCTCCGGCGGTGGCAGCGGCTCCCCTTCGATGACCCCAAGCATGCGGTCGATGCCCGCAGACACACCACCATAAAAATCGCCCTGCTTGAATCGGGGCACGATATCTTCACTGATGATGCGCTTGCTCGCGGCGTCAGTCAGGACGCCTTCGAGGCCGTAGCCCACCTCAGTATGAAGCGCGCGGTCATCCTTGGCGATGATGAGCAGCGCGCCGTCATCGACGCGCTTGCGTCCCAGCTTCCATTGCTCGACCACGCGAAGCGAATACTCCTCGGTGGGCTTACAGGGACCAGAGGTCAGCAGGTGACAAGATCCGTATGCCCAAAGCCCTTGGAATAATCGAGCACGGAAATGACCATTGGGATCACCCTGAATATTCGGACGTCCGCCGTGGTCGGCATCGGCACCGGCAAGGCAATCTGCTCCGGATACTTGAATGGGAACATCCGCAGGATCCTCTCCGCTAAGGCCACATCGACCACCAGTTGCGCGTGCGCCGCCATGGACAGGCCGGTAATCGCCATGAGATCTGGCGTATCGTGATCGATTGTCAGCGAGACACGGTCATCCAATGCCAGATTGGCCGCCTTTTGGCTGCTCGGACCACAGAGGAAGTAGAGCGTGAGACCCTCATTCACATAACCTACAGTGGTAGCCTGAGGCCAGCCATCCGGCCTCAGGGTGGCAAGCGTCATGATCCTGTGTTGGTTCAACAAGGTCAGGATCTTCTGTCTGATCTCTTCGTCCATATTTGGTCACCATGGTTGCACTAGTACAAACGGCCCTAACGGGGCCGGCATGGCTGCCGCCTCGGCTTTGGCTCTATGGTCCTTTCCTTTCCAAGGTAGGGGATGACAAAGCATGCATCGTTGATGCCTGTCAACGAAGGTACTAAATGCCGCCCGGGGCTGGCCGATAGCCGTGCCCCTGACCTGCATCAACCGGCCCACCCTTCCCGGCCCTAAGCTGGAAGCAGTGTCTATGTCCCCGCATACGGGGATCGCTTCACTCCGGCCCGCGGGCGCTCAACAAGGAGGCAACGCCATGTACCAGACAATCGTCGTCGCCATCGACGGCAGCGACTGCGGCGATCGTGCCTTGGCCGAGGCGATCCAGCTCACGGCCATGTTTAAGGCCCGCCTGGAGATCGTCCACGTGGTCGACAACAGCTATCTCAAGTACGACATGGGCTACGGCAGTCTGGCCGACCTGCGCCCCGACCTGGTCGAGGGCGGACGCAGCCTGCTCGCCGAGGCCGCGGCCAAAGCCCGCGCGGCCAAGGTCGAATGCCACACGCAACTGGTTGATGAGATCCTTGCCCTTGGCGACATCGCCACGGCGATTGACGCGGCTGCACAGCGGGTCCACGCCGACCTGGTCGTGGTGGGCACCCACGGCCGGCGCGGGGTGCGCCGCCTGGTGATGGGCAGCGTGGCCGAGGGCCTGGTGCAGGGGTCGAAGGTGCCAGTACTGCTAGTGCGCGCGCCACGGGCTCCGTAAGGCATGGAGAAGGATGCAGAGCCGCCCCTCCCTACGGTCGACCGGCCCTCGGGGGGCGACCGCCGTGCCGCGTCAACCCCGGGCCGGCAGGGTTCGCCGCACGCCGTCCACGTGACGTCCCCGCCAGCCGAACTGGAATGGGCTGCCACGCATGATGCCAGCGAAGTCCTGGACAGACTTGGCGCGACCGAGGCGGGCTTAACCGAACGCGAGGCGGCCTCGCGCCTGGGGACGTGTGGCCCCAACACCATTGCCCCCAACCATGGCCCACACTGGCTTGCCAGCCTGGCCCGGCGGCTGGCTAGCCCCGTCAACGTGATGCTGATCGTGCTGTCGGCGGTATCAGTGCTTGTGCACGACTACAGCGCCGCTGCCTTGACCGGCGGAATGATCGTGCTGAGCGTCTCGCTTGCCACCTGGCAGGGGCAGGAAACGCGTAGCGACCGCGCCGTGGCGGCGCTGCGTACGATGGTCCACACCACCATCGCCGTGCGGCGCCGTGCGGACCCAGGCAGCACGCCCGTCGCGCAGGAGCGCCCGATCGCCGAGCTTGTTCCTGGCGAGATCATCCATCTGGCTGCGGGTGACCTGATACCCGCCGATGCCCGGCTGCTCGCATCCAAAGACCTGTTCGTGAACCAGGCGGCATTGACCGGCGAATCCATGCCGGTGGAGAAATTCCCCGCGCGCTGCGCTGTCGCTACCGCTGCCCAAGCCGGCCATCTTCCCAATATCGCCCTCATGGGGACGGCGGTATTCAGCGGGACAGCCACGGCGGTCATCGTGCTGACCGGCGACCGCGCGATCTTCGGGCACATCGCGCAGTCGATCGCCGGGCAGGAGCCGCCTACCGATTTCGAAGCTGGCCTGAACCGCATCGCCCGGTCGATGCTGGCAATCCTCGCAGTGATGTCGCCATTGGTGTTCCTGATCAACTGGCTGACCAAAGGCGACTGGTTTGAAGCGGTCCTGTTTGCCATGGCGGTTGGCGTGGGCCTCGCCCCCGAGATGCTGCCGATGCTGGTCACCGTCAACCTGGCAAAGGGCGCGATGGCAATGTCCCGGCGCAAGGTCATCATCAAGCGTCTGGCCGCAATCCAGAACCTTGGCGCCATGGACACGCTTTGCACGGACAAGACCGGGACCCTGACCCAGGACCTTGTCATCCTCAAGCAACATGTCGACCTGGCGGGACATGACAGCGAGCGGTTGCTGGAGTTTGCGTATCTCAACAGCTATTTCCAGTCTGGCCTGCATAATCTGCTCGACGTGGCCGTGCGGCGGCATGAGGAGTTGAGCGAGCGCATGCGAATTGCGCAGGCCTACCGGCTGATCGACGAGATTCCCTACGACTTTACCCGCCGGCGCATGTCCGTCGTCGTGCAGGCGCCCCACGCCCGGATGCTGATCTGCAAGGGCGCGGTGGAGGAAGTCTTCTCCGTCTGCACCGCGGCCGAACTTGAGGGTCAGCGCGTGCCGCTGGATACCACGCACTATCGTGACCTGATGGCCATCAGCGATCGCCTGAATGACGATGGCTTCCGCGTCATCGCCATCGCCTTTCGCGAACTGCCGGAGGCGCCGGAGACGCACGCATACTGCCTGGCCGACGAACATGGGCTGACCTTGCTGGGCTACATCGCGTTTCTCGATCCCCCCAAGGAAAGTGCGGCCCCCGCGCTGGCTGCCCTGGCCGACAGCGGCATCGACGTCAAGATCCTGACCGAGGACAGTCCACGCATCGCGAGCAAAATCTGCCAGATGGTCGGGCTTGCACGCAGCGCGCCGGTGCTTGGCAGCGACCTGGACAAGCTGGATGCCCAGGGCTTGGCCGATGCCGCGCTGCGCAACCAGATCTTTGCCAAGCTCACGCCCGTGCACAAGGCAGCCATCGTGCGCGCGCTGCGCGAGCATGGCAGGGTGGTTGGCGTGCTGGGCGACGGGATCAACGACGGGCCGGCGCTGCGCGCCGCCGACGTCGGCATTTCCGTGGACAGCGCGGCCGATATCGCCCGCGAGTCAGCCGACGTCATCCTGCTGGAAAAGAGCCTGCTGGTGCTGCATGACGGCGTCATGGAGGGGCGGCGGGTCTTCGCCAACCTGCTCAAGTACCTGCGCATGAGCGCCAGCTCCAATTTCGGCAATATCTTCAGCGTGCTGGGAGCAAGCGCCTGGCTGCCCTTCCTGCCAATGGCGCCGATCCAACTCCTGACCAACAACCTGCTCTACGATTTTTCCCAGACGGCCCTTCCCACCGACAATGTCGACGACGAGTCCTTGCGCAGGCCCAGGCGCTGGGAGGTCGGCAAGATGGGGGAGTACATCCTTGGCATGGGCCCGGTCAGCTCATTCTTCGACTACCTGACCTTCGCCGCGCTGTTCTGGCTGCTGGGCGCCAATACGCCTGCGCACGCGGCGCTGTTCCAGACCGGCTGGTTCATCGAGTCCCTGTTCTCGCAGACGCTCATTGTCCACATTATCCGCACGCGCAGGCTGCCCTTCATCGAGAGCCGGTCCAGCCAGGCCTTGCTGGCCACTACGGTCGGGCTGTGCCTCGTCGGCGCCTGTCGCCGCTGGCCACACCGCTGGGCATGCACCCGCTGCCGGGCGCTTACTGGCCGCTGCTCGCGGCCATCCTGCTGGGCTATGCTGGCGCTGCGTTTGCCGCGCGCCGCCTGCTGGCGAGGTGGGTGCCGGTGGACTAAAGCGGACGAAGGCGAACGGGCCGGCGGGCTATTGAATGCCGAATGGGTCATGCGCCAGCGCGTAGCTGAACGCATATTCCAGTTCGCCGGACGCCTGGGCGTGCAGCGTGCAGAGCGGTGTGCCGGCTGCGACCTCGTCGCCGGTGCGGACATGCAGCTCCAGCCCCGCCACCTGCCGGCGCGGCGCTCCGGCCAGCTTCGCCGCGCGCGCGATGTGACGGTTGTCGATGGCGGTCACGATGCCGCTACTTGCCGCCACCAGGTCGCGCCGGAACACCGCCTGCCCCGGGGTGCGCAGCCCGCCTTGCGCTTCACAGATCGCCTGGAACCGGGCCCAGGCCGCACCGCTGTCGAGCAGACTGCCGGCCTGCTGCCATCCCTGTCCTTCCGGCATCGCGCCGCAGAACTCCAGCAGCTCCCCCGCCAGCAGCAGCGAGCGCTCGCGCAGGTCGGCGGGCGCCGTCGGCTGGCCCTGCAGCACTGCCAGCACGTCGAGCGCCTCGAGCGCAGGCCCGACGCCCCGCCCCACCGGCTGCGAGCCGTCGGTGCGCAGGATCCGGATCTTCAGCCCGAAAGCGTTCGCGACTTTGGTCATGGCGCTCTGCAGGCGTTCCAGTTCGCTGTCTTCGCGGATCTTCGCCGTCGGCCCCACCGGCACGTCGATCAGCACGTGGGTGGAGCCGGCCGCAACCTTCTTCGACAGGATTGACGCTACCAGCTGCGCATCGCTGTCGATATCCAGGGCGCGCTCCACGCGGATCAGCACGTCGTCCGCCGGACTCAGGCTCAGCGCGCCGCCCCACACCAGCGCCGCTCCAACCTGCTCCACCACGCGCCGCAGTTCCGTCGCGTCCAGGGTCACGCGAGTCAGGGTTTCCATCGTATCGGCGGTGCCGGCGGGCGAAGTGATCGCGCGTGACGAGGTCTTGGGCAGCACCAGGCCTGCCGCCGCCGCGATGGCCACGACGATCGGCGTGGTGCGATTGCCCGGCAACCCGCCGACGCAATGCTTGTCCGCAACCACCTCGCGGTCCCAGCACAGGCGCTCTCCGGACCGAACCATGGCCCGGGTCAGGTCGACGGTCTCGCGCAGGCTCATGCGACCGTCCGCGCAAGCGGTAAGGAATGCCGCAATATGCACGTCCGCGTATCGCCCTGCGCTGATGTCGCCGATGATGCCGTCCAGTTGGGCGCTGTCCAGGTGGCAGCCATAGATCTTGGCACGTAGTGCCCGCACCGACTCCAGCGCCGGCGCATGGGTGACATGCACGACATCGCCGGCGCGTGCCGCCAGCGTGCGTGCCGCGCTCACCGATAGGCTCGCTTCGCCCATGGCCAACAGCGGCGCGCCCAGCAGCGTCAGCGTGGCGATCAATGACCTGTCGCCGATTTGCACGCGCACGCGCGCCTGCGCGGAAAAGCCCTCGGCGCGGCAGACGGGGCAATCCGGATGCATGTAGATGACATGCTCCTGCCAGGTATCGATCTCGAGCGGCCGGAACACCAGCGTCCCGACTTCGCGGGACGCGGCGGCGGCCACGCCATCGCCGAGCCGGCCGGGAATTCCGGGATCAGAACTGGGATCGTTCACGTCATGCCTTGCCGAGTATGACGCTGCTAGCGAGCATCCAGGGCATCCAGGTTGAGCAGCTCGATGGACTTGCCCTGCACGGTAAGCAGGCCTTCCTGCTGGAACCGGGATAAGGCCCGGCTCACGGTTTCCAGGGTCACGCCGAGGAAGCTGCCGATGTCCTCACGCGTCATACGCAGCACAAACGACGTGGCCGAATAGCCGCGTTCGCGGTAGCGTGCCGAGACGCTCAACAGGAACGCCGCCACGCGCTGCTCGGCGGACATGTTGCCCAACAGCATCATCTGGCGCGATTCCCTGACGATCTCGGCACTGAACATCTTGTGCAACTGGCGTTGCAGCGGCTTGATCTCGCGGCAAAGCGCCTCGAGCAGGTGGAACGGGATCACGCAAACCACGCTGTCTTCCAGGGCAATCGCATCGCAGTTATGGATTTCCTGGCAGACTCCGTCCATCCCGATGGTGTCCCCCGCCATGTAGAAGCCGGAGATGATCTCTTTGCCCCGCTCCGGCGCCACCACGGTCTTGAACGAGCCGGCGCGGACCGCATAGAGGCTGCGGAACGGATCGCCGGCGCGGTACAGCCGTTCGCCCTGCTTGATCGAACGCCAGCCCTGCACGACGGAGTCCAGGCGGGCCATGTCGCCGGCCTCGAGGCTGGCGGCCATACAGAGGTTCCCCAGCATGCAGTTCGTGCATCGCGCCCGGGCATCGCCCGGCGCCTGCGGCGCGGCCTGGGTCTCGTGGCGCCTTTCGAACACGACGAACATCTCGGTCGCGCCACAGGCGGCGTCATCCTCAGTGTGCAAGTCAAACATGGTTGTCTCCGGCCCGCAGGCCCTTTCCCTCGTCCCGACCCTCGCTCGTCCCATCGTTTCTGGCGGACCGCAGCGTTGTGCGGCGCCATGTCTGTGTTTGACAGAAGTATTGGCCGGCAGCGCTTGCGCGCCTAGAAGGCTGCGCTGAGTTGACTGTCAGGAATGCAGCAGGGCTTGTCAGGCTTACCTGACGCGCCCTGCCGCATGCGTCCGAGCGGTGCGGCACAAGTGACGCAATCTCGCTATTCGGGGCGCACAAGCGGCGCATTGGTAGGCATTGCGCCGGCGCTTGATGCAAAGCAAACCGCAATCGCCCCCGCTTGCCAAAGTAAGAAGCATCCGGTGCGCATCGCGCGCCGTCATCCCAGGAGACCAAGATGAGCAACATCAGGCGCTACGACCCGTTCTCGATCGAACCGCTCGGCGACATGCTGCAGAGCATGCTGCGCAACTGGCGGATTGCGCCAGGTACCGAGCTGGCGTTCAAGGTCGACGTGGCCGAGTCCGACACCAGCTTCACCATTACCGCCGACCTGCCAGGCGTGAAAAAGGAAGACATCAACGTCAGCGTCGATCGCGGAACGGTGATGATCTCCGCCAAGCTCGAGAAGGCTTCCGAGGAGAAGGAAGGCGACCGCGTGATCCGCCAGGAGCGCTACAGCGGCTCGATGCAGCGCGCCTTTACGCTGGATGGCAACATTGACACGGAAAAGATCGATGCCAGCTTCCAGGACGGCGTGCTGCGCCTGGTGCTGCCCAAGAAGGAAAGCTCGACCCAGCAACGCATTCCCGTACGTTAGGCGAGTGCGCCGAAAAGGAGACCGGGATGCTAGTCCAGGATATCTGCTCAGCGAAAGCCGTGCATGTCCCGCTGTCCTGCACCCTGCAGGAAGCTGCCGTCCAGATGCGGGACCGCCACGTCGGTGCGCTGATCGTGACAGAGAACTCACCGGCCGGGACGCGCGCGGTCGGCATGGTCACGGACCGGGACATCGTCATCGGTGCGACAGCTACCGGTGCGGACCCATGCCAGACCGACGTGGTCGAGGTGATGACGCGCGGCCTCGTGGCGATCCAACGGGATGCCGTCGTCGCCGATGCAATGCAGTTGATGCTGACGCACGGCGTACGACGCCTGGCGGTGCTGGACGGCGAGGCAGTGACCGGAGTGATTGCGCTCGATGACCTGTTCGCCGCCCTCGCAACCGACTGGGGCATGCTGTTTTCGCTCGTGCGCAAGGAGCAGGAGCGAGAGCGTTCCAGCAGCGCGCCGCCCCGGTCGTCCACTTGACCACCAATCCGCCTATTGACTTCACACCCGGTGCCGCGTTCGGCGCCGGACTCGTACAGAGGTAAAGCATGAAAACCGATCATCAGATCCAGAAGGATGTCACCGACGAACTCGACTGGGATCCGGCGATTGACGCGGCGTCCATCGGCGTCGAAGTCCATGAGGGGATCGTCACGCTGAACGGGCACCTGTCCAGCTATGCGGAGAAGCTCGCCGCCGAGCGCGCTGTGGAACGTGTTTCCGGCGTGCGCGCGGTTGTCATCAAGCTGGACGTGCATCCCCCCGGGGCCTTCATGGACGAAGCCATTGCCGAGGCGGCCCGCGACGCGCTGCAATGGCACGTGCATGTACCCGCGGACGCTATCAAGGTTCGCGTTGAGCAGGGCTGGATCACGCTGTCGGGAAACGTCGACTGGGGCTACCAGCGTAGGCTGGCCGAACGCACGGTCAGCCAGTTGCGCGGCGTAATCGGTGTCGTCAACAACATCCGGATGAATGAGAAGACCGCGCCCCCCGATGTGGAACAGCGCATCGAAGAGGCGCTGCGACGCCATGCCCTGCGTGAGGCCCACCATATCAGCGTCACGGTCGAGAACGGCACCGCCACGCTGACCGGCCGCGTCGGCTCCCTGGCCGATCGCCGCGCGGCCATCGGTGCGGTATGGTCTGCGCCGGGTATCTCGGCCGTCATCGATCAGCTGGAAACGCGGCCGTGACGCCAACTGAAAACGCGGTCGAATGCCGATAGCGCGAGGCCGCGTCGGCACGCACGGAGCAGGCGGCACGCGCCGCCATCGCGCCCGAGGGCGCCACGCAAACAGGAGACAACGACATGAAAGGCGATATCCAGCTCAAACAGCATGTAGTCGAGGAACTGGCCTGGGACCCGGCCGTCGATGCCGCCGAAATCGGCGTGCAGGTCACGGACGGTGTGGTCACGCTGACCGGCCATCTCAGCAGCCATGCTGCCAAGTATGCCGCTGAGGACGCCGTCAGGCGTGTGCCCGGCGTGAGGGGCCTGGCCGTCGAAATCGACGTGCGCCTGCCCGATGACGCGCAGCGCACCGATGCCGACATCGCACGCGCCGCGAGCAACATCCTGGCGTGGACCTCGGTGCTACCCGCGGATCGCATCCAGGTGATGGTCGAGGACAGCTGCGTCACGCTGACCGGCACGGTCGACTGGAACTACCAGCGCCTGGCCGCCGAGCGCGCGGTGGCGGGGCTATACGGCGTGGTTAGCGTAGCCAACGCGATCGCGGTTCAACCAGCGATCGCACCTGGCGACGTGAAGGAACGAATCGCCAAGGCGATCGAGCGCCAGGCGGTAGACGACGCGACCCATGTCACCGTCGACGTCAAGGACGGTGTGGTGACGCTCCGAGGCAGCCTGCGCAGCTGGGCCGAGCGCGAGGCCGCCTCCGAAGCCGCCTGGGCAGCGCCGGGGGTCACCGAAGTGTCGAACATCATTCAAGTGAATCTCTGACCTCCCGACTGGGCCCGGGACGCAGGTGGTGCCGGCAGTTGCCAGGAGAGCCAGCCATGACAGTTCGTAACCTCAATGCCCTGTTCCGTCCGCGCTCGGTCGCGCTCATCGGCGCGACGCTGCGGCCGCATAGCGTGGGGGCAACCGTGCTGGCGAACCTGTCCGCGGGCGCCTTCACCGGCCAGCTGTACCTGGTCAACCCGAAGTATGCGACGCTGGCGGGCCAACCCTGTTACGCGCGCGTCGGCGCGTTGCCGGCGGCGCCGGACCTGGCGGTGCTGTGCACGCCCGCACCCACCATCCCGGTTCTCATCGCCGAGCTCGGCGCCGCCGGCACGCGCGCGGCCATCGTGCTGACCGCCGGCTTCGAGGGGCCCGAGGACAGCGCCGGAGGCGCCTTGCGGCAAGCCATGCTCGACGCTGCGCGGCCCCATCTGCTCAGGATTCTCGGGCCGAACTGCGTCGGGCTGATCGCTTCGGGGATCGGCCTCAATGCCAGCTTCGCACCCGGCACGGCCCGGCAAGGCAAGCTGGCATTCGCCACGCAATCCGGCGCGCTGGCCACCGCCGTGCTGGACTGGTCGCGCTCGCGGCAGATCGGCTTTTCCCATTTCATCTCGCTGGGCAACAGTGCCGATGTGGACGCGGCCGACGTACTCGACTACCTGGCCAGCGACGCCGGGACGCAGGCCATCCTGCTCTACGTCGAAGCGATCCGCCACGGCGCCAGGTTCATGTCCGCGGCGCGCGCCGCCGCCCGCAACAAGCCGGTGCTGGTCGTCAAGGGCGGGCGCTCGGCGCAGGCGGCACGCGCCGCCGCGTCCCATACCGGCGCCATGGCGGGTGCCGACGACGTCTACGACGCCGCCATCCGTCGTGCCGGCATGCTGCGCGTGGACAGCACCGAGAGTCTGTTCGACGCCGTCGAGATGCTTGCCCGCATGCGCGGGCTGCGTGGCGAGCGCCTCGCCATCCTGACCAATGGCGGCGGCGCCGGCGTGATGGCGACGGATGCGCTGGCGGATGCCGGCGGGACCCTGGCGCGCCTGTCAGACCAGACCCTGACCCGGCTGGACACCGTGCTGCCCGCCACCTGGCCGCGCGCGAATCCAATCGACATCATCGGCGACGCGCCCGTCAAGCGCTACCTGCAGGCCTACGCCATCCTGTGCGAGGCGCCCGAGGTTGACGCTGTATTGATGATCCATGCACCCACGGCCATCGTGCCGGCCGCCGAGATCGCGGCCGCGCTCGTCGGCGCGCCGTCCGGCGGCAAGCCGCTGCTGACAGCATGGCTCGGGGCGGATGCCGTGCAGCAGGCACGCCGCTTGTGCCAACATGCCGGCGTACCGACCTTCGACACCCCGGAGCGGGCAGTGCGCGGCTTCCTGCAGGCCTGCGAATACCACAGGAACCAGCAGTTGCTGATGCGCACGCCGCCCGCAGACGGCATGTACACGCCGGCTGACAAGAACCAGGTACGCACGATCATCGGCAATGCCCTGCGCGCCGGCAGGGCGTTGCTGACCGAGCCGGAGGCCAAAGCCGCGCTGGCCGCCTATGGCGTCCCCGTGGTCGCGACCCGGACCGCGGCAAGCGTCGATGAGGCTGTCGACCAGGCCACACGGATAGGCTATCCGGTCGCGCTCAAGATCCTGTCCCCGGACATCACGCACAAGTCTGCCGCGGGCGGCGTTGCACTGGACCTCGCCGACGCCGCCGCGGTGCGCAGCGCCGGCAGCGCCATGCTCGAGCGGATCTGGCAGCAAGCCCCGGAGGCACGGGTGGAAGGCTTTACCGTCCAGCCGATGGTCGGGCACGGCGATGGCTTCGAGCTAATCGTCGGCGCCGCCACCGATCCCGTGTTCGGCCCCGTCTTGCTATTCGGCCATGGCGGCGTCAACACCGAACGCATCGGCGACCATGCGGTTGCGCTGCCGCCGCTCGACGCGCTGCTCGCGCAAGACCTGGTGTCGCGCACCCGCATCGGGCGCCTGCTGGAAGGCTGGCACGGACACCCGGGTGTCGACGGGGACGGCTTGCTCCAGGTACTGGTACAGGTATCACGCCTGGTCTGCGATATTCCCGAGATCGCCGAGCTTGATATCAATCCTCTGCTGGCGAGCGCGACAGGCGTCATCGCGCTCGATGCCCGCATCGCCATCAGGGCGCCGGCGCCGGGCACGCGCCCGCGGCTGGCCATCCAACCCTATCCGGAAGCGCTGGAGGAACGCGTCGAGCAGGACGGCCGCACCATTGTGCTGCGGCCCGTGCGCCCCGCCGACGAAGCAGCCTACCAGGCTTACTTCCGCCAGCTGACGCCGGAAGATGTCCATGCACGCTACTTCTGCACGTTCCGCGAGCCGGAACACAGCCAGTTGGCAAGGCTCACGCAGATCGACTACACGCGTGAGATGGCGTTCATCGCGACGACTACCGATGCGTGTGGCCAGACCTCCATCCTGGGGGAGGTCCGGGCCGTTGCCGATCCGGACAATCTCCAGGCGGAGTTCGGCATCGCCGTGCGCTCGGACTGCAAGGGGCAAGGACTGGGAAAGCTGCTGCTCGAGAAGATGATCCGCTATGCGCGCGCAAAGCGCATCGGCGCGCTGGTGGGCTGCACCATGCATGACAACCGGCCCATGCTGACTCTGGCGCGCGCCTGCGGCTTCAGGACCAGCACCGCGGCCGGCGTCGATGGCGTCAACCTGCACCTTGCGCTCGGCGAAGAGGATGCCGGCGTTCTCGCTTAGGGTTGCGGCATCGCAATCGGCGCGCGCGGCTGCCGGTCTACGCTGGTAGCAGGCGAGCAGGCTGCTCGCTGCCTGCAAGCGGCACCTGCGGCAGACGGCGGCGGCAGCTCCACTCCTTTCATCAACCCGTGGGGAGCTGTCCTACCATGAATCTTCAACGTATCCCTGGCTGCCGGGCCCTGCTGCTGGCGGCCCTCCTCTGTGCCGGCACTGCGCCGGCGCTTGCCCAGCCCGATACGTCGCCGGCCGCGCCGCCACGGCCCCGCGAGGCAGTCCGCGGCGCAGACCTGCTCGCCGAGGCGGAGCGTGCCGACATTTGCGCAAGACTGCGCAGCGCCACGTCCGCGCAGGAGCGCCAGGCGATCATGCAGCGCACTCACGACCTGATCGCGACGCGCGCCAGCGAGCGCGGCGTCACGCTGCGCCACGGCGGGTCTGGCAACCGGCGTATGGGGATGAACGACCGCTTTGGCAGCCGCTACGGCATGGACTGCAGTCCGCGCGCGGCGGGAGCGACCGCTGCGGATGGCATGCCGGCGCCCAGGGACGCCGATGGCGTTCGCTACCTGACCGGGGGTGTCGGCCAGGACGAGGCGGCTTACCTGCGCAAGGCCAGCGGCGACTACAGCCTGCGGCTCACTTTCACCGGAAGCGGCGGTCAATACCTCGCTGGTGTCGACACGTATATCTATGACAGCCGCGGCAAACAGCGCTTCGCGGCCGTGTCCGATGGTCCGTTCCTGTTCGTCCAGCTGCCGCCAGGCCGCTATCGCGTCGTCGCCAGCGCGGATGGCAAGGAGCGCGAGCAGACGCTGGTGGTGCCGGCTAAGGGCGGCGTGTCCCGCACGATGCGCTGGACGCCTGCCTCATAGCCATTGGTCCCCAGGGATCCCGGTCTTGGCCGGGTGGCGGCGTACCCGCCAGGTGATCCGGATGCCTGCGCGCCTACCGCCGCGCGCCGGCAATGCCAACGCGAATTGCCATGCCTTCGTCATGGCCGCCGGCGAGCAAGGCGTTGGCAATTTCGATCGCCTTTCCGCGCACTGCCGGCGGCAGCCGCTTCATTGAAGCAAGATATCGGTCAGCATACCAAGGCATCGCAGGCTCCCCCTTCACCCGCCTCGGTAGCAGCCACCGGTGCCAACGCCCTGCGCGCGCCGCAGCGCGTGGCGCTGGGTCCCAGTCTGCGCCGGCGCGACAGGGAAATCCCCTGGCAGGCGCAGCATCAACGACGGTCCGGTGCCATCCGGGCGCACGCGCACGGAGCGGCATTCGATCGCGCCTGCGGAGCGGACCAGCGCGCGATAGTCGCCTGGCGGCAGGCGCAGGTACAGCAGCGGCCCTTCACTCATCACTAGCAGCACTATCTCGCGCCGCGCATCGAACAGGGTCACGGTGACGTCAGACAAGCTGCTGCCATCGACTTCGTTCACAAAGTGCAGATGAACGTTGAAGCGGCCGGCAATGCTGCGCATGGCTGCTACCTGGTCCACCCCGATTCCGCCGGAGACGTAGTCGATGCCATTCATGTTATGAACCGCCGGCGCCGCCGGAACCACGGGCGACTCCACCGAAGCAGCGCCCGCGGGGATGGCAATGAATGGACCCGCACAGAGCAGGCAGGCGGCAAGCGCCATCGCGCGCATGGGAATCTCCTAAGACAAGCCGGTCGCCGACAGGCATCGGTTGCGCCGGTGATGTCATCCAGAGTAGGTGCGCAGGAGGGCGCGATCTTGGGCTACATCAAGACACGGCCACATCCGTCAGTGCGGGGGTGCTGGAACTGGCGATCACGGTCGGCGCGGTGGCTCTTGTGGCGGCGGCAATTAAGCTGGGCGGGGTCCTAGGCAAGACCTAGGCCGCGCAAGCTGACGTCTCGCGGCGCAGGTACATTGACTTCCCTGAAAATCCGAGCCGCCATCCAACCCGGATCAATGGACATTGCTGCGAGCTGTCAGGGATTACTGACACGGCCTTCTGCCGCCCTGACGCCACTCTCAGCCGCCTCCTATATTCTGCCAAATAGGCGGCGGTCATACTGGCCACATGCCAGACAGTATCCAACCCAAGGTCCTCACTGTGTACCTGCTCGAGCATGCGAATGCGATCCGAAGCAGGCAGCTTGGCATCTTCGCACGATTGCCTCGCATACGAATTGCAGGGTCGGGCGCTAGCGCCATCATGGAGCTGACTAGACTCATGCGTCATCGCCCCGACGTTGTCGTGATCGGCTTGCGCACCGCAAGTGGCGGCGCGATCCAGGAGGTGAGGATACTCAGGTCAGCCATCCCAGATGCCATCGTGATCGTGCTGAGCGACGCCCTCAGCCTGCCGCTGCGGCGCGCTTGCCTGCGGGCAGGCGCGAGCTACTGCTTTGACAGGACGCTGGAACTAGACGCGCTGCGCTTGGCGCTGACCGGGCTAGGGACCGCCTCAACATCATAATGCCAGGGCGAGTTCAACTACACGCGACTGCTACAGGTCGGCGTCGTCGTCGAACAGATGGTTCCGCATAGCATACCGCAGCAGCATGGCCTCATTGGGCATTTGCATCTTTTCCATGAGGCGCATCTTGTAAGTGCTAACGGTCTTGGCGCTGACACACAGTGCCATGGCGATCGCCGTGATGGGCTCGCCCAGCACCAGCCGCCGGTACACTTCCAGCTCGCGGTCCGACAGCCGCAGGTGGGGCAAGTCATCGCTCTGATCCTTCAGGCCGCTTGCCAGTTTTGCTGCAATTCCCTGACTCACATAGGTACCACCCCGCGCTACCTGTCCGATGGCGGACACCAGCTCCGTGGCCGCGCTTTCCTTGGTCAGGTAGCCTGCCGCTCCGGCCTGGAACGCACGGACGATATATTGCTCTTCCGCATGCATCGTCAACACGAGGATGCGCAAGGCCGGCGCTTCGGTGCGTAGTAGGCGGATCAACTCCAGACCGCTCCTGCCAGGCATGGACAGATCAAGGAGCAAGACCTGCGGACTGCATTCCCTCACCATTCTTGGTACTTGCGCACCGTCAGCCGCTTCGGCAACCACCTGAAACGACCCCGCCCGTTCCAGGATGTGCCTTAAGCCGTCTCGCACGACGGCGTGGTCGTCCGCAATCATCACGCGTGTCATGCATGGTCTCCCTGTTCATGTGAGAAGAAAACAATCACGCGGAAGGCCCCTCTTCCCACGAGTTCCGCAGAGCGCATCGCCGCGACGGAACCTTCAGCGATTTTCCCTTTCCCATCGAACCGGTTGGCCGGCAGCAGGCTCTCATTGCCGTTAACATGCCAATGGACTATAGAGTCTGTGCCGGAGAAGGCAATCCCGCCATGTGCCCGATGCCCCACGATGGCTGGCAAGCCGCCGGCGCCGGGCACTGTTGGCACGACGCAAGCTCGATCGCAATTGGATGCTCATCCATGAGTCACCTAAAGTGCTGTCGATATGACGCCGCGGCCCTACCTTTCGCAGTGGTGCCAACGCCCGGCCACGCGAGTGATTTGCCGGGCGCTTTATGGCGTTCATCCGGGCGGCAGTTTGTCAAGCGTGGGGGATCTCCCCTAGAATCGTGTTGCTTTGGAGCATTTCAAGGCCCTGCCAGGCCGGCGTTCCGTTGCGGGGGGATATCTACCCTCAAGCAAAAGCCCTTCCCGGGAGCACTTTCGATCGATACGGCGCCCCCGAGCAGACGAGACCGCTCCCGGATGCCCAACAGCCCCAGCGACTTGCGCGGCTCGTTGGCGTGTGGCTTCATGTCCCAGCCTGCACCATTGTCCTGTACTCGCAGGCCAACCCGGTCGTCGTCACACACCAGGTGGATCTGCACGCTGGTCGCGTTAGCGTGGCGAACGACGTTGCTCAGTGCCTCCTGCACGATGCGAAACAGCGCGGTCGCCGTCTGCTCCGGGACATCGACGTCGACGCCGTCCACCGTCACCGCCAGACCATACCGGTTGGCAAAATCGTTCGCCAGCCACTCAATGGCGGGCAGCATACCCAGGTCGTCCAGCAGCGCGGGCCGCAGAGCGCTAGCGATACGGCGGACAGAGGCCACCGTGTCGTCAATGACCGCGTTCATGCCTGCGATCTCGTCCAGCAGGCCAACGGTGGGCTTACACTCCTCCACGTCCGTGCCAAGCATGGCTAAGTCCATCTTCAGCGCGCTCAGGCGCTGACCCAGGTCGTCATGGAGTTCGCGCGCGATGCGGCGCTTCTCCTCTTCGCGAGTGGCGAGGATACTGTCGGAAAGCTGCTGCAATTCCTCGC
This sequence comes from Cupriavidus sp. GW823-FHT06D04, assembly GCF_058795055.1. Lineage (NCBI taxonomy): Bacteria > Pseudomonadati > Pseudomonadota > Betaproteobacteria > Burkholderiales > Burkholderiaceae > Cupriavidus > Cupriavidus sp. GW823-FHT06D04. The sequence goes on along the minus strand of NZ_JBXAHL010000015.1, from coordinate 88,110 downwards.
GCGAGCTTCGTAGGGCCTCTTCGGCACTGACGCGCTCAGTAATGTCGCGCAACATCACTGTATACAGCTTGCCGCCACCGTCGACCGTTTGCGAAATAGAGGCCTCGATCGCAAACTCGCTGCCGTTCCGCCGCATGGCGTAGAGCGCCAGGCGTTGACGCCCCATCTGGCGCTCCGATACACCGGTAATCCCAAACCGGCGCACATGCTCCGCGTGGGCGGCGCGGAAGCGCTCAGGAATGAAGTCGCCCAGTGGGCGCCCGATCGCCTGCTCCGCCGGCCAGCCAAACAAGGTTTCGGCCATCGGATTGAACAGCACGACGCGCTGGTCGCTGTCCACAATGATGATCGCCTCCATGGAGGAACGGATGATCCCAGCGAGGCGCGCCTCGCTTTCCCTCACGCGTTGAAGACTGCGCTGCATGGCCTCCTGAGCACGGACGCGCTCGGTAATGTCGCGCAACATCACGGTGTACAGCTTGGTGGCGCCGTGAACAGTTTGCGAGATGGACGCTTCGACCGGAAATTCGCTGCCATCCCGCCGCATAGCGTAGAGCGCCAGGCGTTGAGACCCCATCTGGCGCTCCGAAACGCCAGTAATCCCAAACCGGCGCACATGCTCCGCGTGGGCGGCGCGGAAGCGCTCAGGAATGAAATCGCCCAGTGGGCGGCCAATCGCCTGCGCCGCTGGCCAGCCAAACAAGGCTTCGGCCGTCGGATTGAACAGCACGACGCGCTGGTCGCTGTCCACGGTAATGATCGCTTCCATGGACGAGCGAATGATATCCGCCAAACGCGCTTCGCTTTCTTCCAGTCGTTGACGGCTGCCCCCCGAGACGCGCCTGAGCCTTCTCAGCCTGATCCAATAGAGACCAACAACGAGCCCGATGCCCCCCCCCAATAGCGGCACCAACGGCGCCAAAAGCCCCCGGTGCCGTTCGACGGTAGCCTGCAAAACGAAGGCAAGCACTACGAAGAGGACGACCGCGCCACTGCCAATCGCCATATCGATAGCATAGGAGCGCGGGCTCTCGAACGATAACAGCTGAGCCTTGTCTTTGGGGGCGAATGGGTTAGTCACGCAACGCGCAATGTCTGGCCGATTCCGGGCTTCTTAATCACTTCTGAATAGAATATAGCGCGACGACACGGTCCTGCAAGCCAAAGCTCAATCCGCTCAGCACCTGAGCCGGCGTGTTCCAAGGCTGGATTCTCGTGCTTCTTCGGCGCTTCGGCAGCCGAGCCGCTGTTGTGGGAAGCCGTTTTAGAGACTAGCTCAGGAATCAGCTCGGCGATGTCGGCAACCCGACGTTTGGCTTGCCCGGCAAAGTGCTAGCCAAACGGCGCCCCCGGCACGGCCTCCGCTAACGCACTGCCAGGTCCGACTGGCAGTAATCGCACCTCAGTGCGACATAAAGACTGGAAACGCTGCCTGGCGCAGTAGGGCGCGGGTGGTGCCGCCCAGCACAAGCTCCTTAAGCCGGGAACGGCCATAGCCGCCGGCGACCAGCAGGTCGGCCTGTACCTTGCAAGCAAGTTGCGGCAGAACGTGGTCGGGGTCGCCCTCCCCGAAAACCAGATCGGCATTGATGCCATGGCTGGCCAGCCACGCTGTCAGCCGGTTCCCGCTGTCACGGTAGGCCACTTCCCCAATGGCACCACCATACTTGTCTGGGCTGACCACCAGGACGGAAACAGCACTGGCATGCGCGAGCCACGGCAATGCGTCCGCTACCGCCCGCGCGGCCTCTCTGCCGCCGTTCCATGCGATGGCGACATGGCGACCAAAGCGCGGGCCGGCCGCGCCCGGCACCAGCAAGATGGGCCGGCCGGCATTGAGCATCGCATACTCCGCAACCCCGGCCAGCAGCGCCGGCACATCGGCATCCGCCGACGGCGGCGCGGGCAGGATGAGATCGGCGAAACGGCCCTCGTCGGCAAGCGCCCAGCCGGATTCGGCGTCGATAATGATGTGCCGGGTGGGAATGTCCGGCGACACTTGCCTGGTCAGCGTGTCGAGGGCTTCCTTGTGACCGGCAACCAGTTTGTGCAGCTGGCTGGCGGCAAGCGCCACGTATTGCCCTGCTTCTTCGCCCGCCCCGCGAAACGGCTCCAGGTTTGTTCCAGTTGCAGTCAGTCCGACCACGCTGCCGCCGAATTTCGCGGCAACCCGTGCCGCCGTTTCAATGCGTGCCGACCGGGCAGAATCTTCGCTGAGGTCGACGAGGATGGTTCTAAAGTCCATAACGTGATTCCGGTTTGTCAGACGTGCCCAAAGATGCACATGACAGGCGCCGGGCTGGATCAATCGAGCGGGTAGGACCGCCGATATTCCGGCATGGTGACCGCCCAGCGCAGATCGCGCTCGATGTGCTGGCGCAGCGCATCGCTTGCCTGTGGCTCGCCGTGCACGACAAACGTACGCCGCGGCGGCTGGTGAAAGCCGCCAAGCCAGGTCATGAGTTCCGCGGCATCGGCATGTGCGGACAGGTTCTCCACCTGCTCCACCGACGCATGCACGGCGATGTCCTTGCCATGGACGCGGATGTCGCGCCGCCCTGCGGCCAGCGCTGCGCCGCGCGTACCCGCCGCCTGGAAGCCGGAAAGCAGGATGGTGTTGCGAGGGTCCGGGCCGTAGGCGGCAAGATGGTGGACCACACGACCACCGGTAGCCATGCCGCTGCCAGCCAGGATGATCTTGGGACTTCGGTCGTGGTTCAGCCAGATCGACTGCTCCATGCTTTGCACCGGGGTGGCGAGATTGCAGGCTGCGGCGCACTCTTCGCGGCTGATGCGCAGCTCTTCCGGATGCAGCGAGAAAATCATGGTCGCGTCGATGGCCATCGGGCTGTTGAGGTACACCGGCACGTCGGGGATTCGCTTGAGCTCGCGCAGGCGGTGCAGGCAGTACAGCAAGCTCTGCGTGCGCCCCACCGCGAAAGCGGGGATGATCAAGCTGCCGCCGCGGCCAATTGTCCGGCTGACTATCTCGCCGAGCACATCCAGCGGGTCGTCATCCGGATGCCGCCGGTCGCCATAGGTGGACTCCACCAGCAGGTAATCCGCCTGACGCACCATCTCCGGCGCGCGCATGACGATGTCTTGCTGCCGCCCGAGGTCGCCGGAGAAGACGATGCGCTTGCCGTCGACGAACAACGTGACGATCGCTGCCCCGATGATATGTCCGGCCCGGGCAAACTCGGCCTCTACGCCGGGCACCACCTGGAAGCGCTTGCCGAATTCCATTGGCTGGAGCCGCCGCATTGCTCGTGCAGCGTCGGCGGCAGTGTAAAGCGGCAATGCGGGCCGGTGACGCGAAAAACCCTTGCGGTTCGCGTAATCGGCGTCTTCTTCCGCCAGGTGGGCGCTGTCTGGCAGCAGGATGCCGCACAGCTGCGCGGTGCCCATGGTGCAATACACGCTGCCGCGGAAGCCGTTGCGCACCAGCAGGGGCAAATACCCGCTGTGGTCGATGTGTGCATGGGTCAGCACCACGGCGTCGAGCTTGGCCGGATCAAGCGGCAGTGGGTCCCAATTGCGCAGGCGCAGGGTCTTGTATCCCTGGAACAAGCCGCAGTCGACCATGACTTGGTGACGGCCGGTATCGAGCAGGTACTTGGAGCCGGTGACCGTATCGGTCGCGCCGAGGAATTGCAGTTGCATGCTGGTGTCCTTTGACGCTTGCGCAAAGCCGCTGGCCCCACCACGGGTGCCGCTGGCTGATACAGGCAGTCTAGGAGGGGGAACCGAGTAGTGGTTGATCCGGATCAATCATGTGGACACACGGGTACCTACGCTTGAACAGTGTCCGGCCCCGCCGGCCGCATATGGCGTACGCGCAGGGTGCACACGCCTGGCTCCGCGCCGAGCATCCCTTGGGAAACCTCATGCAAAATCGCTCCAGCGCGTTGCAAACGGATCGCCCCCGATCTCACGAAGAACCTTACGGTACCCGGGATGGCATCGATCCGGCGCACGTCCCTCCCGGCCTGACCACCGCGCAGGCTCGTGCGCGGCTGGCGGAGGTGGGCCGCAATGTGCTGCCTCAGGCGGCCCCGAAGTCGGTTGTCGCGGTGTTTCTGCGCCAGTTCCTCAGTCCGCTTATTTACATCCTCCTGGCCGCGGCGGCGGTGTCGCTTGCATTGGGTGACCTGAAGGATGCACTGTTCATTGGGGCAGTACTGCTGATTAACGGCGTCATCGGCACCGCACAGGAGCATACGGCCGACAAGGCGACCGTGGCGCTGCGCAAGATGGAGCAGCCCCGTGCCACGGTGATCCGGGACGGCGTGCAGCAGGAGATCGACGCAAGTACCCTGGTACCGGGTGACCTGGTGGTGCTGGAAGCCGGCAGCCGAGTGCCGGCCGACCTGGAACTGACCTACGCCATTGACCTGCAGTGCGATGAATCCCTGCTTACCGGCGAATCGTTACCGGTGCGCAAGCTCTCCGCACGTGATCCCAGCAACGCCCCAGCGAGCGCCCGCCAGTGTCTGACCTTCGCCGGCACTGTGGTGCTCCGCGGCAGGGGCCACGGCATCGTGGTGGCAACTGGCCCTGCCACGCAAATTGGCCGGATTGGGCGGGAACTGGGCCGCGAATCCATCTCGCAGCCACCTTTGATTCTCAGGCTCCAGCGTTTTTCTCGACTGATCGCGGTGGCGGTAGGCGTCGCTGTAGCGTTGCTGGTGTTGGTGGGTATGCTGCGCGGCATGGCATTGCGCGAGCTGTTCATGATGTCGGTCGGACTGGCGGTAAGCGCGATCCCCGAAGGACTGCCCGTCGCCATTTCGGTGGCGCTGGCGATCAGCATCCGGCGGATGGCAAAGGCCCACGTGATTGTGCGCAAAATGCCCGCCGTGGAGTCGCTTGGCTCCTGCACCATGATCGCCACCGACAAGACCGGCACCCTGACCATGAACGAGCTCGTCGTCACGGATATCCGGCTTCCCGGCGGCACGGCGCTGTCCTTCGACGTCGGGCACGACCTGGATGGATGCAAGATCCGCGCCGCCGGCGCCACCGAGCAGGACGCGAGAACGCAGGTAGCGGCCCTGCTGAGGGCCGCGGCGCTGCCAAATGAGGCGCAACTATCCAGGGAGCGCGACGGCTGGACTGGCACCGGGGACAGCGTGGACGTGGCGCTGCTGGCCGCGGCGCACAAGGGAGGCACCGTAGCCAATGAGGTCCGACAGCGGTACCCCTTGGTGGCCCGTATCCCCTATGAGCCAGACCTGCGGTACGCGGCCTCGTTCCACCGGCACGAAGAGACGATCCGCGTGTTCGTCAAGGGAGCGCCCGAGACGCTGATCGCCATGTGCGACCAGGCGGATGTTCGCGGCCATGCCGTGCCGATCCGGCGCGAGGCACTGCTTCGGGAAAAGACAGCGCTGGCCGCGCAAGGACTACGCGTGCTGGCGTTCGCTGAAGGCACGATTGATGCGGAGCCGGACGGGTCCTATGGACACGGGCACCTGGTCAATCTGACCTTTCTGGGAATGGCAGGCATGAAGGATCCGGTTCGTCCAGAGGTCCCCGAGGCTATCCGACGCTGCTACAGCGCCGGCATCGACGTGGCGATGGTGACTGGCGACGATCCGTTGACGGCCAGCGCAATTGGCGCACAGGCGGGGCTGCGCTTTAACGCGGACCAGGTCGTGACGGGCGAGCAGGTGCGCCAGGCCGAGAGCGAGGGGCCGCACGGACTCGACCAACTGACCCGCCGTGCGCGCATCTACGCCCGCGTCAGTCCGGACCAGAAGCTGTCCATTGTCCTGTCGCTGGCAAGAACCGGCCATTTCGTGGCAGTCACTGGCGACGGCGTCAACGACGCTCCTGCGCTCAAGCACGCACACGTCGGTGTGGCCATGGGCCGAAAGGGAACTGAAGTGGCGAAGCAAAGCGCAGACATTGTCCTCACCGATGACAACTTTGCGTCCATCGTCAACGGCATCCATGAAGGCAGGGTGGCGTACGCGAACATTCGAAAAGTCATCTTTATGGTGGTTTCCACGGGCGCGGCCGAAATGGTTCTGTTTCTGCTGGCGATTCCCCTGGGTCTGCCAATGCCATTGCTGCCGGTGCAGCTGCTGTGGCTCAACCTCGTGACCAATGGCATCCAGGACGTGGCTCTGGCTACCGAGCACGCGGAGGGCGATGAACTGTCGTATCCGGCGCGCAAGCCCCGGGAACCGATCTTTGACCGCGTAATGATCCGCCGCATCTGCTATTCGACTCTAGTCATGGGCGTAGGGGGATTCGCAACTTTCTACTGGTTGCTCGACCGCGGCTATCCCATCGACGAGGCACGCAACCAATTGCTGCTGCTGTTTGTGCTGTTTGAGAACTTGCAGACGTTTAATAGCCGTTCGGAGCGCCACTCCGTATTCCGACAGGGGGTCTTCGCCAATCCGATGCTGGTGGCCAGCGTACTGGCCGCCCAGTCATTCCATATTGTTGCCATGTACATACCTGGGTTAAGCGACACGCTCAGTCTCACACCTGTGTCGGCTACGACGTGGGCCGGGCTGTTGTCGCTCGCGCTGACATTGACGATTGCGGTGGAGCTGGACAAGTGGTGCAGCCGGCGGTGCAAGCTGTAGCGCAGAGACCGGTGCTCGCCCACTCGCGGCGCTGACCTTTGCCCCCATGGGTGCGGGCAGACTGGCCGGCGCCGCCGTTCTGACGATCCGTCCCTGAAGTCGACGAATCCCTGCAAGGGCTGCAAACCCTCAGATCTCTGGAATCGTCCGCATGCGTCACTTGAAAGAGAAGGCGGAGGCGCTACTCCATTGGCGCCGGACCCGACGCCCCTTCAGGAGGGTCTCTCGCGACTTTCATTCCGACCATCCTCCGCGCCCACTCAAGTACAGGCAACAGCCGGGGCGGCAAGTGCTGCTCAGCTTCAGCAAAAGATACCCAGCGGAATTCATGGTGTTCCGGCCGGCCCAGTTCCGGGCTAATCGGCAAGACAACGTCGCCCCGGGCCGAAACCGCCAGATAATAGCGAGCCACCTTGCTGCCGCGGTTGTAGGGCTCGGTTTCGCAGTACTGCTCGCCCCACCGAAACTGCAGCCTTGTCAGGCCGGTTTCCTCTTCGGTCTCGCGCAATGCCGCCCCCAGTTCGGTCTCCTCTGGTTCAGGCAACCCCTTGGGGAAATCCCAATTTCGGTAGGCACGTAGAATGAGACAACGCCATTCGCCCGCCTCCGGCCGCAGCACAACCACGCCCGCCGATCGCTTCATTTGATGCGACATCCCGGCCTCGCCCTATTCCTATTCCCCTCTAGGGGAAGAACCGCGCTTGCGTGCTGTGGCCGACCTGGAACGCGCCCACCGACGCCGGCGCGCTGCTGGAGATCGCGGACCGCACTCGCTGCGACCCCATACCATTGCCTATTTGCTTGAACATGCACGCGACCGTCACGCCGGTCCACAGCTCGATTTGCCGAAGCTCGGAAGGTATCCCCGCCATCGCCATTGCGGCCTGCTCGAAGCGACCCTCTACACGCCGGCGGTCCAGGCGGAGGTCAGTGCGACATCAATACGGGAACGGTCAAGGACGCCAGCAACGTGCGCGTCACACCGCCGAGCACCAGCTCGCGCACGTGGCCATGGCTGTAGGCCCCCATGACGATCAGGTCAGCATTGAAATCTGCCGTGCGAGAAAGCAGCAACTCGCCGATGGTCAGATCGGAGCCCCCGGTACCGTGCTCGACCTCTACGGCAACGCCGTAGCGCATCAGCGTCCGGGCCGCGTGGCTGCAAGGCGTTGCGTCCACGCGCATCTCCTTGGACGTGGTTTGCACGTTCAGGATCCTGACCTGCGCGCCGGCGAGGAGCGGAATGGAGTCGTGCAGGGCCCTTGTCGCTTCCCGGCTACCATTCCATGCCAGCATGACCCGCGTCCCCACCGTTGGGAATACCCCCGCCAACGGAATCACGAGCACCGGCCTGCCGGCTTCAAGTATCAAAGATTCCAAAAACTGATGCGCGACGAAGCTGCCGGGATCGCTCGGATCGTACTGTCCGGCAACGATAAGGCCGGCTTCGCGGGCTTCGCGCAGCGCCATCGCCACAGGCTCGCCCTCCACCGCACGCCACTCCGTTTCCACTGACAGCTCGCTCACTGCGGCCTCGAACCGGCGTCGCACCTCGTCGCGTACCTGGTGGCGCCGCTCGCGATCCTCGGCCATGAACTGCTCAGTACCTTGCATAGCATAGACCCACGCGGGAGCCATGAACCCTGCAAACAGCCCAATCAGCCGGCATTCGTTGGCCACGGCCAGACGGGCGGCGAGCTCCAGGCGCCGCGCTGCGCTCTGGCTGGCATCGAGGTGCACTAAAATGCTTTCATAGCGCATGGCTGTACTCCGTCGGCCTGGATGGTCCTGGATTCACTCTAGGTTGTGATGCCCAAGGACGGTTGATGGAGATCAGTGGCGCCTTCGATTGTCCGGGACGTCCAAATTGCTCGAGATTGCGATAACCGGAACGGGGCGAGCTGCAGCCAGCAAGGGCATCGCCTGGGCGCCCACGCGCCCACGCGCCCACGCCTGACACGATTTTACATAGACCGATGATCCGTCGCCACGCTACCCATGCCGCTGGAGCGGCTGCCTCGGGCGCTGTCCGGTGGCGGGAGCAACCGCGCACCCGCCCCGGCCGCCCGGATGGCCCCCACCGACGACGGGGCCGCTGTCATCGCTTGGCTCGCGCGCTAAGCCTGCGACTGACGTCGGCATGCAGCCGGCTCACGCTATTGACATGCGCGCACCCATTCCGTGCCAGATAGGCAGTATTGAACGGTTCGTCTTTGTCGGTCGGGTCAAGCCGACCCAGCGCAAGAAAATCATCTACCGAGAGGTTGAATTCACGAAGATATTCGCGCGCATACGCATAGACCAATGATGGCGGAAATGCATCGAATCCTGCCGGCACTGGCGTGTGCGTCGTGAACACGTTCCCGGCGCCGGTGGCCCACATGGCCTCCCGGAACGAGACATTCGTGCGCTGCATGAAGCGACGGGCTCGCTCCAAGACCACCAGCGCCGCGTGACCTTCGTTGAGGTGACACACCTCCACCTCGATGCCGAGCGCTTCGAGCATGGCCCAGCCGTCAATGCCAAGCACCACCTCCTGTAGCAGTCGCATTTCCGCCCCCCCGCCGTACAGCTTAGCCGTGATGCCGCGTTCCGCGGCACCGTTGCGCACATCGTTGCTATCAAGCAGGTATAAGCGGGTGCGTCCGACAATCGCCTGCCATACACGGACAAACAGCATACGGCCAGGCAGCCTCAGTTCAACTTTCAGCCACGCGCCATCCGCGCCGATCAACGGCTGGATAGGCAGGCTCGTCGGAGCGTTGTGGGGATAGGCTTCCCGCTGGTCCCCATTCGCATCGATGATCTGGCAGAAATAGCCTTCCTGGTAGAGCAGTCCTATGCCAATCACTGGCGCATCCAGATCGCTAGCCGTCTTGAGGTAGTCGCCCGCCGGCACTCCGAGCCCGCCCGCCAGATAGCACCGGCGATTCTCAATCGCCCGATTGAGGTCCTGCAAGACGGTGCTGTCGCTCCCGAGTTCATCCAGACGATCTTGCGGAATGTATTGCAGGATCACCCATGGATTGGGGCTGCGCGCCCAGAGCTCCGGATCGATGGTTTGCCACAAGACGTCCAGCGCGTGACTCCAAGTCCAGCGCAAATCGAGTGCCAGCTCCGTCAACGCAGACAACTTCTCCGGCAGGGTTCGCGGCAACGCATACACGTGGGATCATCAGCACAATAGGTTGGTTTGCAGCTGCCCGGCGCCACGCTGCTTTGGTTGGCTGCGCATGTCGGGCCGCCCCGCATATGCCGACAGACAACACCACTGCATCAGTGAAAAGGCACCGGACAGAATCGCCGTGATGGACCGTCGTACCTCCACTTGATCGGCTTGACTTTTCGCGATCACCTCGCGCTGAATGGGCGCGAACCAGTTCTCCCTCGACATTGTCGTCAGCGCCCCGAGCAAGGAATTCGCCTTATCCGCGACAGCGTAAGCAGCCACAAGACAGAGCGTGTACAGGAGCCCCTCGGGATTGCAACGTCGGTTGCACTACACGCCGACCACACGTCCCGGCTTAATCAGGGGCAGCATTCGGTCCTCGCGAACCAGGGCCAAGCGCAGGCAGACGCATGCCCGCCAGTTCACGATAAATACACGCGTAGCTCGCTGCCGAGCGCGCCCAAGCAAAGTCGCTCGACATGGCCAGCTGCCGGAGTTCTGACCAGCGCTTAGGCCGCGTTTCATACAGGGCCAGACAGCGCGACAGCGCGAATTCCAAGGCTTCCCCCGTCGCGTCGTCAAACAAGAAGCCGGTCGCGCCGGGAGCGGGCCGGTCATGCGTGCCCGCATCGCGCACGCTGTCGGCAAGTCCGCCAACCCGCCGCACGATTGGAACCGTGCCATAACGCATGGCATACATCTGGGCCAGGCCACATGGCTCGAAACGGGACCCGTGCAGGAGAATGTCACCGGCTGCATGCAGGCTGTGCGCGTGCGCCTCATCATAGCCGATCTGCACTGACGCGCGCCCGGGAAAGCGGGTGGCCATGGACGTAAAGCCGGATTCCAGCTTACGCTCGCCGCACCCGTGCAGTGCAAATTGCAGCCGCGGGTGGCGCGCCATCATGTAGGGCAACCGCTCGAGCACCACATCGGCCATCTTCTGCGAGGTCAAACGGCTGATGAATACCGTCAGCGGTGCCGACGCATCGACATTCAGATATAGGTCCCGCTGCGCGTCGGCTTTGCATGATTGCTTTCCTCTCAAATCGTCGCGCGAGTAGTGGTGCGACAGATACGGATCGGTACGTGGATCCCATTGCTCCGCATCGATGCCGTTGAGGATGCCGACCAGATCGGCACGTCTGGCCCGGAACAGCCCCTCCATGCCGAAGCCGAACTCGGACGTGCAGATTTCGTTCGCGTACGTCGGGCTGACGGTCGTCACCTTGTCGGCGTAGCGCACTCCAGCCTTTAAGAACGAGAGTTGGCCGTAAAATTCGATGCCGTCGGGTGTCACTGTCTCTTGAGGCAGACCAAGCAGCTCTGCACGGTCGAGTGGAAAGTTGCCCTGGAAAGCCGCGTTGTGGACGGTGAATACGGTGCGTGGCCGGTGCTGGCCGTTCAGTAATAGCAGCAGAGGCACTAGCCCGGCATGCCAGTCGTGCGCATGGACGACGTCCGCACGCCAGTCGGGGATGGCCTGCCCCAGGGCCACCCGTGCGGCCGCGTGACAGAGCACGCCAAAGCGCTGCGCGTTGTCCTCCCAATCGCAGCCGCTCGGATCCTGATAAGGCGTACCGGGTCGGTCAAACAGTTCCGGACAGTCGACCAGCCAGACCGGCAAGCCGGTACCCGGCATCGAACCCGCAATCAGGTGCGCAGAGACTCCCGGCAGCAGTTCCGCAAGCTCGGCTACCTGCCGCGCCGCAACAAGGCGCTCCAAGGCTTCCGGATATGCCGGCATCATCAAGCGGACGTCGATGCCGAGTCGGGCAATCGCTTTGGGGAGCGCCCCGCAGACGTCCGCCAGGCCGCCCGTCTTGGCCAGAGGGAAGATTTCCGATGCCACCAACAACTGACGCAAGGGATCATCGCCGCATCGCGCCTGCCGGGTCGCAGCATCAGCCAAATCCGCCATGATCGCGCTCCTCAGGTCGTTTGGGTACGTGTCTAATTTTTGGCGCTGTGACCGGCGACATCAAGGACGCTATGGCATAGCCCGCATCCCGGGGGACGCGGCGCGTTGAAGGTCCAGGCTACCGGAACTCCGCGCCCCGGAGTTCGTCCCTAATCCTGGGCATGACGCCCCCCTGCTTGAGACCAGCTTGTCCATGTGAACCATGATGTTGGCGAAGGCCAAGACAAATGTCTCCTCTGGACGAATGGCTATTTGAGGCTTTCTCCAGGCATCGCACAGAACAGATTGTCGTCAAAGGCAATGGTCAGCCTAAAGGCATTCATGACATTCTCGTTCGGAGAATGGTGGCGCAGAGTGCATGGCAGGCACCAAATTCTTGCGCGTCTGGCCGAGCCATCGCCGGGCGCGGCCGTCCTTCAACCATGGGAACCAGACTTGACGGCAGGAGTGAAGACTGGGCGAATTGGCTCGATGCGACGGCCCCTTGGCTGCACATTCAGCATAGGTCGCGGAATAGGCTGCGTTTGCCCACGGCCAGAAATCAGATGAACTGCCCGCAAAGCCCCGAGAGTACGGATGACTGATGTGGATCAACTTCGATTCTTGCAGCGCTCCTAGCCTTAACTTGCCGCTCAGTGGGTTTCGCCCTTCGCGGGCGAACGCAGTCCCGTTCCCGTCCGTATGGATATCAGGTGAGAGTGGCGTTGGAGGCAGGCGGCACAAACGGATGTGACGATATGCTCGTGCCATTTTCTGACCCATAGGCTTGGGGGTGCCGTGATGAAAGACTCTTCAGCGTTGGACAAACGAAGCACCACCACGGTCTCCAGCGTCTGGCGCACCATGTTCCCGCCCGCACAATGGCTGCCGAGTTACCAACCGCAATGGCTGGCGCATGACGCCATCGCGGGTGTGACGCTGGCCGCATATGGTATCCCGGTGTCGCTGGCGTATGCATCCCTTGCGGGATTGCCGCCGCAGTACGGAATTTACTGCTACTTGGCCGGTGGGTTGTTCTATGCATTGTTCGGCTCGTCGCGTCAACTTGCAGTCGGGCCAACCTCTGCGATTTCGATGCTCGTCGGCGTCACCGTAGCGGGCATGGCCAATGGAGATCCCAGCAGGTGGGCGTCGATTGCGGCGCTGACTGCTCTCCTGATCTCTGCCATGTGCGTCCTGGCGTGGCTTCTACGGCTGAGTTCGCTGGTCAATTTCATCAGCGAAACGATACTGCTCGGCTTCAAAGCCGGTGCGGCCCTGACCATCGCGCTTACCCAGCTGCCAAAACTATTCGGGGTCAAGGGAGGCGGCGAATTTTTCTTCGAACGGATTGCAGTACTTGCACAGCAGGTGCCGGAGACGAACCTCGCGGTGTTCGGATTCGGCCTGGGCGCGATCGCTGTACTGCTTCTCGGGGAAAAATTCCTTCCGGGCCGGCCGGTAGCACTGTTCGTCGTGGTAGTTTCGATCGCGCTGCTTTCACTGACATCACTCGGCGGACTCGGCTTCAAGGTCGTCGGCGCCCTGCCGCAAGGCTTGCCGGAATTCCGTCTGCCAGACTTGCGGCCACGCGATGTGGACGGAGTGATTCCTCTGGCGTTCGCCTGCCTGTTGTTGTCCTATGTGGAAAGCGTGTCAGCGGCACGCGCTCTTGCTCAATTGCACGGCTACGACATTGATCCACGCCAGGAACTGCTTGGCCTTGGCGCGGCAAATCTGGCTGTGGGATTTTTTCAGGGCTATCCGGTCGCCGGCGGCCTGTCCCAATCGTCGGTCAACGACAAGGCTGGCGCTAAGACGCCGCTTGCCCTGGTATTTGCTTCGGGAACGATCGGACTGTGCCTGCTGTTCCTGACCGGCCTGCTGGCCAACCTACCTAGTGTCGTCCTGGCAGCTATCGTACTAGTCGCGGTCAAGGGTCTAATCAACATCCGCGAACTACGCCACGTATGGCGCGTGAGCCGATTCGAATTCCTGGTGTCCATGGTGGCGTTTGCCGCAGTCCTGCTGCTGGGCATCCTGAAAGGCGTGGTCGTGGCGGTGCTTGTATCCATGCTACTAATCATCCGTCGCGCCGCCCACCCGCATGTAGCATTTCTGGGACGCATTCCCGGGACGCGAATGTATTCCGATATCGAGAGGAATCCGGACAACGAACTTGTCCCGCATGTCCTGATTTTCCGTGTTGAGTCATCGCTGCTTTACTTCAACGTCGAGCATGTGCGTACGGTAGTTTGGCAGAAGATTCACAGCACCGCCGAGCCGCTCCGTTTGGTGGTGTGTGATCTTTCGATTTCCCCCGTCGTTGACCTGGCAGGGGCCCGCATGTTGGCTGCGCTGCATGAAGAACTCCAAGGTGCCGGCATCCCTCTGCGCCTAGTTGCAGCACACGCCGAAGTGAGGGACATCCTTCGTGCTGAAGGGCTCGAAGAGCGTCTTGGCTACTTCGGGCGCCGCATCTCGGTGGCGGACGTAATCGACGGATTCCGGGCGCCCGAAGCATCGGTTATCGCACCAGGAGGCGCGGCGGCGCCAACAGCGGCCTAGCATAGACTCATCGGCACGGCCAGACCAGCAGTCGTGGATTGGTGGCTGTGGCGCGGCCCGCTGAGTCCGGTACAGGCGGAGACAGCCTGACAGAAGGAGAATGTCATGAACAAGCCCGAAAAAATCAAAAACCTGGCCGCCGTATCCGAAGCCCACTCGTCCTACCTCAGCGCCGACGAGCGCGCAGCCAAAGGTCGAGCATTGCGCGACACCGTACCCCGCGTGTCGCAGTCCGGCTGGACGCCGGCAGCAAATCGCCACGATCCGGTCAAACTTCTGGACGAATCCAATGCGGGACGGATTCTCGAACTGATACCGATCCGCTTTGGACGTATGGCGGCTTCTGCCTTCGCCTTCTATCGCGGTGGGGCTGCCTTGATGGCAGCCGATCTTGCCACCACGCCCGCCAGCGGGATCCGCGTACAGGCATGCGGAGATGCGCATCTGATGAATTTCGGCGGATTCGCTACACCAGAACGCAACGTGATCTTCGATATCAACGATCTCGACGAGACGCTTCCGGCCCCTTTCGAATGGGACCTCAAGCGTCTTGCCGCCAGCGTGGCGATCGCTGCCGAGCATCTCGCGCTGCCGAAGAGCGACGCCGCGCGTGTCGTCACTGACCTTGTGCGCGAGTATCGCGAACGGATGTTCAACTACGGTTGGATGCGCGCGCTAGACGTCTGGTATGACCGGATCGACCTGCAGAAGTATGAAGACCGCAGCGGTGATCCCGACATCGTTGCCGCGGCCCGCAAGCGGCTTGCACAGCGAATTGAGGCCGAAAGGCGCAAGACGGTCCCCGACCATCTGTATCCAAAGCTGGTGTCTGCGGAAGGAGAAAAGCCCAGAATCAAGGATGAGCCACCCCTGATCTTCCACCCGACCGAGGAAATGGCGCCCGGCCTTGCGTCGGGCTACGCCGAAGCCATTGCCTCGTATCGGGAAAGTCTTGCCGAGCATACCCGAGTGCTCTTTGACCGATTCCACTTCTTCGACATGGCCATCAAGGTGGTCGGTGTCGGGAGCGTTGGCACGATGTGCGGCGTAGGCCTATTTCTTGCCGCGGATAACGATCCCCTGTTTCTGCAGGTAAAGGAAGCCCGTGCTTCTGTCCTGGAACCTTACGCAGGAAAGAGCTTGCATTCCAATCACGGCCAACGCGTCATCATTGGCCAGCGTCTCATGCAGACTGCTAGCGACGTCTTCCTGGGGTGGACCCGGGGAAAAAACGGACGCGACTTCTATATACGCCAGTTGCGTGACATGAAACTGTCGGCGATCATCGAAGATTGGGATACCGGCATGCTCAGGCAATACGGCCGGATGTGCGCA
This sequence comes from Cupriavidus sp. GW823-FHT06D04, assembly GCF_058795055.1. NCBI lineage: Bacteria > Pseudomonadati > Pseudomonadota > Betaproteobacteria > Burkholderiales > Burkholderiaceae > Cupriavidus > Cupriavidus sp. GW823-FHT06D04. Next base: position 72,536 of record NZ_JBXAHL010000015.1, on the reverse strand, counting down.
CACGCCCTCGCCCGAGCGCATGCCCGTTCCGGCGATGCCGCTATGATCGCTGGTTACATGGGGTCAGGACAAACCTTCGACGACGCGATCTGCGAGTTCGCGACCGAGTACTGCTCTCAGAATCGGAGCGACTATCGAGCGTTCCTGGCCGCCATTCGCAAAGGACGCATCGAGGCGCGAATGGAGCAAGAGTAAGACCGTACCCCCCTGCTGCGCAACAGCACCCATGAGGAGCCGGCAGGGATGTATACGGCATCAAGCTTGCGATGCATCAATGGGCCAATGCGCATACGACCTACGCTTCAGAACAGGCGGAGCTATATTGCGCGCCTTGTCCGCCAAGGCAGGAGGATTGCCATGACCGCGATGCTGCAGTCTGGAAACGAGGAAAGCCATCATCGATCACTTGCCATGCACGCTAGCAAGGTTATGCGTACGGCTGCCGCTGCGTTGCTTCTTGCTACCGCGCCGCTTCTCCACGCACAGACCCTCGCGGCGCATCCAAAGCCGCCGGAAATCCACCAATCCTCTGGCGTCCGGTATGTCTCGGGCGGCATCGGAAGCGAAGCCGTGCGGCAAATGCAGGCTATCTCCGGCCAATTCAATGTGCGGCTCAGCTTCCAGGACCCTTCGGAAGTCAGGCCCGTTTCTGGCGTCATGCTGATCCTGGCCAACGAGAAGGGCAAACGTCTGCTACGACTGGTCACGGACGGTCCCCTAGCCTATCTCAAACTCCCTCATGGCAGCTATTACCTGACGGTGATCTATCAAGGGGCTGATCATGAGCAGTGGATCACGGCCGAAGACGAACCGATGGATCTCACATTTCTCTTTAACCTGATCGATCTGGAACAATACTGGCTACAAGCAGGGAAACACACGCCCCAGTACCCGACTCCGACATAAACAGGCCTCAAGGGGAAGAACACCGGCTGCCAGGCCGGCGCGTGCGGTGGCGGCATAAGGCATGCAAAGCCGACACCCCTTATTGCGGACCAATGGCCTACCATTTTGATGATGTAACCAAAATTCCGGGATCTTTCGCATCCTATAGTCGGTGCCTTTCCGAAAGTGGAGACTGCAATGGTGGGTTCAAGAATGAGCATCGCGTCGCCGGCCCGTTCCACTCCGAACGGATTGATCACCCTGCTGTTTCACCTGAGTCACGCAGCCTCTCAGGGGCAGCTCGATCCCGTTCTCGTGCGTGATCTTGGCAAACGCATCTACATCGAGATTGATGCATGCAGGACAGACGAAGCCAAGAGCCAGGTCGAGTTGAAACTGCTGTCCGAGGCAATGTTCAGGTTCGAGGATACTTTGCTGGCGGCGCGAAGCCACATGCTGCTCGCGTCGATCCGGCGTTTAGGGAGCACTGAACGTCCGCATCCTGAAGCGGATCGAGGTGCCGGCCACCATGAAGGTGGCCCACCAATCCCGACCAACCGGCCGCCCAATCCTTCGCCCGTCACGGGCCGCTGCACGGATCATCTCGAGCCGCTCGCCACTCTCGATCAAGGTGATTCCCCCTTGTGATAACGCATGGATCAGCCCTCTCGCCGGGCGACGTAATCACTGCAGGGCGGACAGAGGCTTTTGCGATTCGTCAGGGAACGATTCGGAATATTGTTTGATATGAAGCACGAGGGTGAGGTCCCTGCAACCTTCAACTGGCTCCTGGCAGCAGCATTGTGGGACGCCGATCCGTTCAACTATTTGGCTGATAAGCAACGCCTGCCGGCGTTGTTTGATTCTGGAGAATTATCATGGTCACTTCCACTATGTCGCTCGCGCCCACCCTCGTTTCACGAACGTACACTGTCGGTCGCGCCCTTCTCGGCTCTCTTTTCTTATTTTCCGGTCTCCTGAAGATTGGCAACTTCGCGGCCTACTCTGCGTGGATTGCCAGCGCTGAACTGCCGAGCCCGGATCTGCTGCTGGTGCTAACCATCGTGATTGAAATTTGTGGCGGACTGACCGTTATCTCGGGCTGGAACGCGCGGTTGGGCGCGCTGCTTCTTGCACTGTTTCTGGTGCCGACGACCATCATTTTCCACGGCTTCTGGCGCGCCGATCCCGCAGATATCCTGAATCAACTTAATCACATTCTGAAGAATGTCTCAATCCTGGGCGGCATGCTCGTTGTATTCGCCATTGAATCGTCACGTATGCAATCAAGAGCCGCATAGCCTCTAGGGATGGTGTTCTGAAGTCGCAAAGTCCGATGCGCTCAGACGAGGCCTTACCCAAACAATTGGCGCATGAAGCAAGCTACCTGACTTGGTCACCCTGGGCTATGACGATATCGTCATGTCCAGGGCGTCTGCTGGGGCCAGTCGACGCGAACAATGGGATCCTGATGTTCGGCCCCTTGACCCGGTGATGACGGCTGGGGGATGGCCGTGATCAAGCACGACATGGCGCGGCTACAGCAGGGCGAACGGTCGTAGGTCAGGAAGCCAGAAGCCGGGATTACGAGCGCTTTGTGGTGCCAGAGAGTCGTGGTGGCTCCATTGAATTTTCAGCAGGCGGTCAACCTTGTACAAAGATGATCCCGGCGCCTAAGCTCTTTTACGTGTGCACGTACCGATTCCTCACCACGATCATGCCCACTCCAAGCCACGCGAAGATGTCGAATGCCAATCGCGAATGGCGGAAAGTTCGAACAGGAGATTCTCGTATTGCAAGGTGGCGGTGCACTGGGCGCAGACCAGGCAGGTATCTACGCAGCTTTCGCAGAAGCCGGCTTGATGCCTGACTGGATTGCACGTGTATCGTGCTCACGCCCGTCCCCCCTTCCGATCCAGCTGCCCGGCTTCGCCGGCCAGAAGGAGAGCACGCCATGAGCAATGAAGCAGAGAAGAACCGGCTCGATGAGGCGCAGGCGGGCCGGGCGGCCTGGAAGAAATGGGGGCCCTACCTCAGCGAGCGGCAATGGGGCACGGTGCGCGAGGACTACAGCGACAACGGCGACGCCTGGAACTACTTCTCCCATGACCAGGCCCGCTCGCGCGCCTACCGCTGGGGCGAGGACGGCCTCGCCGGTATCAGCGACGACCACCAGGTATTGTGCTTCGCGCTTGCCTTGTGGAATGGGCGCGATCCGATCCTGAAGGAGCGCGCCTTCGGCCTGGCCAACGGCGAAGGCAATCATGGCGAGGACGTGAAGGAGTACTACTACTATCTCGACTCCACGCCGACGCACTCGTACATGAAGTATCTGTACAAGTACCCTCAGGCCGCCTATCCATACACTGACCTCGTCGAGACCAACCGCAGCCGCGGCAAGCATGAGGCCGAGTACGAGTTGCTGGACACCGGCGTGTTTGACGACAACCGGTATTTTGACGTCTTTGTCGAATACGCCAAGGCGGCGCCTGAAGACGTGCTGGTGCGAATCAGCGTCTTCAACCGCAGTCCGGACGCGGCGCCGCTGCACCTGTTGCCGACCCTGTGGTTCCGCAACACGTGGTCGCAGCCGGGGGGCGGTTCGAAACCGATCCTCGAGCGCGTCGATTTCTCCGGGCAAGCGGCGGTCCGCGCCCGTCACAGCGACCCGTTGTTTCTGGAATCGCTGGGCGAGTATTACCTTTACTGCGACCCCGACGTGCCGCTCCTCTTCACCGAGAATGAGACCAACAACACCCGGCTGTTCGGCACGGGCAATGCGTCGCCTTACGCGAAGGACGGCATCCACGACTTCATCGTGCATGGCGATGCCGCGGCAGTAAACCCCGCGCAGCAGGGAACCAAGGCAGCGCCCCACTATCACCTCAACATCGGCGGTGGTGAGTCGCAAGTCGTGCGTTTACGGTTGACGACCCAGGCGCCGGGTGCGGCGTCCGCGCCCTTCCATGATTTCGACGCCCTGTTCGCCGCCAGGCTGGAGGACGCCGATGCCTTCTACGCGTCGATGACACCGCTCGCAATTCGCGACAACCCAGACCGGGTGAGCGTCATGCGCCAGGCGCTAGCCGGCATGCTCTGGACCAAGCAGTACTTCTATTATGACCTCGGCGTCTGGCTCGACGAGCACGGCGCAGGTGGCCGGTTGCCGAAACCGGAGCGCAGGCGGGTACGCAACAGCGAATGGGCGCACATGTTCAACGACGACATCATCTCGATGCCGGACAAATGGGAGTATCCCTGGTACGCCGCGTGGGACCTGGCCTTTCACATGATTCCGCTGAGCATGGTCGACCCCGACTTCGCCAAGCAACAGCTCGACCTGATGCTGCGCAATGACTATCTGCATCCGAACGGCCAACTCCCCGCTTACGAGTGGAATTTCGGCGATGTCAATCCGCCCGTGCATGCCTGGGCGACGATGCAGCTTTACGTCCTCGACAAGGAGCGTCACGGTGGCAGGGGCGACATCGAATTCCTCAAGTACGCCTTCTCCAAACTGCTGGTCAACTTCACCTGGTGGGTCAACCGCAAGGACCGCACGGGGGCCAATGTCTTCGAGGGCGGCTTTCTCGGGCTCGACAATATCGGCGTGTTCGACCGCTCGTCGCCACTGCCCACGGGCGGTTACCTGGACCAGGCCGACGGTACGGCGTGGATGGTGTTCTTCAGCCAGCAGATGCTGCGCATCGCGGTCGAGCTTGCGTTGCAGGAGCCGCTCTACGAGGAGTTCGTCGAGAAATTTTTCCAGCACACGGTGTTCATTGCCGGCGCTCTGGACAGCGTTGGCGAGCGGAACGATGAAATGTGGGATGAAGAGGATGGCTTCTTCTACGATGTGCTGCGTTTCCCGGACGGTAGCGCCACGCGCCTCAAGGTACGCTCCATCGTCGGGCTGCTGCCACTGGCCGCAGTGGCGGTGTTCGAAGAAGATCTCCTCACCAGGCTGCCGAAGTTCCGCGAGCGTGCCAGGCTTTTCCTGGGGCGCCACCCCGAGCTCGCCGCCAACATGCATCTGCCCCAGCAGCCCGGCGTAGCCAACCGGCGCATGCTGGCAATCGTTGGCGAGCAGAAGCTGCGCCGCATTCTGGCGCGCATGCTGGATGAAGAGGAATTCTTTAGCCCGCATGGCATCCGCGCGCTGTCGCGCTTCCACCTCGAGCACCCTTACGTCTTTCACCACGCGGGCCAGGAGTATCGCGTGGCCTACGTGCCGGGCGATTCCGACACTGGCATGTTCGGCGGCAATTCCAACTGGCGCGGGCCGGTGTGGATGCCGATCAACTACCTGCTCTACACCTCGCTGATACGCCTGTATGCCTATTTCGGCGAGGACTTCAAGGTCGAGTGCCCGACTGGGTCTGGCCAGATGATGACGCTGCTCGAAGTGGCGCAGGAATTGGGCGAGCGCCTGAGCCGGATCTTCCTGCGCGACAGCGATGGCCGCCGACCAGTGTATGGCGCGGCGAACAAGTACCGCGACGACCCGCACTGGCGCGACCTCGTGCTGTTCTACGAGTATTTCCACGGCGACACCGGCGCCGGGATCGGCGCCAGCCACCAGACCGGCTGGACCGGCTGCGTCGCGCGCATCATTCAGGGGAATGCCATGCTATCGAAGGACTTGCTGCTAACGCCGGGCGCGCAGGTGGCGACCTTGCGTGCGCTGAGAGCCGCGCACAGGGGCCCGGAGTCTACAACCCAAGGCATTCCTGTCAATCCCGAGAAGGCCACCTAGGCGACCCAGGCCAATCAGCCGCGAAGGGCGAAGAAACCTGCGGAGCCAACGATGCCGCGCTTACCCAGCAACCGAACGAAGAAGTACGCCATGGAGAGCTACTACGCCAACAGAAACCTGCCCCAGCCGGCGATCCCAACGCTGAAATCTCTGGACTTGCCAAAAGACCAGACAGCGCGGTTGACGGGCGCCAATTCCGGGATCGGCCCCGCCATCGTTGTCGCGCTCGGCCGGGCAGGCGCCAACGTGATAGTCCGACGTGGCCAACCCTGCGGACACCGAGCTGGTGGACGAAGGAATTCGCGGCGGCGGGCAGAGCGCGATCACCGCACCCGCCGAATAGCCGATGAGGCGCAAGTGCAAGCCATGTTCGCTGCGGCGGAGCAAGAGTTTGGCACCGTCGACATCCTCGTCAGCACTGACGGCATGGGGCGCAACGCGCCGTTCCACGAGATGAGCGTGGCCCAATGGACGCGGTGATCAGCGTCAACCTTCCTGGCACCCTTCTGCGCGCGCGCGAGGCCGTTCGTGAGTTCCTCCGGCGCGGCGTGCGCCCGGGCGTTTCCGTAGCGACCGGCAACACCATCTTCCCAAGTTCGGTGCACGAGCTGATTCCGTGGACTCGCCACCTCAATTACGCAGCCTCCAAGGACGGGCTGATGCCGCTGATGAAGAGCCTGGCGCGGGAACTCGCCAAGAAGCGCATCCGTGTCATTTCCATAGCGCGGGGCGCGATCCGAACGGCGATGAACGCTCCGGCATGGTCTACGCCAGAGGCCTATGCCGGACTGATGAAGCTCGTGCCGTACAAGCGCATCAGGGAGAGCGGGGAGATCGGCCGTGCCGCGGTCTGGCTAGTGTCGGATTTCACCGACTACATTGTCGGCACGACGCTTCTCATCGAGGGCGGGATGACGCTGTATCCTTGGTTCCAAAGAGGGGATTGACGACTGTGCTGACACCTCGCTATCCGGCACTTTACCAGCTCAACACCCGGGTCAGGATGACCGAGTTGTCGCTGTCGCTCGGCCATGCAGTCACGCTGGATGACATTACCGACGCCGAACTGGACCGTCTGGTGGAGATGGGTTTCGACTGGCTCTGGTTGCTGAGCGTTTGGCAGACCGGGCCTGCCGCGCAGCGCATCTCGCGCAGCAGCGCGGCGTGGCGGCATGAGTTCGAGCAAACGCTGCCCGACCTGTGCGAGTCGGATATCGCCGGCTCCGGCTTTGCGATCACGCGTTACTCCGTGCACCGCGACCTCGGCGGCGACGAAGCGCTGGCGCGCCTGCGCACGCGCGCGCGACAGCGCGGGCTGCGCCTGATGCTCGATTTCGTGCCGAACCACATGGCCCCGGATCACGCGTGGGCCGACGAGCACCCGGACTATTTCGTCCATGGCAGCGAGGAGGATCTGGAGCGTTCGCCCCGCAACTATTGCCGCGTGGCAACGAAGAACGGACCGCTGCTGCTTGCCTACGGCAGGGACCCATATTTCGACGGCTGGCCCGACACTCTGCAGCTCAACTACGGCAATCCGCACTTGCAACAAGCGATGATTGGCGAACTGGAGCGCATCGCCGACCAGTGCGACGGCGTGCGCTGCGACATGGCCATGCTGGTATTGCCCGAGGTGTTCGAGCGTACTTGGGGCATCCGGCCCGACCTGTTCTGGCCGAAGGCGACGGGGTCAGTGCGGCGCCAGCATCCCGGCTTCCTGTTCATGGCTGAGGTCTACTGGGATATGGAATGGACGCTGCAGCAGCAGGGCTTCGACTACGCCTATGACAAGCGCTTGTACGACCGCTTGCGCGAACAGCGCGCCCGCCCCGTGCGCGAGCATCTGGGCGCGGACATGGCCTATCAGGACAAGCTGGCGCGCTTTCTGGAGAATCACGACGAGCCGCGCGCGGCTTCGACCTTTGCACCCAAAGTCCATGCGGCTGCCGCGGTGCTGACTTTCCTCTCGCCGGGCTTGCGCTTCTTCCACCAGGGACAGTTCGCGGGCCGGCGCACGCGTATCTCGCCGCATCTGGTCCGCGCCCCGGAGGAAGCGGTGGACGGAGTGCTCGCGCAGTTCTATGACCGGCTGCTTGCCGTGTTGCGCCAACCGCTGGTTCGCGATGGAAACTGGTCATTACTGGAATGTGTTCCGGTCTGGGCCGACAACACTACGTCGGACAATTTCATCGCGTTCCGCTGGGTACGGGCGCCTCACGAGTGGATGTTCGTGGCCGTAAACTACTCGCCGCAGCAAAGCCAATGCTTCATGCGTACGCCCTTTGCCGAACTGAGGGGGCGGACCGTACGACTCCAGGACCGCCTCAGCCCGGCTGTCTATGATCGACCGGGCGAAGACCTGCGCGCCCGTGGCCTTTTCCTGGACATGCCGCCCTGGGGCTACCACGTCTTCGACTTGCAATGGGTTGATTGACAGGGAAAGTTGGCCGCGCTGGGACGGCATCAGCTGGTTTCGGAGGGCGCCCCGTCAAACCAGCCGGCGGCGCACGATCGCTGTCTCTGGCGCGGTCGCCACCGCATGGCTGCGAGTGTCGGACGCGCCTTATCGCTACTTGCTTCTCTTGATGTTGGCAGTGCAGTGCAACTTCATTTGGTTGGGGATACACGGCATCTACACCGTTAGCGGGTTCTCCAAGTTCGTGGCCGGATCCTTCATGTCCGGCAGCGCGCAGACAGGAGAAAACTCGCTTGGAGGCAAGATGCTCTGACAATGTGGGACTAACCTTGCTTGTATGAGAATCTGGATCAGTTCAACCGGCTGTGCTGACCGCGAGGACTCATCACGCCAATTGAGCCAAAGAACACTTCCTTCATGCTCCAGGGAGGTTATGCGGCGGACTTTATCCTGGGTCTGACTGTCGAGTCGCTCAATGGCGTGCGCAATCGCTCGATGGCTGGCGGCGCGCTGCGGGAGGCGGACCCTGAGTTTCGTCGCGTGCTCGCGTTGATGCGCGAAGTGCAGGCCGCAGGATCGGGAGCAGGCAGAGTATGCACCACCAGTTGAGAATTGTTCTCACAATGACCTCCTACCGCCCGAAAACCGCCGTATCAAGCCGCCCGTATCAAGCCGCGCCCTTTTGTCATTGCCGCACGGCCTTGCCAAGGCACTGATCGCCCGCCGAATGGGCCTCGGACAGCTGTCCCGGCCGGCCGCTTACTTCGCTACTGGTCTGTACCGGCCCCGAGCCGTTTGACGTTTGACGTTTGACGTTTGACGCTGGAAACATAATATGCCCCTGCCAGCCACAGTCGGCGGTGTACTGGCACACATTACCGTCTTGGCCGACTTGGACATCGTTGTTTTTCATGCCACTACAGCGCTGCCAACTGCGGCCTGAATGCCACGCTTATGCGGACGGTTGCGACTGCCGGCAACCGGCATTTCCTATTCCACATAGAAGTGATCCTCAACAATGGCCGCCTTGACTGCGATCTGCATGTCAGTGCGGAGACAGCTACTTGACGGGATGCTGTAGTGCAAGCCGTGTCAGCCGATTGGCCAAGGCCCGTGCCAGGGCATATGGCAGGCAGATCAGTACGGGACCGATAACCACTGCTGCGCCGGGATGCACCTGCTTATAGATGAGCAGTTGCGCCACGGCGTCCAAGCTGACTCCCATGGCCAGCAGATCCCTGACGGCCGACAGCCAGTCACGAAGCAGCGCCTTTCGATTGGCGGCATCCGTTATCAGGGCATACAAGAAGGGAAGGCGACCCGCCCGGGCATCGGCCCAGCCGGCACGACAGCCCAGCAGGATGGCGATGGCCGGCTGCAGGATGAATCTCAAGCGGCCGGGGCCGGTGAACCGCTGGGGCAGCTCCGTGATGAACTGCTTTGAGAACAGATAGATGCGGCCGGTTTCGAAGGTGTCCATCACCGCTGAAGGTAGTGCGGCAAGCAGGATGAGCACGGCGATGATGGTCACGATGGTGCTGATGGTGCGGCGCTTGAGCTTCATGGCTACGCCTTCGGCTTCCTGCATGCCTGGTAGCATGCGACAGCGTCCTCCAGCCGCGGAAACACCCGCTCCGGCCCCAGCGCCTCGCCCAACGGCGATCGCTGCACAACGGCCAGCACCCCCGGAGTCAGGCCCACCAGCCACAGCTCCCTGCCGTTCTCTCTCGATTTCTTCTCGGCCGCAGTCAGCATCTTGAGTGCCGTGTACTCAAGGTCGAACACGGCTCGAAGGTCCAGCACGACAACGCTCGGGTTGGCTTCGGCGACCAAGGATGCAATCTGGTGGGCCAGTCGTTCCGCGTTGGCGAAGAAGATACGGCCCTCCGGTCTCAGGAGCAGCAGACCGGGAAATCGCTCGTCATCAGGATGCTCCGGCGAAGCCGGCCCGAACAGACCGGTGCCCTGCTTGCGTCCGAGCACATGCAAGGGCGGGTTGGATACCTGGTGGGCCAGCGCCAGGAGGGACACCGCAATCGCCACAACGATGCCCTGCAGCGTCCCGAGCAGCACGACACCGACCATCGCCGTCAATGCCCACAGAAACTCCGTGCGCCGCACGGCGAGGATGGCCTGGAACTCGGCAGGATTGATCAGGCCAACCGAATAGACGATCACGACCGCAGCCAGGGTCGCATGTGGCATCTTGCCGATATACGGCGCAAGCAACAGCATCGTGCACAGGGTCGCCGCCGCCGTGACCAGTGCCGCCACCTGTGTACGCGCACCGCCGAGGCGGTTGACCGCCGTCTGTGTCGTGCCACCGCCACCCGGCATGGCCCCCAAGAAGGCGCCGCCCAGATTGGCCAACCCAGTGGCGAACAATTCCCGATTCGCGGCGGGCATGGACTCGTCGTTCTGGACAAAAGCCCGACCCGCCGCAACCGTTTCGGTGAAGCTCATCAGCGCGATGCCTACGGCCGCCGGCCAGAGTGCCCTGACCATGGAAAGGTCAGGCATGGTCAGGGCCGGAAGGCCGGTCGGGACATGGCCAACGACTTCCACGCCATGGCTCCCCTGGCCGAGCAGTGAGACGCCGGCTATCCCTGCAGCCACGGCAATCAGCGGCGCCGGTGCTTTCGGCCAAAAATGTTCCATCGCCACCTGCATGCCCACCGTAAGGAGACCTACGCACAGCGTCGTGAGGGACGTGTGAGGCAGGCCAGCCCCAATCGCCAGCAGGTTGTGGCCGAATGATCCCTTGGTAAAGTGAATGGCCAACAACTTGGGCAACTGGTCCACCACGATCACGATGGCGATCCCTGCCTTGAATCCAGTCAGGACGGGGTCGGAAATGAAGTTGCCGACAAAGCCGAGACGCAGCAGGGAGGCGAGCACGAGAATGACGCCCACCAGCAGCGTGAGCGTGGCCGTAGCCGTCAGCAGCGCGCCCAGATTGCCATGCCCGACCTGGATGGGCAGCCCTGCGACCGTTGCGTAGGCCAGGGCCTTGGGAATTACCACGGCTGCGACGGTCAGCCCTGCAATGACGTCCGGTTTAAGCCACGCCTTGCGGTACGCACGCAGCCAGTCCGGCGCGGCGAGGTGAGGGCCGTCGGCAACTGGCTGGGTGCTTTCGTGAAGCATGTAAATCTCCGATGGATTACTACGCCGGCCATGGCATCGCGGCACGCTTTCGCGCTCCAGCCTGGATCTCGGTCTCCACCTTGGTCCGCCCCTCCCAGATTGCGCGGATGAACGCGCGTAGTCGCTGCGGTTCTGCGAACTGTATTCGGTCGCAAACTCGCCGATGGCGTCATCAAAGGCCTGGCCGGAGCTCATGTAGCCGACGATCATCGCGGCATCGCCGGCGCGCGCGTGCGCGCGGGCCGGGCGTGTGCGTACATCACATCCGTACTGGGGCATCTTCACTATAGGAACTGCCATGGGCGCCCGATTGATCTGGCGTAAGTTTCGTGCGATCCCGGTTTCTATACACCGCGCCTTGACGGGTGACAGCCCAAATCACGGCTGGGCCAGCCACGCAAGACGACGCGACACCCCGGCGATTGGGCGGCAACGGGAAGCCTATTGCCGCACCCAGTGCGAGGCAGAACGTATGAACTGCGTGAGATCATCAATGCCTTGCACTATTTAGTACGTTAAGGTTGGGGCATGGCGCATGCTTCCAAGGACTTGCCGCCGCGTCGCCCACCACCCATGACTTTTTCAAACAGGCTCAGTACGGTGGGGATGATATCGGCGTCCGGACAGCGATGGCCGCGATAGGGTGAGCCAGACAAGCCGCGTCGTCGCCGCAGCCTTTGTGGTGGTCGGCGGCCTCTTGTTTTCTGCTGCTCACTTACTTGGTGTATCGCCAGTCCCTTGACGCGCGAGCGCATAGAGGATTCACTCAACTTTTTTCTTGGAGCTGACTGCCGCGCCTGTTGGTTCATCGCATTCCATTACGGACCTCCCGCAACACCTCGTCGAAAGTGTCGACGCGGATCAGGCCTAACCGCGGAAACTCCAAGTCGACGATGACATAGAGTGTCACCGTCAGCGAGGCCACGAAAAATAGCGCATGCAACCAGTTTCGAGGACCGCGGCTGGCCATGCCATAGCCCGCGAACAACGCTCCAACCCAGCAAAGCGCGAAGAGCATGCCGAAGATGACGCTGGGCGGATGCTCCTTTGTTGAGGCAAGCCGGGTAGCTGCCGTATCGAATGCTGCATTGAGCGCAGGCAACAGAAGCATGGTGGCCGCAGGACTAGCAGTTCGCTGGGACTCCTCTACGGATCTTGTCCAGAGGCGCTCGCGCTGCACGTCCGAACGAGCCAAGGCAGCATCGACGCGTTTGCGGTCGGGGACTGCTCGATAGGCGTCAAGCCGGGCATCCAGATATTGCCTGAATATCTCCTGCAGCTCACCACGTGCTTGTTGCGGCAGCAGGTCCAGACGCAGGTAAGCAGTGCCGATGTCGTTGGCTTCCTGGACGATCAGCGTACGCCGCATATCAAAGCGGCTCGCCGCCCCGGAAAACGTGAAGGCAATCAATAGCCCAAGCAGTGCAAATATTGCGCTTGCGACCGCGCTCACGCCCGTTGTCTCCGGTTCGCGACCGGAGGCAACATGCCATTGCCACACCAATCGGCCGAGCTCCAGAGCAATCATGATACTTGCGAACAAACCGACCGCAAACACCAGCCAGCCGGCCCAACCGGCACCATCCAGTAGGAATGCCAAAATCCCCTCCGGTGTTTTGCCGCGCGATGCGCGCTTTCAACATTGACGACGGTGTGGAACGCTAGATCCAAATTTCGCCACCGTCTGTGCCCTTCCTCACAGACGTCCGGTAGCCAGATGACACTAACGCCTGAACGTCGGCGCTACGGCATAAGCCAACGCCTGTAGCGCGAAGCCGGCCGGCGCGCGACAACTCTCCGGCAGCGACAGTTAAGACTTCGGTCTGTTCGGCCATCTCAAGCGCGTCATCTGTCTCAATGTCAAGGTAGCGCACAGTGCTTTCGAGCCTGTTGGCAAAAAGGCTCGACTATCTCCCGCGCGGAGATAAATCCTGTGTTCACTGGAAACCCCTGTCCGGCGCGGACTTGCCATATGGCTGCTCGACATTGGCATTCTCCCTTGCAGGCACTTTCGCCTGACTGGAGACGATCGTGGAACATTCGATGACTTCGACAACCGATGCGCGCCAGGTGATCACTCGGCAATCGGTTGTGCACCCAGATGTCACCCTACTGAGCAACACTTTCCGCGGCCCGAGGCTTCAAGGTTCACATACCATGTGGAACCACTATGGCATCTGGTAGTCAGCGGAACGGCCGCAAGCGCTGCACCTCGGGTGCCACTACTTGGCGGCGGCGGGCTGCACAGACACCGCTACGGCTTCCGTATAGACCGCCTCAACCCGGTCGCCCTTCTTGATGGTCTTGAGCCGCTCGGGGTCTTCGACCATGAGGTCGACGGTACGTCCCTTTGGCCCCTTGAGGGTCACGGTCTTGGCCGCGGCGTTCACCGCGACGACGTCCGCCGTGGCTGTCACTTCCCTGCCAATCGTCCCACCAGGCTTTGCGCCGGGTGCGGCGCGGTCCGAGATCTCGCGCTCATGCATAGAAAGGGGTCCGCTGCCCTTCTTGAGACTGAGGGTCATGGCTTCCTTGTACTCAACCGTGACAGCATCGCCAACCTTCAGTTGGTCGAAATTCCTGGCTTCTTGGCCGACTGGCAGGTCCACGACCTTGCCGTCACCAGTCTTCAGGGAGACCGTTCGCGTTGGCGTATCAATCTTGAGAATCGTGGCGGTTGCCTTAGCAGTACCTATGAGACTTGTCTGCCCTGGTGCCTGGGTGACGCGCACTTTCGTTTCTGGTTGTGCCCAAGCCGATACGGTCGCCGTCGTCAGGATGGCCATGGCCAGTAGTGCCTTCGTGTTCATGCCGCTCTCCCCTATATGGGTTCCCTTGCTGCGAGACTGCCTGTCCGCAGCGCGGACTGTTGCTAATGGAAGCGCTCCCGCATCACCAACGCGCTGCGCTTATGACCTTTCCAAATCCGCTCCTTTGCTTCTGAAGGGCTTCCTCGTCCACCGAATCAAACGTCAGTAAGACGGAAGGCCTGGAGCCGTCGCCCTCAATATGCTCAATCGAGTCAAACTCAGGAAACCCATACTTGACCAGGAAGGCGCCGATTTCCTCATCGTAGGTTTCCGCGTCGATATTTCCCAGCCGTTCGTGGCGGCGATCCGTGCATCAAGGCAAGGATGGACGAGGGGTAAGCTGCTGGCGGGCGCCGCGGTGTCGATGTCTCCCCGCCACTTGCCCCGGTCCAGCTCAAGGGAAAGCTGCCGGACTCCGTTCCGCCCGGCTGGCGGAAGTTCTTCCTGCGTGAGATCAAGCTGCCGCTGAGGCCATTGCAAGGGAGGCGCTCCCGGGCGGCTGGCCAAGATTGGCCAGCCAGCGACGGCCGCTGTGTCAGAGTGGTCATTAGTTGGCTGTTACAGCATAGACGCATGCGCGTACCCGGTGTTGATGTGCCGCAAGCACGCCGGCGTGCCGCCATCGGGAGCGCAGCGTTGACGGATGTGGCCGGGCTTGATGTAGCCCAAGATCGCGCTCGCGTGCACGCCTACTCTGGATGACATCACCGGCGCAGGCGTCGCCTATCGCCTATCAGCTTCTTGCAGGAGATCCCCATGCGTGCGATTGCGTTGGCCACCTGTCTGCTTTGCCCGGGCGTGTTCGCTGCCATGCCCACTGGTGCCGATTCGGCGGTACCGCTCGCGGTACCAGAGGCGCCGGCGATCCATCATATGAACGGGATCGACTACGTTTCCGGCGGGATCGGGGTAGACCAAGTGGCGGCCATGCGCAGCATGGCCGGGCGCTTCAATGTCCATATGCACTTCGTGAACGAAGCGGATGGCAGCAGCTTGTCGGACGTCACGGTGACGTTGTTCGACGCGCGCCGCGAGATCTTGCTGCTGGTACTGAGTGAGGGGCCGCTGCTCTACCTTCGGCTGCCGCCGGGCAATTATCGTGTGGTGGTTAGCTCCGCAGAGGCGATCGAATCCCGCAGCCTACGCGTGCGCCAGGACGGCAGGGGACCGTCGCTTCTGCTGCGCCTGCCAGGGGACCGTCCCTATGGGCCTACGACCAAGTTGAATCATGGCTGGCTCGAAAGTCCGCCAGTTCCCTCAATCGTCATGAATCCAAGGCTCGGATCACACGCGGCAATCAGATCCTGACAGCCGCCGACGATTGCATCGCAGCATGCCTTGTCGACCAGGCCTAGCTCTCCAATATTGTTCAGATACGTATCATAGCTGTTGGCTCTGTCAACTTGTCGACAGCGAGACAAGTCATTGGCAGGCAGCAATACTTGCTCAGGGGGCCGTTGACGGCTTCTGGCCCACTTCGGTGAACTCGTACCACGCGACGAATCTCGCAGCGAGGTGTTTGCGATAGAGCGACGCGTGCAGCAGATGCCGCTTCAGCGCGAAGTGCTGCCGAATCGGACCGAAGCTCGACAGGAAGGCCTGCGTGCGCTTCAGGTCGCGAAAGCCACGCGTACGCCTTTGGCGTTCACGGGTGGGCTGGTGGCTGTTCTCGGCCCGATTGTTCACGCGGGCGGTCGCCTTCACGAACACGTGCTTGACGCAGGCCAACTCCGGGATGTCGGCTTTCGCCGCCGGGTAGCTGCGCAGCTGATCGGTGACAATCTTGCGCGGCGCCGGGCAAGAGCACAGCACGCGCAGGAAGAAACGTTTAGCGGCAGCCTTGTCGCGCCGCTTCTGCAGCAGGATGTCGAGTTCGGCGCCATGTTCGTCGACCGCTCGCCATAGGACGTAGGGCCCACCGCGCAGCTTCACGAACATCTCGTCCAGATGCCAAGTGCTGCCTGGCTTGCGCCGTGCGACCTTGGCGCGATGCGCGAAGCCGGCGCCGAACTTTTCGCACCAACGGCGAATGGTTTCGTAGGTCACGACGACACCGCCCTCGAACAGCAACTCCTCGATGTCGCGCAGACTCAGGTTGAAGCGAAAATACCAGCGCACCGCGCAGCTGATGATCGCCGTCCGGAAACCGGTGGCCATGATAGAGCGATTTCTTCGCCTCATCTTACCCCGACCGCTTCGCCAACTTGACAACGCCCATGCGCCACCACCGCCGGCCAAACGCGAGCAGGGGAAACCGTCGTATTGGCAGCCGACGCCCGCGACAACGGTGTATCGGGCGCTCGCCCGCCACGTGCGACGACACCTGGCGCCCGGCGGCGTGAGATGGATGGCCCGGTTCATCGCCTCGTGCGATCCGTTCGCGATCGGCGCGTGGATCGGCGGCAGTCCCCCGCGCGCGGCAGGCGTTCATCGACATGCTGTGGGGACGTGCGGCCGAACCAGGCATTGAACAACGGCGTTGGCCTGATCGCTCGCCGCCGGCAGGGACGCGGGTCAGCTTGCTGAACCCGTGCAAGCCGATTGTCAGATGCGCGATGCGCAAGCGCGCGCGACCGCGGCCGTATGCTCGGGCGTCGCCACGTGGGCAGACGCGGCGCCCAGCACATCGTGGCGTGACAGCGCCTGGCTGGCGCGCATCACACCCCGCGGGCTCGGCTTCGCGGCGCCGATCCCTGCAGACTGGACGGCGTCCGCGCATGCGAACAGGGCGATGCGGCAGGTGGCAAACGCCGCCCGCCGACAGGCGCGCCGGGACACGATGTGGGCGGCCAGCCGGGGCGCGTGCCCGACCTGGTCGGTAGCGACCGGTTGGTAGGTGAGCGAGGCGATCGCGCCGGCCGATTGCGATGTGCGGCGTCGCCGCGTGCTGGCCCTGCACGACGGGCGTCCGTGGTGCTGGTTCTATCGCGCGTCCGATGCTCGCTTTGTCGCGCGCTGGGATGACGCACCGCTGCAGGTAGCCGCCGTGACGCCGGGCGCGGCGATCGCGGGCCTGCGGCGCTGTGCGATGTACTATCAGCGGATCGCTCAGGTCGCGTTACCGTTTCCGAGCTCGGCGCGCGCGGTGACGCCCGAGCCGATCCCGCCGTGGCCGGCGGCGGGCTACCAGCTGCAGGAAGGGTTCTGGCAGGAGGCTCATGACCTGACCGAGGTGGCCCTGCTACCAGCGGGCGCGCGCCCTGCCCGATGTTGCCGGGCGCTGATCTGCCCTTCTCTTTTTGGCCCGCGCGACCCATCATGCGGTCAGGTCCGCGTCGGGTTGCGACGAGCTAAATATGGCGATTCAGCCACCCTGGCGAGGGGTTACAACTTTAGTTGAAATATTGACACAACCTTAGTTGTGCGTGCGGCCGCCAACTTACGGGCGCTGCATGACGGGGCCCACACGAATCGCATGCGCAATACAATGCTCCCGTATAGGCGCGGGTCCTGAGGGAGTCTCCAGATGGCCGACAGCAGAGTGAAATCCAATCTTCGCAATACGTGGGAGTCGGCAGCACCCGGCTGGTCGAAGTGGGAGCACGTGTTCGCCACCAATCTTTCGGGCGCCACGGACACGCTCATCGATATGGCCGGTATCCGGCCGGGCATGCGCGTTCTCGATCTGGCCTGCGGTGCCGGCAGCCAGAGCATCCAGGCAGCGATGCGAGTGGGTGCCGGCGGCGAAGTGGTCGCCAGTGATATATCGGGCACCATGCTGGAGCATGTCCGCCGAAATGCCGCTCGTGCCGGTCTTCAGAATATCCAAACGCTGGAATGCGCGGCAGACGAATTGGACGAGACACTCGCCCCGTTCGACGCGGCGATGTGCCGATTGGGATTGATGCTTTTCCCGTCACCGAGTGAGGCATTGGAAGCTGTCCGACGCGCACTCAAGCCTGGCGCGCGTTTCGCGGCACTGGTCTTCACGACGCCGGCCAACAATCCCTTTATGGCCCAGCCGATGGCGATCCTTCTGCGCCACGCGGGCAAGTCCCCTCCCGCGCCCGGACAACCTGGAATCTTCGCACTGGGAGGCGATGGCGTCTTGGAACGCCTGATGAACGACAGCGGTCTTAGCGATGTGAAAACACAGCACGTTCGAGCGCAGCTCGTCTTGCCCAGCGCGTTCGATGCTCTGCAACTGATGCAGGAAGCCGCCGGGGCATACCGGGCTGTGATAGCGGACCTCGACGTCGCGGCGAGATTGAGCGCCTGGAACGATGTTTATGAATGCCTAAAGCAGTTCGACGCCGGTGAAGGCTTTAAGACCGAGCTTGAACTCATCATCGGGTCGGGCGCCAGACCAAGATAGTTTTCGCCCGTTGGAGACTGAAGGTCGCCTACGGGTCCAAATCGCGTCGCTTCATGCTCGAAACTGTACGACAGGAACGGGCACACGAGTCCACCGCTCGCGACTGACCGAAATCGCTTGCCGGCCCAATACGAACGTTCATGGTTAGTCGGCGTACGTCCGAATTGCGCTGCGGATTCAACAGGCCGATGCAGATCGGGAGAAGGCTTGAGTCCTGTCCGCTCGACCAAGCTTGCAGGTGTGAGCGAATGACGGCTCAACAACTAGGGACGGCCGTACCAGACACGAAGACTTGATTGACGGCGAAGGCTCGGCAAGAGACGACCGGGCTGAGACCGAAGCACGCCCTGCCCCGCTTGATTAGCGCGATCGAAACTGCAGCGGAGACCGTGGGCCGGTCGCGCGACATAATCGCCAATAATGTTCCAGGAAGTGGAGGCATCGATAGGACGTTCATCTTGGGAAGATTCAGAGCTTGCTCTTGAGCAACGCCTTCAGTTGCGAAACGTAGGCTGGTGCCCACGTCTCAGCTGATGCAATCGCCTGAATCAGCGCACGGTATTCTCCATATCGACGATTGCGGTTGAGTGCCGCGACAACTTTCGTGGCGAATACTGCAGGCTCGACACCTGCGTGGAGGCTGATGCTGAGCTTGACAAGGTCGGAGCAGGCCTCGTCAAAGATAACGCTGATTTCCCACCCTTCTTCCGTCGTGCGTTCGTAGACTGTATCGGCCAGCGCGACAAACTCCCACATCAGATCGGGTGCAAGGCCGCGCGCGGCTTGGGCAATGGACGAGGCGATGGCCACCCGTATGGCGTCGAGTTCTCTGGATAATTCGCTGATTTGTTCCGTGCCAAGAAACGAGGCTTGCTCACTGAGCTCGCTAATCCATTCACGAATGGCCGCGACACACAGGCGCTACCGCAACGCGTACACCCCCAGTGGACCTGGCTGCAGTGCCGGTATGCCCATGATGTCATATCGCTTGGCACAGATCTCGAGATGTGCATGGGGAGCTCCGGTAGTCCGAGTAGACAATAGACCCTTTTCCCGACGGATTTTCCGGGCCAAGGGTTCGTCGTGCTGGCGCAAGGCAAGCTACCGGGCGGCGCGACGCCAGCAATACGCCAGGAACGTTCCGGCCCGTCGGGGGGCGCGCGGCGGCAAGGTCTGTCACGCGAACCATTACCTCTTGTACTCGGTGTTTCGTTGATCTCGAGTGGGTAGGCGAGGAACCGCCTCACATCAAAGTGGCGAATAAGACGCTAGAGGCAGAATGCGGCGGCAATGCCTAACGCCAACCATTACCGCGTCGTCTTTGTCAACGCACCTTCTTTGGTTCCAGCCGGCAGCCACACGTGTCGGCCTGCGCCATTGAGAAATAAGCCTTTGGACAATTGCTCGTAGTTTAAACGCCTCGCATATTTCCTCGACGACCTTTCCGTCGCGGCACAAGGGAGATCAGGGAGTGAGCAATCAGGTGGAGCGAGATCTTGGCCTGATCCGCGCGCCGTTGACCTAGGTCAACCGTGCTATCGAGATGGCGCCTAAATTTAGGTCAGAAGTCCGTAGCCCGCCGCGATTGTATAGTCATACGTTGGTGTCGGCGCATGGGTTGTTCTACGCTTCCATGGAGAATAAAAATGAAAACGATTTCCACCATCGCCGCTACCCTGATCGCCTCTGCTCTACCGGTCACTGCGGAAGATATCTACGCCCAGACGCTAGAAAAGGTCGCTGCGACAGATAGGATCACGGTCGCTTATCGCGAGGCGGCGGTTCCCTTCAGTTATGTGCTCAGCCCGCATAAAGCCGTAGGGTTCTCCGTCGACCTGACGGAAGCCATCATTGACGATGTGCGTAGTCGGCTGAAGAAGCCCCTCCTCAAAGTTGAATACATCCCGGTGACCGGGCAGAATCGTATTCCTCTGCTTGTCAATGGTACCTACGATTTGGAGTGTGGCTCGACCACCAATACCAGCGCACGCGGCAAGGAGGTGGCATTCTCGATCAATTTTTTCTACGCAGGAACTCGCCTGCTGACCAAGCGCGATTCTGGCATCAAGGGCTACCCTGACCTAGGGAGGAAGACGGTAGCCAGCACAGCTGGCAGCACGAACGAGAAGGTAGTGAGAAAGTACAGCGCCGATAACAAAATCGATATCAAGATAGTCTCCGGCAAAGACTATGCAGACGCCCTGCAGCTCGTTGAAAGCGAGCGTGCGTCCGCACTGGTCTTGGATGACGTTCTGCTGTTCGGCTTGCGCGCCAATTCGAGGAACCCATCTTCGCTTGTGATTGTGGGTGATACGCTTCAGGTGGAACCGTATGCCTGTATGGTTCGTAAGGACGACGCGGAGTTCAAGAAGCTGGTGGATGGAACCATAACGCGACTGATAAGATCGGGAGAATTTACACGACTCTATAAGAAATGGTTTGAATCGCCGATCCCACCCACCGGCGTGAACCTCAATATGCCAATGAGCGAGCCATTGCGGGCTAACCTCAAGGCACGTAGCGACAAGCCGGCGCAGTGATACTTCTGCATTGATCCCATCGGCGGAATGTGCAGGCGGCACACAAGGATACCGCTGGGGCAGGCTCAAGGCTCTTGCTAACCGAGTTAATCACGACATAGAGGCCGGCAATCTTCGACGTTGTTTTGGTAGGAGGCAGTATTCTCAGACGCCATGAAGCACACGCGCATCATAGTCACACATTACGGCGGACCTGATGCACTACAGGTGGTGGAGGAAGAGCGCCCCGAACCCAAGGCCGGCGAAGTACGGGTGAGGGTGCTGGCAGCAGGCGTGGGTCAGCCAGACCTGATGATGCGTGAGGGCTTTCATCCGGAAACGCCGCCGCTCCCGTTCACGCCGGGGTGGGATCTCGTTGGCTTAGTGGATAAGCTCGGCTGTGACGTATCTGGGGTTGAACCAGGTCAGCTCGTTGCAGCCCTGCCGATCAACGGCGCGTACGCTGAGTTCGTCTGTCTAGCCCAGCGTGAACTGGTTCCTGTGCCCTCAGGGTTGGACGCGGCCGAGGCTGTCAGCCTTGTACTGAACTACGTCACCGCGTACCAGATGTTGCATCGCTGCGCCATAGTCAAGCCGGGCCAGCGCGTGTTGATTCACGGTGCGGCAGGCGGGGTCGGCTCAGCACTAATGCAGCTTGGAAGCCTCGTAGGGCTGGAGATGTACGGTACCTGTTCATCGCAAGATGCGATCGCAGTTTCGGGCTTGGGCGGTATTCCAATTGATTACCAAAAGCTCGATTTCGTCAGTGAGATTCGTCGCCTCACGGGTAAGGGCGTGGACGTGGTCTTCGACGGCATCGGCGGTACCCACATCTGGCGTTCCCGCGACGCTCTCCGTCTTGGCGGGAGGGTAGTAGCCTATGGCCTTACTGCCTCGCTACGTGGGGGGCGCTTAGCATCAGGTCGTCCAGGTCGCCGTAATCGCTTTCAGCGACTCGCAATTTTCGGTTTGTACATTGCTGGCAGCTGGCTTCTCCCGGGCCGGAAGCGGGTGGTCCCCTACAGCATCCAGTGGCTCAAGCGGCTGAAACCGGCATTGTTTCGACAGGACTTGATTGCCCTGTTGGACCTTCTTCAACAGAAAAAGATCAAGCCGCTAATTGCCCGGAAACTTCCTCTTGTCGAGGCAAGACTTGCACACGAGTTGCTCGGCGAGAAAGGCGTGGCTGGGAAAATCGTGCTTGTGGGCAATGAGAGACCTTGATGCGGTGAAGAACGGGTGAAACAGCCGAGACCCTGCCAGCCGACATGACTGCTGAAATGTCGGTTTCGCCTTGGAAGCTGCCGTTGGGGATGCGCGGGGCCGAATGGCATAAGAGGCTCGGACAGCGACCGTCCAGAAGAGCGCAAACTCGAATCTCCTTTCGTAAGAAAGGAGATCACCATGGAAACGCTGTATTCCCCCGCTGGCAATCGCGTGCCATGGAACAACGGCAAGATCCCCGGTCGTAGGCGTTGAAACCTTTGCGGGTGAGATTGCCATGATTAGCCTCCTGCCTGCGGCGTTGAGAGCGTGTGCAATGTCCCTATTGGTCGAGGAGCACGCCGTCGGTTGCCTCTTTGACGATGCGCGTACTCCGCCGCAAGGCTTCGCGCTAGGTGGGGTTAGGTTCCGGATAGGCCAGTAACTGCGCCCCGCTGCCATTGACCACCATCGGCAGCGACAGACATACCTCTGGACCTGGCCAGGAACATTTCGAGTGGCATGCCGGAGACCGTCGCGCCGGACCAGTCTACACGCGGCGACCCGATCGCTTCTCTCCGAGCGGCTGCGCGTCGTAGCGCCTGCGATTCACGCCTACGTTCTTGGTGGACACGGCGAATCCGCGGTGATCGGGTGCGCCGGTGCTGATGGCGCGCTCGCGCGCGCAGCGCAGGCGGTCAGATATGACCCGGGCGTTGGCGACCGGCCTCCCATCGAGCGGGAGGATGGCAGCGCAGTTCCTGCTGCCTTCGTCACTTCGAGAGTGAGACCATCATGACGGCACTACGTCGGCGCATGCCTCGTAAAACGAGCCAGCATTAGTGTCGCGGCCGTCTAAGACGCAATGCCACCCGGCAAGCCGGTCAACAGAGTCCCCTGCCGTGATTCCGTGAGCCGCATTGCCACATATCTGGCCATGGACAGCCAAGCTGGCGACGCGCCCCCTTTCCGGAAATTTGCGTTCATGCTAACCACGCTCCAGACCAATCAGGAGGCCAATAGTTAGCGCAACTGCCTGACCCATGGCTTCAGAGAGAATGCAGTCGAGGTCAAGTCCGCTGCGTTTCGCTAAGAGACCGACCTCCCCTATTGGGCAGGCGCCAGAATCACATAACAACTGGCTTGTTGCTCAATTCATTCTTGCCGCTGTCTCGCACAGGGAAATGCTGTCGCAAGTGCTGGCTGATGGCCAGGATGCCATCGATGAGACCGTGCTGATACTCACCGCGTCGGAAGGTGGCTTCCATTTCCCTACAGATTGCGTCCCAGTCGCTGGCGCCGACCTTCGCATGGATGCCACGGTCGGCAACAATCTCGACGCTCCGGTCTGCCAGCAACAGGTAAATCAGGACGCCATTGTTGTGTTCCGTATCCCAGACACGCATCTGAGAGAAGACCTCGACAGCACGGTCACGCGCCGATTGCCCCGCGAATAGGCTCGCCAAACTCAGCGCACCCTCCACAACAAAGCAGAGTTGTCCGAAATGGCTGGATTCGCTCTTCGCAATGGCTTGTTCGACTTCCCTCAATACATCCTCTGGGAAGGAACGCCCGACCCGCCAGTGCGTCATCAACAGATGTCTCACGATGCGTTTGACGTTTTCCATCACCATTTACCCGAAGCCCCACCGCCGCCAAAACCACCACCGCCCCCCCCGAATCCACCCCGTCCGGACCGGCCACCGAAGCCGCTCCGACCGCCAATACCTCTCCAGCCAATGTGTGAGCCGCCGAACAGCGTAAAGAAGAGCGCGATAGCGCCAGCCATAAGCCCGACTGCAAGGGCGCCAGACAAGAGCCAACCGATGAATCCGACCGCACCGCCGGCGGCCACCGCCCCCGGGCCTCGCCCCAAGAAGGACCGCAGCAGTCCGCCTAATACAACCGTGAGCACAAGGATCACCGGCATGAGTTGCCGCACTGGGTCGCGCTCACCTCCTTCACGCCGTGGTGTCGGCAACGGCTCCCCGCTGATAACACCCATGATGCGTTCCACACCGGCTGTCACGCCGCCATAGAAATCACCCTGCTTGAATCGGGGAACGATGTCGTCGCTGATGATGCGCTTGCTCATAGCATCCGTGAGAACGCCCTCAAGGCCATAGCCAACTTCGATTCTGACCGTTCGGTCGTCCTTTGCAATGATGAGCAGCGCCCCGTCATCCGTCCCTTTTCGCCCCAGTTTCCATTTCTCGACGACGCGAATTGAATACTGCTCAATCGCTTCGGGTTGCGTAGTTGGCACCATGAGAACGGCGACCTGGCTCCCTTTCTGCTCTTCGAATGCTTGCAGTTCTTGCTCTAGGGCCGCCTGTTGCGCGCTCGTAAGCGTGGCGGTCAGGTCCGTCACGCGTGCCGTCAGGGAGGGAACGGCAACGTCGGCTGCGGCGCCCAGAGACGCGAACACCAAGAAGACAAGAAACAAGCCTCTTGCGGCCGACAGCCATTTCACTTGGCACCCCCAGGCGCGCTTGCCGGCGCGGCACCGAAGTCCACCAGCGGCGGCTTGGCAATTGTCGCTTCGCTAGCGACGGTGAAGTTGGGCTTCTCCTTGTAACCGAAGACCATTGCCGTCAGGTTTGAGGGAAACGACCGCACGGTGACGTTATAGGCCTGAACTGATTGGATATACCGGTTTCGCGCTACGGTTATCCGATTCTCCGTGCCCTCAAGCTGAGACTGCAGGTCTCTGAATCCCGCATCGGCCTTCAGCTGGGGGTAATTCTCGGAAACCGCCAGCAGCCTCGATAGGGAGCCGGAGAGCGCCTGCTGTGCCGCCTGAAATTGGGCAAAGGCCTGCGGGTTGTTGAGCAGCTCAGGTGTGACCTGGATTGCGCCGACACGCGCCCGCGCCTCGGTCACCTGCGTCAGGACTTCACGCTCATGGCTGGCGTAACCCTTCACGGTGTTGACCAGGTTAGGGACCAAGTCAGCACGGCGTTGGTACTGGTTCACCACTTCCGACCAGCCTGCCTTGACCTGCTCGTCCTGGGTCTGGATCGCGTTGTATCCACAGCCCGTCAGCCCAATTGCGAGCATTGCCGCAAGTGCCACCCATAGCTTGTGCACGAGACACCCTCCATCCTTTGGCAATCTTCAAACGCCGGACCACATGAGCCTAATAATGCCCCAGTAGCCCTGTCGCGACTAGCCCGCAATCGAAAATCCAGTTTTCAGCATTTATGCTAGGCAGCGCGAAAGGCCGTTTGCTTGATTTGCCTCAACAACGCTTGTTGGCCCAGTCGGGAACCGAATGGTTCGCGACTTGACCCAGCGCCGCTACATAGAATGACTACAGGGCGACGGCGTGAAAGGGGTTCGAGATGTCTATCATGGAGAACATTGCGATTTCTATCTCGCGTTGGCCGTCGTGGCGAGGCGAGCAGACGGAAATGTGCGAGCACAAGGGCATCGGACATCCCGATAGCCTATGCGATGGAGCTGTCGAAGCTGCGGCACGCGCCTTGTGTCACGCCTACCTCGAAGCCTATGGAGCAATCCAGCACTTCAATCTGGACAAGGCCCTACTCATCGGCGGCATAAGCACGCCAAAGTTCGGCGGTGGCAAAGTGCTGCGCCCAACGCGGTTGTTAGTGTCCGGCCCTATTACCGAACTTCCATCGGCCAAGGCCGAGCTAGTTGTCGAGCAGGCCATTCGCGAGTACCTGGCAACGTCCTTGGGCAGTATTGGCAATGACATCCGCATCGAGCCAATCCTCCGGCCCTCAGCCCCGAACCTCCGGCGGGTGACCAACGCAGCGTCTCTTCCACTGTCCAATGACACATCCTTTGGCGTCGGCTATGCGCCACCCTCATCGCTTGAAAGAGCGGTGCTGTTGGTTGCCGACCTTCTACGCTCACGTGCCGACAGGGGAGTGTTTGAGGCGGCGGGCCTCGATTACAAGGTGATGGGGTGTCGGCTGGGTGAGCATCACCGTCTGACTCTTGCACTGGCGTTTGTCGACCGACGCGTACACGGCGTCGACGAGTACTTCATCCTCAAGGGGCGAATTGGGTCGTATCTGGCCGAGCGCATCGGCACTGAGTGCGAGATTGCAATCAATACCCTCGATAGCCGGGATGCCTGCGACGAAAGTGGGATCTACCTGACGGTCACTGGCTTGAGCGCTGAGCACGGTGATGACGGCCAGGTCGGTCGCGGAAACCGTGTCAATGGCCTGATCACCCCCTATCGGCCAATGTCGCTGGAGGCGGCAGCGGGCAAGAACCCGGCGTCACATGTCGGCAAGCTCTACAACGTGCTTGCCCACCGGTTAGCCACTCATATTCAAGCAAGCGTGGATGGTGCGGATGAAGTCATCGTCCGGCTTCTCTCCGGAATTGGACGCCCCATCGACCAGCCCCAACTGTTTGCCATTGATGTCGTGGCCGAGCGCGGCCTCTCGAGCGCCCAGGCGCAGCAAGTTCGTGAACTCGCGAGGCAACAGCTGGCGGAGTTCCCTGCCTTGGTCAATGAGCTGATCCATGGCACGGTAGCGGTCTTCTAGGCCCGCAATACGGGGAGCACAGCAACCTCGGCTCCGGCATCGGCTGGCCCAGCGGCTTCTGCAGCCTTCAAACGTGCTTCGTGTGGCGTTCGACATTCATTCCCGAACCGGCACCCCACTGCGTCCCTGATCTCCCATGAACGCTTGATTGAAATCAAGAAGCAAATCGACTGGTCGCCCAGAATGAAATGTAATTTACGCGCTGCAGATCCTCCTAATCGCCCCAAGGAGAGGACGGAATGCCGACCAAGTCCACCACCCCTAATGGGAGGAATTACGGCATTACCGACGCCCAGGCAGTTCCAACGGCCGCCGCGGGCCCAGCCGCACCCCAGCAGCTCGTGCGTGACCCAGTTTGTGGCATGGAGATTTCCCCACAGGAGGCCGCTGCCAGCACGGAAGTCGACCAGAAGCGATATTGGTTCTGCTCCCCACACTGTGAGCAGGCTTTCCTCGCCAACCCGGCGAAATATATTCTTCACCCCGTAGATAGGCGTAGCTCGGCTGGGCCTTCTAGCAGTCCTAGCCCACCGGACGTCGCTCCTATCCCTGCGGCGAGGCCCGCGCTTGCTTCCCGCGCCGCTAAGCCACTCGCCAAGGACCCATCTGCGGAATGATGGTGGACAAGGCTACGGCCCTGTCCGCCGAGCGTGGCAACCGCGTCGCTCGTTTTACTTTGAATCGGAGGCGTCGCGAACGGTTTTTCAGCAAGACCCGACGAGATGCATACATCGGCATCATCGGCACCACGGCTGCTGCTAGGCGATACCGTCTTCCCTTTTAAGGAGGAAAACATGAACCACGACCACAACGGTCATGAGCGGCCTGCCGACGCACTGCGCACCGTGGCCAGGTCCAAGCTGGTCATGATTGGCTTTCTGCTGGTGATTGCCTACTTCCTATGGACTGAACACCGGGCACACGTCATTCAGTTCCTGCCATTACTTCTGCTGGCCGCCTGCCCCCTGATGCACATCTTCATGCACGGTGGACATGGACATGGACACCGTCACCGACCGGATGACGCCACAAAGGACACGACCACCAAGGGAGAGCGATGATGCAACCCGAAACACAATCCAGCTACGGCCTCTGGACGCTGGTCATTATCAACTCCGCTGTCTTCATCATCTTCGCCTTCAGCTTCACCAAGCCGAAGACCCAGCGCGATTGGCGCTCGTTTGGCGCGTTCTCCGCGTTTATTGTGGCGCTCTTCACAGAGATGTATGGCACCCCCCTGACTATCTATCTTCTGCTGCCGTGGCTTTCGGCGAAGTTCCCGGGAATCGACTTCCTCTCGCATGATGCCGGTCATCTTCCGGAGATGATTTTTGGCTGGAGCGGCAATCCACACCTGGGGCCATTTCACATCGCCAGCGACATTCTAATTTTTGGCGGCTTCATCATGCTGTCTTCCGCCTGGCGCATTCTGTACCTGGCCCAGCAGCAGCACCGCCTCGCGACCACTGGTCTCTATGCGCGCATGAGGCACCCTCAGTATGTCGCTTTCGTCCTGATTATGTTCGGCTTCCTGCTGCAATGGCCGACGATAGTCACTCTGGTGATGTTCCCCATTTTGGTCTGGATGTATGTTCGGCTGGCCAAGGCAGAGGAGCAGGACGCACTGGCCGAGTTCGGGCAGGCCTATGAGGAATATCGGCACAAGACACCAGCATTCATTCCGCACATCTCAGGCCGAGATGTTCCGCGGACGCGTCCTCATTGAATTCAACCGTAATCTTCCTTGCACCCGGAGGCTGCCATGAAGCCGTTCAAGACTGGTGTGACGCTATCTGCAACAGTCGTGCTCTTCTACGTTCTATGCACGCTCGTTTGGATGGTTCTTCCTGAGCCCTTCATGAATTTCATGAATGCGCTCTTTCACGGGCTCGATTTCCGGCGCCTTCAGACGGGCGAACCGATATCTTGGTGGTCGGTCATCTACCCGGCCTTCGTTTTTGCAGTGTGGTTCTTTGCTGCTGGGGCTTTCTTTGCATGGTTACACAACAGCTTTCGGGGAGAGACCTGACACCAAGAATGGCGACTACCGATATGACTGCAAGGCTTAGCGCCACAGCTTTTTGGGACCGGCGGCCGACCTCGAATAGCGGTGGCAGTCGAATTTTCTTGGCTTACCCGAAAGATTAAAGGGTTTCTATGGAACCGCGTCAGCAGCAGTTTTCCCTATGGTATGTGGTCCTGGCAGTTTCCGCGATGCTCTTCCTTCAGAGCGTCCTGTTCTCGTCCCATGTCGAGACGCTACCGTACAGCGACTTCAAGGTCCTACTCAAGGCCGGAAAGCTCAAGGACATCACGCTTGGAGAAGGAGCTATCACTGGCACGCTCAGCACCACTGGCATTGAGACACTGCTCCCCAAGCAACAGGTCGAAGAGATGTTGCGCCAGGGAAAGGGAGACCACCCGTTCTCCACGCTTCGGGTCAACGACCCCAATCTGGTCCAGGACCTCGAAGCCGCCAAGGTGCGCTTCGTCGGCCAGGCCGACAGCAAGTGGATTGGCACGCTGCTGTCGTGGATTGTTCCTGCAATGCTCTTCTTTGCCGTCTGGAGCTTTCTCATCAAGCGGGTGGGCAGCGCCGCCGGCGGGATGTTGGAAATAGGCAAGAGCAAGGCAAAGGTCTACATGCAGAAAGAAACGGGGGTGACGTTTGCCGACGTCGCCGGCATCGATGAGGCAAAGGAGGAGTTAGCCGAAATCGTCAACTTCCTGAAGGACCCGCAGCGCTATCGGCGTCTGGGGGGCAAGATTCCCAAGGGCGTACTGCTCCTGGGGGCTCCTGGCACCGGCAAGACATTATTGGCAAAGGCAGTAGCCGGCGAAGCTGGTGTGCCGTTCTTCACCATGAGCGGTTCTGAGTTCGTTGAGATGTTTGTGGGCGTTGGAGCCGCGCGGGTACGCGACCTGTTCAACCAGGCCGAAACCAAGGCACCCTGCATCATCTTCATTGACGAACTCGACGCGCTAGGCAAGACCCGTGCCCTCGGTGCAGTTACCGGCAATGACGAACGCGAACAGACCCTGAACCAGTTGTTGGTTGAGATGGACGGATTTGATACCAACAAAGGCGTCATCATCATGGCGGCCACCAACCGGCCAGAAATCCTGGACCCGGCGTTGCTGCGCCCCGGCCGCTTCGACCGCCATATCGCGCTAGACCGCCCTGACCTGAAAGGGCGCGAGCAGATTCTCAAGGTACACATCAAAAATGTCGTTCTTGCCCCGACCGTCGACCTGACCAAGCTGGCCGGGCGCACGCCCGGATTCGCGGGCGCCGACCTCGCCAACCTTGTCAACGAGGCCGCACTGCTGGCGGCCCGGAAGGGCAAGGATGCCGTGGAGATGATTGATTTTGACGAGGCGCTGGACCGCATCGTAGGCGGCTTGGAGAAGAAGAACCGCGTGATGAATCCGCAGGAGAAGGAAACCATCGCCTACCACGAGGCCGGTCATGCCATCGTGGCTGAGTCGCGGCCACATGCTGACCGAGTTTCCAAGGTCTCTATCATTCCCAGAGGCGTCGCAGCACTGGGGTACACGCAGCAGACCCCGACAGAGGACCGCTATCTCCTGAAGCAAAGCGAGCTGTTCGACCGACTCGATGTTTTGCTTGGAGGTCGCATTGCCGAACAGATTGTCTACGGAGACGTTTCGACCGGCGCGCAAAATGACCTGCAACGCGCAACAGACATGGCTCGCCAGATGATTACGCAGTTCGGCATGAGCGAGCAGCTTGGACTCGCTACTTACGAGGATATGCCGAACCCGCTCTTTACCGGACCAGGACTGATGCCTCGGCAACACAAGGAATACAGCGAGAGTACTGCGCAAATCATCGATGCAGAAGTCCGGACGATTCTGGGCGATGCCAGCCAGCGGGTGAAGCAGACCTTGCTGGCAAACCGGCACAAGCTGGACGCGCTGGCAAAGCTACTTCTCGAACAGGAGGTCGTAGACCGACCTTCGCTGGAGCTGTTGCTCTCCGAGAAAGTTACCCCGCTCACACCCGGCAAGGCTAGCCCCGCCGCGCCCAATGTGCCCGATCCGCGAAAGGTGAACCATGAGAACGACGGCAAGTAGCCAGACGGCTCCCCATCCGAGGTAAGCTCCATGTGACCTATGAGGAGATGGTCCACCTGCTCAAATCGAGCGGGTCAAACTACAGAAGCACTTCATTTCCTGCAGCGACCGGATTCTGGTGATTCTTGAGGGAAGGGATGCGTCTGGGAGGGATGGGACCATCAAGCGCATTGTCGAACACCTTAGCCCCGCGTGAAACGGGTGTCCCGACCGGCATCAACGTGACTGGTCGAGGTTTTGAAAAAATTGACACGCCTCAGAAGCCAGACCCGGCCCATGGCAAGGCCATCTACACCGCGCAATGTGCGTCCTGCCACGGTGGCGAAGGCCAGGGTACTAAGAATCCGCAAGGCGGCTATGTGTTCCCTCCGGTCTGGGGCAAGGACTCGTTCAATGTGGGCGCTGGCATGGCGCGCCTGTACACGGCGGCCGCGTTCGTGAAGCACAACATGCCGCTTGGGCAGGGCGGAACGCTGTCAGCCCAGGACGCGGTTGACGTCGCCGCTGACTTCACGCAGAAGCCGAGGCCCGATTACGCTGCATGGGTGAAAGACTGGCCCAAGGGGGACCGCCCGAAGGATGCACGCTAGCTTCAGTCGAGGCACGGCCGGTGTCGGCGTTCCGCACTAGCTTGCGCTATATCAAGAACCGACGTCCAGCAAGAGGCAAGACTATTTCAGTAGCTCTCGCTTCAAAAGCTGGATGTGCAGAGCAGCAAGTCCATTCCGCTTTTCGTCCACACCGTCTTGTTATTGACAAGGAGCCTGCAATGCAAGCAAATGTTGGAACCATTGACCGAATCCTCCGGATTGTTATCGGGTTGGTCCTGATTGGTCTGGCCGCGACCGGAGGCATTGGCGCCTGGGGCTGGATTGGCGTCCTGCCACTTCTTACCGGCATAGTGCGCATCTGTCCTGCCTACAGCATTCTGGGTGTGAAAACATGCTCGACACCGAAGGCTGGCGCAAAGTAGTTCGATGTCAACCAGTTGAGCAGCCGAGGGGCTGCTCGCGTCAATGATGTTGAACGATGGTTCAATCGCCGTGCGCATTTCCTAGACGATGGAGGCTTCATGAGTGGCATTCCGGAATTCAAGACCGTAGTCAAAAATGTGTCTGCGCAAATGCGCCGCTTGCGTGAGACCCAACCTGACTTGATGACAGCCTTCTCCCAACTGGCTGCGGCCGGTACCAAAGAAGGTGCGCTAAGCAAGAAGACGAGGGAGTTGGTGGCATTGGGTATTGCCGTCGCTTGCCGTTGCGACGACTGCATTGGCTTTCACGTCCAAGCGCTTGTCAAGCTGGGAACCGCGCGAGCCGAATTGGAGGAAGTGCTGGGAACAGCCGTGTACATGGGGGGCGGACCGTCCATGATGTATGCCACACACGCATTGAAAGCCTTCGAGGAATTCACGGCCGACGCGTAGCCCGACCTGGTTATTATCGAATGGCTTTTTCTCTGCGCCGCATGTGTACTAGCTGCATTGCCTGGCTGAGCGCAGTCCCGCTTTCTACCCGACAGGTACCTCGCAAATGAAAAAGACCTTTACTTGTGTCGCTCTGGCAGTTGCTGCCTCGACCGTCCCGCCGCTTGCCAACGCTGCCGATGTCCAGCGCCAAGTCGAAATCGCCGAGCGAGGCAAAAACGTCATGCCGTTCAACCTCAAGGCTACAACCCATATATTTACCAAGACTGCTGTGGGTGGAACGCAGCGCGTTATAGCCAAACATGCTGGCGACAAAGAGCAGACCACGCTGATTAGGGAGCATCTGCAAGAGATAAGAAGCCAGTTCATCGAAGGCGACTTTTCCAGTCCATCATACATTCACGGCAATGACATGCCTGGCCTGACCGAGCTTCGTTTAGCAAAACCGGGGCAAATTGCCATTGAGTACCGGGAGGTCGCCGACGGCGCCGAACTCGACTACCGAACATCAGATGCCAATTCCGTTGCGGCATTGCACAACTGGTTCGACGCACAACTCGCCGACCACGGACCGGATGCCGTCGAGGGCCAGCGGCATCATCATGGTGACATGCCCAAGCCGTGATTGAGGGTTCCCTCCTTCAAGTGTCGCCACTGTTGCCCATGCGGCATCACAGAACCTCAACACGCCGCCGCTCTTTGCGCGCTGTCGTCATGCGGTCGGTCGGCGGAGCAAGATTGCATAGGCAGTCGGATTGGCTAACCAACTGGCTCGCCTGCGGTTGGCTCCGTCGCTACGGATGATGCGTCGTGCTACTTGGCTGCCGCCAGCATGTAGTCAACGGCGGCTTTCACCTCCTCATCGGAGGCGCTTCAGCCACCCCTGGGGTAGCCTCATACCGAGTCCGCCCAGCGCATGCGCATACAACGTTGCCGGCCCAGCTTAATGCGGAGGCTCATGAGGCCTCGTCGCCAAATCTCGGTGCAGTCATTATTTGTTGGAGGCCGATATACCGGTCATTCATGTATTGCCGCTGCTTTAGCTGCTCCGGTGCCGCATCGCGGATATCGATGAGAACTACCGTTTTTCGGACTTCAACAGATCCGACAACTCATTGGACTCCTCGGGGATCGTCACAGGTCGAGACTTGATGCGCTGGCGGTGGCGCCCAACGTGTCAACCAAGTCTGATTGCGGCATAGCACGGGCCAGAAGCGAGGCCAATGCGTCGGGTGAGTTGCGCAAACACGTACTGACCCGTGCACTAAATAGTGCGCAAATCAGGCTGCGTAGCAAACATGCTTTTCCTGAAAAAGGTTACGGATGACATGAGGATGCTTCTGCAGGCGATGCAGATCGCGACGCACGCTATCGATCAGTAAGCGTCCGGGCAACCCGTCTTGAATTGAGGTGAAGGTCTTGGGAGCATCGTGTCCGCTTAACGAATAGGTGGACACGTGAACACTATCGAACAAGAGGCTCCGGCCGGACGACGTCGGCGCCGCCGCTACAGCCGCGAATTCAAGGCTCAGGTGGTTGCTGCATGCCAGGGACCAGGTGTTTCGATTGCAGCAATTGCGTTGCATCACAAGCTCAACGCTAACCTGCTCAGGCGCTGGGTTGACCAGGCCGAAGGGAATGTGCCGGCCCTGATCGTCGGCAGCGAAGTGGCAGTCCAACGGGCCGCGACGCCGGCATTCGTGCCGGTACCGCTCGAGTCGAGGAACGTGCGCTCAACCGAGATCCGTGTCGAAGTGCGTCGCGCAGACCAGTCGATCACGGTAAGCTGGCCGACATCCGAAGCAGCGCAATGCGTTGCCTGGCTGCGCGAGTGGCTGGCGTGATCCGCATTGACGAGGTTTGGCTGGCGGTCGATCCGCTGGACATGCGGGCCGGCTTCGACAAGGCGCTGGCCAGGGTGGTCACGGTGTTCGGGGCCGCGCATCCGCACCATGCCTACCTGTTTGCCAATCGCCGGGCCAACCGTATGAAGGTTCTGGTTCACGACGGCATCGGCATCTGGTTGGCAGCACGCCGGTTAAATCAAGGGCAGTTCGCGTGGCCGCGTTCCGGCGAACCAAAGCAATACCCGCTGACGCACGAACAATTGGCCGGCCTGGTGCTTGGATTGCCATGGCAGCGCATCGGTCAGGATGGAGTGATCCGAATCGTGTAACGTCCGCGATTGCAATCGGTGCGCGTGCCGATGTTTGTGGAATGCCGGGCACGGCACAATAGCCGGCATGATCGACACCGCACAACTCCAGGGCATGAACGCAGACCAACTGCGGGTGCTGGCCATGGATTTGATGTCAGAAGTGCGGGTGCGGGATAGTGAGTTGCGCCTCAAAGATACCCGCATCGCCCAGCTCACGCATGAGATGGCTGTGTTGAAACGGTGGAAGTTTGCCGCCCGTAGCGAGAAGCTTCCAACCGAGCAACAGAGCTTGCTTGACGAAGCCATCGACGCAGACCTGATCGCCATCGAGCACGAGCTCGAACAACTCGCCAGCAAACCGAAGAACGAGCCCCCGCCGAACAAACCGCGCCGTGCGCCGCTGCCGCCGAATCTGCCGCGTGTCGAAGTTCGCCATGAGCCGACGTCGACCACGTGTGGTTGCGGCTGTCAGCTCAAGCGCATTGGCGAAGACGTCAGCGAGAAGCTGGACTATACGCCCGGCGTGTTCACCGTCGAGCGTCATGTGCGCGGCAAATGGGTGTGTGCGCAGTGCGAAACGCTGACGCAGGCCCCGGTGCCGGCCCAGGTGATCGACAAGGGAATCCCTACCGCCGGATTGCTTGCGCAGGTGCTGGTAGCCAAATACAGCGATCACTTGCCTCTATATCGGCAGGAACGCATCTTCGAGCGCGCAGGCCTGGCCATTCCTCGGTCCACGCTCGCGCAATGGGTCGGCATGTGCGGCGTGCAACTACAGCCACTGGTGGACGCGCTCAAGGAGCAGATTCTGCAACATCGTGTGCTGCATGCCGACGAGACGCCGGTGGCCATGCTCAGTCCCGGTAAGGGCAAGACGCAGCGCGCCTACCTGTGGACGTATTGCCCCGGGGCCTTCGAGGATCTGCGCGCAGTGGTGTACGACTTCGCCGACAGTCGCGCGGGCGAGCATGCGAGGAACTTCCTTGGCAACTGGAAAGGCCAGCTCGTCTGCGACGACTTCACCGGTTATAAGGCGCTGTTTGCCCAGGGCATTACCGAGTTAGGTTGCATGGCGCACGCAAGACGTAAGTTTTACGACCTCCACGCAGCGAGCAAAAGCCAGATCGCACAGGATGCTCTGCAGTACATAGGTGAGCTCTACGAGGTCGAGCGGGAAGTGCAGCAGCTTGCTGCACAATTGCGGCTGGAAATCCGGCAACAACGCGCCCGGCCGATTGCCGATGCGCTCCACGCCTGGATGACCGGGCAACGCGCTCGCGTGAGCGAGGGATCCGCTATCGCCAAGGCGCTGGACTACAGTCTGCGGCGATGGACTGCCCTGACGCGGTACCTCGAGGATCCGCAAGTCCCGATCGATAACAACTGGTGCGAAAACCAGATCCGTCCGGTTGCTCTCGGCCGGAGCAATTGGCTCTTTGCGGGATCGCTTCGGGCAGGCCGTCGCGCTGCTGCGGCCATGAGCCTCCTTCAGTCGGCCAGGCTGAACGGTCACGATCCCTACGCCTATCTCAAAGACGTTCTCACACGACTGCCAACGCAGCCCGCAAGTCGCCTCGAGGAGCTTCTGCCTCATCACTGGCAACTCCCGCAGTCCTGACCGCGGCGCTGTCGTCAAGACGGGATCACCGCGCGCTTACATCGATCATTTCCGTCTTGCTGGTCGGCCGGCCCTCGCCCATCGCGTTGGTTTTCACATCCTGATTGAGCAACTCATCGGGGTTCAGCTCGGGACAGTATCCGGGCAGCCGTATCAGGCGCAGCCGCTCAGCATTTTCCGCGACGAATTGCCCGACTGACGGACCTGAAGCCGTGGTATGCAGCGAAGCCATCATTCCGCGGCAAATATTGATACGCGATCTTCTTAGTTTGCAGCGCCTGCTACGCGGCCTACGATTCAGGTTTCCCTGTTCTCAGAACGCCGAAATCGCGGGTAGCCGTCACGCGCTGACCAGCCCGCGCTGCAGGGCGGTTTTGAGCATTGAGAAGACATGCCGTGCAACAGGATTGACCGCATTGGGACGCGCCCAAAGGTAGTAGGTGACATCGGGCAACCGCGGCAAGCCATCGTTCTCGCCCAGGATACGCATGTCCGCCGTCAGCAGGTCGATGCTGCGCGCCGTAATGCCCAATCCACCGCGCAGCGCCGCCTTGATGCCGATCAGGCTTGGTGCCAGATAAGCGATACGCCAGGGTACACCAGCATGCGTCAACGCCTCGAGCGACAGCTTGCGGAACAGGCTCGGCTCATCGGCCAGGATCAGCGGTACCGGCGTGCCGTGCTCATAGACAAAATCCGCCGAACACACCCAGATCGTAGGCGTGGTGCGCAGCACAATGCCTTCGAGTGTATTGTCCTCGCGCGTGGAAACGGTCAGGTCAATTTCGCCGCGCCGCAGCGATTCCATCAGGAATGGGCTTCTGCCGACATGGATCTCCAGCCGCAGCGCCGGCGACGACCGAGCAATATGCGACAGCAGCACCGGAAGGATGGTATCCGCCACATCGTGCGGCGCGCCAATGCGCAGCGAGCCGGTCAGGTCTCCCTCGCGCAGCATTCGGAGCGTCTCGTCGTTGATGGTCAGCAGCTGCCGCGCGTATTCCAGCAGCTTCTTGCCATGCCGCGTCATCTGCTTGCCACGGCCCTGGCGCTCGAACAGCGTCAGCCCAAGCTGTTCTTCCAACCGTTGCATCTGCTGGGTGACGGCCGATTGCGTGCGTTGCACGGCTTCGGCGGCGGCGCCAAAGGTTTCATTGTCGGCAATGGCCACCAGTGTGCGAAGCAGGTCCAGATCGAGGTTACGCATTCATTAGTCCTGCTAATGGGTTTTCGTCGCGCATTAAGTGGTTTTCAGGGCTGATGTTCATTACAGTGAAACACGAAACAGCGTTCTACCCCTCAAAAACAGAGATTACAAGGATCGATTGCATCATGTCCATCACACAACAGCGCCAGGCAGCCGTCGGAGAGACCATCGAATCCATTAAGAATATCGTAGATAAACGCGCCGTCACGCGCGCCAGCTTGGCCGATGTCCTGTCCCATGTGGAAGAACTGGCCGCCCGCACCGAACTGTGGGGCGAGACCGACTTCCCGCCGCCCGAGCCCGGTGAACGCCAGGCGCGTTACCTGATCACCGAGGATCCTGACCAGACCTATGCGCTGTACCTGAACGTAATGCGTCCGGGCAAGCGCATCCCGCCGCACAACCACACCACCTGGGCCTGCGTGGCCGGTGTCAGCGGCATCGAATTCAACGATGTCTACACCCGCACCGACGATGGCAGCCAGGCCGGTGTGGGCACGCTCGAATATTCGCATACCGTGGAAGTCGGCCCGCGCTGTGGCATCGCGCTGCTGCCTGACGATATCCATTCCGTGGAAATCCAAGGGGAAGACGTCATCCGCCATCTGCATATGTATGGTCGGGCGCTGGAAACGCTGACCGAACGGCTGACGTTCGACCTCGAGACCGGCCGCTGCCAGATCATGAACGTGGGCGTACAGACCCGCCGCTAAAAGAAAGCCTGAACGGGGGCCTGAGCCATACCGTCAGGCCGCCCACTCCTGAGATCCGACCCGACGAATTTCCTCTCCGCGGAGAGGGCGGCCACCCTTTGCCCAAAATTTCATGAGCCAAGCTTCCTATACCGCTGTCGACGCCGTCACCCTGAAGGGCTGGCTGCACGATGCCGACGAGATCGCCCTGTTCGATGTGCGCGAACACGGCCAGTATGGCGAGGGCCATCCGTTCTATGCCGTGCCGCTGCCCTACAGCCGGCTCGAACTCGACATCGGCCGCCTGGCACCTCGTACCGATGCGCGCATGGTGCTGGCCGATGACGGCGACGGCGTGGCGCAGGCCGCAGCCGCCGCGCTGGCACGCCTTGGCTATACGAACCTGTTTGTCCTCGATGGCGGCGTCCCGGCCTGGCAGGCCGCCGGCTACGCGCTGTTTGCCGGCGTCAACGTGCCGTCGAAGACCTTCGGCGAACTGGCTGAGCACCACTACCGCACCCCACGCGTCACCGCGCAGGAACTGGCAGCCATGCAGGCCGGTGCCAATGCACCGGTGGTGCTCGATGGCCGCCCGACCGGCGAATTCCGCAAGATGAATATCCCGGGCGCGATCTGCTGTCCCAACGGCGAACTCGCCTATCGCCTGCGTGACCTGGTGCCCGACAGCACCACGCCGATCGTGATCAACTGTGCGGGCCGTACGCGCAGCATCATCGGTGCGCAATCGCTGATCAATTTTGGCGTGAGCAACCCGGTCTATGCGCTCGAAAACGGTACGCAAGGCTGGTACCTGAACGATTTCACGCTCGAACACGGCGGTACCGCACGCTATCCGGAGAACGCGTCGCCACGCGAACTCGATGCCGCGCGCAACGCCGCGCAGGCGCTGGCCGCCCGCTTCGATGTGCCGCGCATCGCCGCCGCGCAGGCCATTGCATGGCTGGCCGACAGGTCGCGCACCACATTCCTGTGCGACGTGCGCACCCCCGAGGAATACGCCACACAGACGCTGCCCGGCGCGCAACACACCCCTGGCGGCCAGCTTATGCAGGCTACCGATCAATATGTCGGCGTGCGCCGCGCTAGGCTGGTGCTGTTCGATGCCGAAGGGGTGCGCGCCATCGTAGTGGCCAGCTGGCTGCGCCAGATGGGCCATGACGCCGTGGTACTCGATGGCGGATTGCAGGCAGGACTCGTGGCCGGAGTCAAGGCTGCGCACGGACCCGCATATCGGGTGGCCGCGCCGGCCACCATCAATGTCGCGCAGTTGGCCGCCGGAATGGCCACGCAATCGATGCTAGCGCTGGACCTGCGCGGCAGCATGACGTACCGCGCCGGCCGAATCGCCGGCAGCCACTGGTCTACGCGTGCGCGATTGGCACAAAACCTGCGCGGCGTGCCGCACGACACCACGCTGGTGCTGATCGGCGATGCCGACGGCGATGATCCCGCTGACCTGGCCTTCGCTGACCTGCACACGCTCGGCTATCGCGATGTACGCCGGCTGCACGGCGGCTTCGGCGCATGGCGGGATGCCGGCCATGCCGTGAGCCGGGGCGCCGAGACCCTCCCCGATGCGCGGTGCATCGACTACCTGTTCTTCGTGCACGACCGCCACGACGGCAACAAGGCCGCAGCCCGCCAATACCTGGCTTGGGAAACGGGGCTGATCGGCCAGCTCGACGCGCAGGAATTGGCCACCTTCCGTTTCAGGCCTCTCGACTGATTCCCACCCGAACCTGCAAGTCCGCCACGACAAACCTGCCAAAAGAGAACGAGGTCGCCCCATGTCACGCCCGATGTCATCACGCTTTCCGCAGCTTCTGGTTGCAGCACTCACCTTCACCATGTTCGGCGCCGCCACGGCGCAGCCGCTGGCGCCGGTCAACGATTATCCGTCGCAGTCGCTACGCATCGTGTCGCCGTTTCCCGCCGGCGGCGGCAATGATGCCGTGACGCGCGTGGTGGCCGCGCGGCTGTCACAAGTGCTAGGCCAGAGCGCGGTGACGGACAACCGCGGCGGCGCCGGCGGCAATATCGGCACGCGCTATGTGGCGGAGTCGAAGCCCGATGGCTATACGGTGCTGACGTCGCAGGTATCGATCATGGCCGTAAACCCGACGCTCTATCGCGCGCCGGGCTTCGACCCGATCAAGCAGTTCATTCCGGTCACGCAGATCAACGCTGCGCCGCTGGCTATCGTCGTCTCCACCAACGCCCCCTGGAAGTCGTTCGAGGAACTGGCAGCACAGGCCAAGGCGCAGCCGCAGAAGATCACCTTTGCCACGCCCGGCAACGGCACGCTGTCGCACCTTGTGGGCGCGGTGCTTGACAAGGACAGCAAGGTCTCGCTGCAGCATGTGCCATACAAAGGTGCCGGGCCGGCCATCAACGACCTGCTCGGCGGACAGGTAGATGTGCTGATCACGTCCACCTCGTCGGTGGCCGGTTTCATCCAGACTGGCCGCATGCGGGCATTAGCCGTCACCAGCCCGCGTCGTCTCGGGGTATTCACTAAGGTGCCGACCCTTGAAGAACTGGGCTATCGCAATGCACGCTTTGAGGACTGGTACGGCTTCTTCGTGCCGGCCGGCACGCCGCCCGAGCGCGTGGCGCTGCTGAATCGTGCCATCGTGCAGGTGCTGCAGATGCCCGACGTGGTGAAGACCATCCGCGACAGCGGCAGCGACGTCATAGCCAACAGCTCCGAAGCATTCGCCGTACAGCTCAATCAGGACATCTCCCGCTGGTCGCAGATCGTCAAGCTGTCCGGCGCTCATGTCGACTAACGGAAGGCACGAACCTTGCGACGTCTCCCACAATCGTGAGCCACCCCACAGGCCAACCATGACGAAAGCGCTCCCAACACGCCTTGCCCATGCCGGGCGCATATCCGCTGTGTCCGGCGGCCAACCGGTCAACCCAGCCGTGGTGCGTGCGAGCACCGTGCTGTTCGAATCCGTTGCCCAGCAGCGAGAGATGCGCGCGCGTCGCGATACCGAGCGCCTGTTCACCTACGGTGCGCGCGGTAACCCCACCAACTTCGCGCTCGAAGACATGGTGACGATGCTTGAAGGCGGCTATCGCACACGCCTGTTCCCGTCGGGGCTGGCTGCGGCGGCGATGACGATCCTAGCCTATGTACGCCCCGGCGAGCATGTGCTGCTACCCGACTGCGTCTATGAGCCAGTGCGCAACCTGGCCAACGGCTTCCTGCGCCAGCACAGCATCGCTGCCGACTTCTATGCGGCGGACGGCTCCGACCTCGATGCGAAGCTGCGCCCGGAAACGCGGCTGGTCTATGCGGAAGCCCCCGGCTCGTTGGTCTATGAAATGTGCGACCTGCCCGCGCTGGCGGAACGCGCACATGCAAACGGCGCACTGGTCGCCGCCGACAACACCTGGGGATCGGGTCTGCTGTATCGCCCGCTGGAA
The DNA here is from genome assembly GCF_058795055.1 of Cupriavidus sp. GW823-FHT06D04. Lineage (NCBI taxonomy): Bacteria > Pseudomonadati > Pseudomonadota > Betaproteobacteria > Burkholderiales > Burkholderiaceae > Cupriavidus > Cupriavidus sp. GW823-FHT06D04. The sequence continues at coordinate 31,301 of NZ_JBXAHL010000015.1, read as the reverse complement.
CTCGGCGCCGATATCTCCCTGATGGCCGCCACCAAGTACCTGTGTGGCCATTCCGACGTGATGATGGGCACGGTCTGCACCACCGAGGCCGCCTGGCAACCACTGGCGACGATGTCCGACTCCTTCGGCATGGCCGTGAGCCCCGACGATTCCTATCTGGTCCAACGCGGGATCCGCTCCCTAGGCGCGCGTCTCGCGCAACATCAGGAAAGCGCATTGGCGGTGGCGCAATGGCTGCTCGATCGCCCCGAAGTCGCACAGGTCTTCTGCCCTGCCCTGCCGCACGATCCCAATCACACGCTGTGGCAACGCCACTGCCATGGCACCAATGGCCTGCTCTCTTTCACCTTGCATTCGCAGGCGCCGGTGGCGCCCGAACGCTTTGTCGACAACCTGCAGCTGTTCGGCATCGGTGCCTCATGGGGCGGCTTCGAAAGCCTGGCGGTACTCGCCGACATGCGCCGCGCGCGCAGCATCAGCGACTGGTCATCGCACGGCACCGTGATTCGGCTGCATATCGGCCTGGAGGCCGTGTCCGATCTAATGTCCGACCTCGATCAGGCATTCGCCGCCATCGCTCACATTGAATCGACTGAACAGGAGTCCTCCCATGCCCATCATCGGTGACTGGTTGCGCCAGCAATCCGGCCCCGCCCGCACCAGCGGCCAGCTGCCTGTCGGCTCGATGGCCTCGGGCGTGAGCGTCACGCTGCCCTATGTGGCGATGCGTGGCGCGCAACCGGCGCGATGCCTGGGCACGACCGCAAACGGTGATTGTGCAGGACATCTGGTGGACGGCCACGGCACGCCATGCCGATATCGTGCTGCCAGTGACCACAGCATTGGAGCGCAACGATATTGGCGGTTCTTCGCGCGACCGCCACGTGCTGGCAATGCACCAGGCCATCGCGCCGCTGCATCGGGCACCCGCGGCCACCAGCCTGTGGCGCGTCAGGCGGCGCGGCCGGATCACCGCCGATGAAGGCGGCCTGTTCATTCCGGCCACGCGTGCCGGGGATCTGGTGCATGAGGGTGCGTCGATCGGGGACACGCTCAAGCTCGATGCCTCGCTCACGGCCGTCAAGCCGTTCACGCACGACGGCATCCCAATCGGCCTGCGCAGCGATCCGGTCGTCCACACCGGCGAACGGCTGGCCTTCGTGGAAACTCAACTCGTAAAGCACTTCATACAGAAAAAATGATGCTCTACCATATCGGTTGATATGGAGATAGCATGGGCAGAACGGAGATAGACCGACTGGTTGTTGTGGTGGGGCACGCGATTGCCAGGCACCGCATAGCAGCCAACCTCACTCAGGAACAGGTGGCGGAACGGTTGGGGATTGGCAACGAGGCGGTCTCCCGAATGGAGCGTGGCGTCGTCATGCCCACGATCGCGCGCCTGGCCGAGTTGGCTGACATCTTCCAGTGCGACACCTCGGAACTGCTGACCGGGGCCAGCACCCGCTCCAGCGATCAGGCCAACCATCTCGCCCGGCTACTGACGAAGGTCAGCAGCCCGGACCGCGCCATGATCGTGGCCATGGTCGAGACCCTGACCGCGCGACTAGCTCGTCGCTGATCCGCTCCACTTCCGTTACCCTCAGTACCCCTCCGGTAAGAGCAGGGTCGTGACCGAGCGATCTGCCGGGGCGCGTTCATATAAGTTGGGGAGGCCTCCAAGGGAGCGGGCGCTAAGAGCATCCGGGCACCGCGCCGGCGCCCAGCGATTGATGGTTGCAGGCGAAGCTTGGCGATTAATTGCATTTCAATTTCGGCGTAACGGCTTGGCCTGGAACGGGGGCGCCGCCACTGGCGGAAGAGCGCAACCACGGCGACCGCCAGGAAATCCCGTCCGTCGCGCCCATCGATAGCCTCCGACCTCTTCGCCGCTCAATTCGTTATCCCGATGCCATGCCTCGACCTGCGCGCCAATTTCGTCGACCTGACGCTCCAGCATCCTTCAGATGCTCCAGCAGCCGCTGGACGAGCAGACGGAACGAGCCTGGCAACTCATTGGTCGCATCCTCGATCAACTCCGGCACCTGCCTGGCAATACTCCCGATACCCTGGGGAACTACTAATCCAAACTCGGCCAGCAAACCACGAATCTGGTTGGCCTGCGAGGTGCGCGCTTTCACGAAGCCCTGACGCGCACGATGCAGCGCCAACACCGCCTGCTGCTCAACATACTTGATCGGCACAAACCTCATGTTCGGCCGTGCTACCGCTTCGCAGATTGCCTAGGCATCGGCCGCATCGTTCTTGTTCGTCTTGACATACGGCTTGACGAACTGCGGCGCCATCAGCCGCACCGTGTGACCGAAGCTCTGCAGCTTTCGAGCCCAGTGGTGCGCGCTGCCACACGCCTCCATCCTAATCACGCCCGGCGGCAGAGTCGCAAAGAACTCGGCCACCTGGGCACGCTTGAGCTGCTTTCTCAACGTCGCTTTGCCCAGCTCATTCACACCGTGGATCTGAAACACATTCTTCGCCAAAGCGATGCCAATCGTCGTGACCTGCATGAGGGATGCTCCTGTTTGAGAGATTGCCATGCTCACCAGTTTGGCACTCATGTACCTTCACGGGGAGGGGCGTCCATCCCATTAACGCCCCGATGAAGATATGGAACGTATGATGTCAAAAGCAGCCAAGATGCGGCGCAGGCGATACCCGCAAATGGAGCTGTGCCACAACGTTCCATGGGACTAAATTACAGCAATGCCGAGACCCCTTTCTCCTGCCTCTGAAACAGCTGGCACCAGACGCATGCCCTACCGGATCGACCGGGAGTTCGCGCGTGGCCTAGTCTGGTTCCGGCGTGACCTGCGCGCCGACGACCATGCAGCGCTGCACTATGCCCTCAAGCACTGCCGCCAAGTGTGGTGCGTATTTGTCTTCGATCGCGAAATCCTTGACCCGCTGATTGCCCGCGGACGCAAGGTCGATCGGCGTGTAGAGTTCATCCTGAGGTCGTTAGAGCCGTTACGCAGGACGCTGACCGATGCGGGCGGTGGCCTGATCGTGCTTGACGATACCGCGCGCGATGCCATTCCTCGGCTGGCGGCCGAACTCGATGCAGAAGCCGTCTTTACGAACCACGACTACGAACCTGCGGCGAAGCGGCGTGACACGGCCGTAAGTCAGGCACTGGCTTCCGACTTCCGGGTGCTGTTCACATTCAAGGACCAGGTTATCTTCGAGGCTGACGAGCTCATGACCGGCCAGGGCCAGCCGTTCAGCGTCTTCACGCCGTACAAGAATGCGTGGTTACGCGGAGTGCAGCCGTTCGACCTTCGACCGTATCCAGTCGACAAGTATCTGGGCGCGCTGGCACCGGTGCCCCGCCAGTATCAAAAGGCTTCGCCAATGCTGGACGATCTCGGCTTCGCTGTCAGCAATCTCGCCGAGATTGCGATGCCCACTGGCAGTGATGGCGCCCGTGCACTATTCGACGAATTCATCGACCGCATCGGCGACTATGGCAACCGGCGAGATTTTCCCTCGCTGCGCGGCCCGAGCTACCTGTCGGTACACCTGCGCTTCGGCACGATCTCGATCCGCACGCTGGCGCGAGCCGCGCTCGACGCCGTACTGCGCGGCGGCAGCAAAAGCGCCGGCGCGGCCGTCTGGCTGTCCGAACTGATCTGGCGCGACTTCTATTTCATGATCCTCCACCACCATCCCCGCGTGGCCGACGGAAAGTCTTTCCGCCCCGAATACGATGCGCTGCGCTGGGTCGACTCTGTCACGGGCGACAGATACTTTCAGGCATGGTGCGACGCACAGACCGGCTATCCGCTGGTCGATGCCGCGATGCTGCAGATCCGCCAGAGCGGCTACATGCATAATCGTCTACGGATGGTGACTGCAAGCTTTCTCGTCAAGGACCTCGGCGTCGACTGGCGACGCGGCGAGCAATATTTCGCCGACCAGCTCAATGATTTCGATTTCTCGGCAAACAACGGCGGGTGGCAGTGGGCTGCATCAACGGGCTGCGATGCACAGCCGTACTTCCGTATCTTCAATCCGGTCATGCAATCGGAGAAATTTGATCCGCAGGGGCGATTTATCCGCAAGTACTTGCCGGTGCTGGCACAGATGCCGGACAAGTACATCCATGCGCCATGGACGGCGCCGGTGAATGTGCTGGCTACAGCGGGGGTGAAGCTTGGGGAGAACTATCCACCCCCGATCGTGCAGCACGACGTTGCGCGGAAAGAGACCCTTGAAAGGTATGCGGCGATAAAGAAATCGATGCGCACCGAGTTCTAGATCGGCGAACTTCAGCGCGCTCGTCGGGTGGCGCCGCTGCGCCGGAATCTCGATGCCTTCGAGCCAGGCGTTCAGTTCGGCCGGCGAGAAGCCGCCCTGGGCCAACGCCGCCAGCGAGGGAAAGCGGCGGCGCTCGAGTCGCTCGTACCACAGCACGAAGCCGGTACGGTCCCAGTAGAGGATCTTGACCTTCGAGCGGTCGCGGCCACGAAGACGAACAGGTGACCCGACAACGGGTTCTGTCCTAGCAGCGGCTGCACCAGATATGACAGAGCGTCGATGGACTTGCGCATGTCGACCGTATCGCGGTAGATGAAGGCTCGCACATCGCCGGTGATCAGCACCGTCCGCCTCCCAGTTGCCCGAGCACAAAGCGTACGATGCGCTCGGCATGCGCGCCGGTGAGTTCGATGCGCGCGCCGGCCAGTGCGATCACTACATGGTCACGCCCCCTCGATGGCGCGATGTCGGCCACCGCTTGCACGGCGGGTGCTGTGCCCGTGGCCGCCGCGATGAACGCGGTGTCGGCGGTCACCGTCAGAGGCATCACAGCCGGCTGGTCGTGGTCCACGCGCTTGCGCCACAGGCCAGAGGTGCTGACCGCCAGGCCATGCTGCCGGCAGAAAGCGCGGATGCCCAGCCCGCTATTGTTCCACTGCGCCACCATCTCCCGCCAGAAGGCTTGATCATGCCGGTAATACCTCGTCCCTTCGTGTCCACTACTGCCGTCTCGATGCTCGGCCATCGCTTCACTCCTTATACCGTGAAGCCGCTACCTTCTCATCGCTGCTCCTGCCTCACCAGATGGGTTCCGCTGACGCTTACGATCGCGCGGGAAAGGCATGCGGCGCGCTGTCGCTGGCTCTGCACGGTGCTCTATCTGGGCGGGCTGCGGCCTTTGGATTCACCGGCACAGCCATGGGCGCATTCCTCGGCCAGCGCAACGCCCAGGGCGTCAAGCAGGACGGCCGGCCCAGCGACAACTATCTTGGCCGGTTGGCCGGGATGGTTGTCCGAAAGCTTTAGTTCATGGTTGTCGGCGGCGCTGACCGAACCTTAAGTCAGCATGACTTTCGTCGAGGCAATGGCTGGCCTGCCAAGCGTATCAACGTTAAGGCACACAATCATGCTAGGCAGAACATCCACGCTTTGCCGGTCGACAATGTTTGGACAATCGGTAACCGTACAAGTATTGCTTACCGCTTGAACAATTGAGACGGACCAAGACGGCAGGCGGACCCCTATCAGGTCACTCTGCGATCGCAATGATCTGGTTTAGTTGCTCACAAGCCGCAGCAAATACCTCCAAGGGAGCCTGTCTCCAGGTCTCACGGCCACCTTGCGGATTGCAGTCGATCCAGATGATGTCACGTCGCTCAGGCACCCATAGCTTGCCCGCCATTAGATAGCCTCCGCGCCGATGCGTTGCGTGACCATGGATTCGCTGCCGTGCTTGATTGGGTCAAACTGAAGGATATGCATCCGATGCTGGTCCTGTCCCCGCGGCCGTTCAATGAACGGACCAGCATCGTGATTGGCTTGCCGATGACTACCGCAGCCTACAACGATATCCAATCGCCGATGCTGAAGTCGGTGAGTCAGTAAGGCCGGTTGCCACGCGTCAGAAGATATGCCTGATACCCAGCGCCGCGCCAGACATGCTGTTCTTCCCTGCCCCGAGGTAGTAGCCGGTTCCCAGCCCACCGACAGAGGTATCGAAGTTCAGGGACGCGTTCTTGGCATAGGCAGTAGTCAGATAGAGGTTAGTGCGCTTCGACAGGTAGTAGTTGTTGATTACCTGCACCTGCCATGGATTGGCGATATTGCCCAGTAGCGCATTGGTAACCGGATTGGCGACTTGCTTGACGTTGTCATAGTAGTAGCCGGCCGTCACCTGCCAGGTCTGGGTCACATGGGGGATGGTTCCGGTTTGCTGCGGCAGATCGGCGCATAAATTCTAGACTTTGCGTTGGGCATCATTCCGACTTTTACGGCATGCGCGCGTCCTCGTTCCGGCCACTCCCGCCCTCAAATCGCGTGTCGCTGTGGTCCTCTACAGAGGAGTCCTCGCTCAGAAAAGAGCGTCACGGTGCAATAGGTTGGGCCGCAATGTGGAATTCTCAGGCCCACCAAGGGGTCATGACTTCAGCAAAGCGGCCAGGTACTGGCATCGCACGACCCTATGGCTTGCATCTCAGATGCAGACCGACCTTTGCGCTCCAATCCATTGCACCATACAGCCCGCCGCCGCTGCCGCTGCCGCCAATAATTTCGTGATCGTGAAATTGCAGATTAGGCCCCGCTGATATGCCGCTGTGCATGCCAGGCCGACCGTATGCGGCGTGGAGGTCCGAAAGTCCTGTTGCTATTCCCTTGGGCTCGACCTCTTTGGCGACGCGTCCTCGTTGCTCAGCGCGTGCTGGCGCGACCCCGCTCACTTCTGGCGGCGGTCGCCGACCCACCAGGCCATCGTGAGGCTTGCCAGCGTCCCACCTCAACAACGCAAACTGACGATGACGCGATGATGTTCAACAAACTAGTCTAATTTCCATATTTTGACTAGAATACTGAACATATGCCAGCCTTCACTGATACTACTTCCGTCCTAGAACGTCACTTGCTGCTGCAACTCGGCGACCGCATCAAGCGTCTGCGGAAGGCCCAGAACTTCAGCACGGTCGAGATGGCCAAGCGCGTTGGCATCTCCCGGACGACCCTCGCTGCCGTTGAGGCAGGCGACCCCGCGCCGACGATGGGCACTTACCTTCGCGTCATGTCGGTCCTCGGCGTGGCCGGGGATCTCGCCCTGCTGGTCAGCGACACCTTCCAGCCGCCGCCGGCAAATTCAGCAGCCGCCTCGTCCAAGCGTACCAGACCGCAGGTGCAAGTTATGGTGACGACGGATCCCAGCCGCCATCAAGCTCAGGATTTGCAGAGCATGGCGCTGCACAAGGAGGCGATCCGAATGATTCATGAGGATCCTGCCCTACTGGGCCGGGCCCAAGAGGTGCTCAGGCGATGGCGCTCGCAGGGAGACTCACGGTCTGATTCACTTTGGTCCGAGTGGGAAACGATTCTTGCGAACCGGTCGTGGCGCAAGGCGCTTGGCCGAACTCGACGTGCTCAAGAGCTTCGCCAAGCCTCTCCCCTGCCGGCTGTTCTACCCGACGCCCTTCGGCAGGAGGTGCTTGCACAGATCCAGGCGTTGAAGAAAGGCGTTGTGATCGGGGATCAGGAATGAACCGGGAAGATCTGGAACACATCATTCGGGCCGCGGCCGACATCACGAATGAATACGAGTTCGTTGTCGTTGGCAGCCAATCGATCCTAGGGCCGATCCCCAACCCGCCGGCAGTTTTCACGATGTCTGCGGAGGCCGACATCTACCCGCTCAATGCCATCGACAAGGCGGATGCGATTGACGCGGCCATCGGAGAAGGCTCGCGTTTTCACGAGACGTACGGTTACTACGCGCAGGGCGTCGGGCCAGAGACCGCCTGCCTGCCGGCCGGATGGCAACGCCGCCTGCAGCGCATCCAGACGGCGGGCACGAATGGACGGGTTGGCTATTGCTTGGACGTCGTTGACCTCTTTATGGCGAAGGCGGTAGCGGATCGCGACAAGGACCGCGTCTTCTGTATGGCCCTAATTCAATACGGCTATGTTTCGCCGCGCGCAGCGCTCAGCCGCGTCCAGGACATGCCGATAGAAAAAGCTGCACAGGGACGACTGCGTGCACGCATCAAGCGCTGGACGAAGGCCTTGCGGGACCAAGGTCATGCGGTTCCCGATGGCGACGCCTAGTCGGAGCTATCCGTTAGGCGGCGTAGGTGCAGTAACAACGTTGCCCCGGTGCTCGCCAACTCGCCATAAGGCACCGTTATCGGATCTTATTGCCATGCCCCCGGCTCACGCTCTTCTCCCCGCCCATGCCTTGCGACGGACAGCGTGGAGTGCAACGGCAGTAACCGGCCATCTCCTTCCATTCGCCAGCGCGCGCAGACGGACATCCAAACGGCGGCTCCACCAGACAACGGACATTCGTGCGCGGCCCATATCAGTTGCATCTTCGGCCACCATAAGCGACATTCGTCCCCTCGTCTGACAAGCGTCCGTGCGTCAACTCGACTGAGCGAGCGCGGCGGCGACCGCATCGTCGACGCTGTAATGAACGTCTGACGGGGTGAGACCAGGCATGCCTGCCAAAGTCAGCAACGCCAGCGCGGGCTCCTTCAGGCGCGCGAAGAACAACCTCTTGCCGCGCGCAGCAGCAAAGCGTTCGAATTCCATCAATGCCTCCACGCTGGTGCTATCCAGATCGGGGGACTCTTCCAGACTGAGAACAATCGATTGCGTGCTGTCCCCCGCGTTGACGACCAACGTCCTCACATGCTGCATCATGACTTCGACATTGCCAAAAAAGAGCGGTGCCTCCGGACGCAGGACGATCACGCCCGGGACTGGTCGCGCATCAGAATGCGCTGCGAGAACAAGGAAATCGTGTCCTTCGCCAAGGCGGCCGAGGGTGCTCACGTTCGGAACCGAGAGCCCTCGCAAAAGCATCAGCAGGCTGAGCCCAATCGCGGCGAGCAACCCGTAGAGCACGCCTAGTACGAGCACTGCCAGCACGGCGGCGGCGACGAGGATACGGTCGCGATGCAAGCGCAAATACGGGGTGAATACTGATGGGTTCAACGCGTGACTAAGCGCATGGCAAACGACAGCAGCGAGAACCGCGGTGGGCGTGAGCGCCACCAATGGCAGCAAGGGGAGCATGATGACGGCCACCACTACCGCAGCGAACCAACCTGCCCAGCGCGACTGGGCACCAGCCGCTTCGCTAGTGGCACTTGCCGAATAGCCCGCGCCTACAGGCAGACCATGAAAGAGCCCTGACAGCATATTTGCAGCGCCGAGCGCGAGCAACTCACGGTTCGGCACCGTCAAGTCTCCATGCTTGAGTGCTAACGTGCGGATCGAGCTATACGATTCGGCGTAAAGGATCAGCGCCAGCGCAAAGGCGAATTCGCCAAGTTGGGCCCATTGGTGGTGATCAAGGCTGGGCAACGAAGGCATTTGGCCCGATAGTTCGATTGTGCCGACCACCGACACCCCATGGGCGTGAAGGCCGAACCAACGACTGGCGACGATGCCTAGCGAGATGACGACGAACGCGCCCGGCACCTGGCGTGAGCGACCGAAAGCGAATAGCAGGACCAGCGCGACGAGCCCGGTTGCTAACTGCCAGACGTTCCACTGCGGGTAGCTACGGGCAAGCTCGATCAGGAAGCCGGCAGAATCGGTGTGCTTGAGGCTCACGCCGAGAAAACTCGGGATCTGTCTTATAATGATGACAATTGCTAGACCGAACGCGTAGCCTCGCAGCACGGGTTTGGCGATGAACTCAGAAGCGCTGCCCAAGCGTGCGAGCGACGCGCTCACGAAGATCAACCCGGTAATCAATACGAGCCCGGCGGCCAGCAGCATGCGCATCGGCAGGCTGTCACCGGCCATTCCCACTGCTACGGCTGCAACGACGGCTGCCGACGATGACGTGGCCGACACAATCGCAAAGCGGCTGTTGCCCAGCAGGCCGTAGGCGACGAGTCCCGCGAGCAGCGCTATGACGCCCGTCTGAGGTGGTAGGTTGGCAATGGTTGAATACGCGATTGCCTCAGGAACGAGCAGGCCAGCGACAGACAACCCGGCGCGCAGGTCAGGCAAGTAATGGCCCGCGAGAACGCGCGCGGACGCCTTGCACGGATACTTTTTCATACCCTTCCGGTCGTTTTGCATTAGCTATGCAGGATAACGGTATCACGTTGGCTCGAAGGAACTGGCGAAGTACCACTGCTTTTCGCTGGGGCGCTTCAGATTACCAGGATGAGCCGGAACATCGCTGGACCTCCATTGGACATTCCCCGACGCACTGAGCGAGCGCGTGTCCCGCATGCGGCATGCCGTTGCAGTTCGTGATCGCTCATCCTCTATTCGGCTGTAGGAATGCAACCGGGACCCCGAAGTGTTCCAGTGGCAATATTGCTCAACTGGACAAATTGCGATAATGCCGTGACTCGGCTATTTTTCATAGTTGGTCGATCGCCTATTGTTTCCGACACCGCGATTGCGAAGACCCGCGGAGATTGCAGGCAACCGCCAGTTCGATCGTCGTCACGCGCGACAGCCGCATCCCTCGCGCACGGTGAAGAACATGCCGCAGTCTGGGTTCGGCCAGGGGGGCGCTTGCGGTTTCCGAATCGACGGCCGGAGTAAGGAGGCGGTGCGCGCATATTGGATACCGACTGCGCTCGTTGATCTATTAGGACGCGTCAGATTCGCCATTCGTCCCGCTGGGAGAACGACCATGAATTTCAATTCCGACGATTTCCGAGTGCGCGAGGGCGACACGGTTTTGCTTACGAAATGGCCGACGCGCGTGACTCCCCTCCACGGGTCGAGGGACCAGTATCGTACTCTGCTAGCCGAGCACATCGAGAGGCTCAGCAAGCTACAAAGTTTGCTCTATGCGGACAACCGCTACTCTGTTCTCCTCATCTTCCAGGCAATGGATGCGGCGGGCAAGGACGGCGTCATCAAACACGTCATGTCGGGCGTCAACCCGCAGGGATGCCAGGTGTTCAGCTTCAAGCATCCGAGCGCAAACGAACTTCAGCATGATTTCCTCTGGCGCACCACCCACGACCTGCCGGAACGCGGCCGCATCGGCATCTTCAACCGCTCTTACTATGAGGAGGTGTTGATCCTTCGTGTGCATCCCGAGATCCTTCGCGGCGAGGGTCTATCGCTTGTGTCGGGTTCTGGCGAATCCCTCTGGCATGGCCGCTACCGTTCGATCGCTGATTTGGAAGCCCATCTTTACCGTAACGGCACGCGTGTCGTGAAGTTCTTCCTGCATCTTTCGAAGGAGGAACAGCGTAAGCGCTTTCTCGCGCGCATTGACGATCCGAATAAGAACTGGAAATTCAGCATGGCCGACGTCGAGGAGCGAAAATTCTGGACGAAATACATGACGGCGTACGAGAAATGTCTGAGCGCGACTAGCACGGAACTCGCGCCCTGGTACGTAGTACCCGCCGACGACAAGGAGGACGCACGGCTGATCGTGTCGCAGATCATCCTCGACACCCTCGGTGAGCTGAAATTGCAGTACCCGAAGACGACCGCCGAGCGGAAAAAGGAATTATCCGAGATCCGCGAGCAACTCACGAAGCAGAGAGACTAATCGGACAGGCCGACGAAACACGTCCTTGGCAGCAGCTGATTGTTTAAGGCTTACGCATCGTGGGAAGAACGTCCGGTTTCGGGCTTCTCGGACGGCCGCAACAGGTCGATCACGCACCTGTGCACGATACTGGACATTTCGGACCGGCTGCAACGGGGAATGCACGAATGGCGAGTTTGGCGGATGATCTGCCGACCGACCCGAAGACATGAATGACAGCTGTACCCTCAAAAGCTGCCGATGAGGTGGTGTCTGGTCCAGCGGCCGGAGTGCAGCCGGCAAGAGCCGACCGCCACCCTCCCGTCAATCGACCGAGGTCGGAGGCCAGCAAGCTGTTCGCTTGCGCTGAAGTAGCGTGTCGCGACTTCTGCAACGTAGCCGACCCTCAATTTAGTCATGGCCCAGAGACACATTCGATACCATACAGCCGCACTATTCGCAGCGGCGCTCTTTCTTATTGGACGACTCCTCCTATGAGGTCGCGTTGGAGCGCGGAAGAGTGGTCGCAAGCGCCGGCGTGTCTAGCGCCTCATCCAGGCTGCACACCGAAACCGAATCGCATTACTGGCCCTCGCGCGCCAGACGGCGCCATTCCCCCGGCGTCATCCCCATCGTGTCGGTGAACACACGCCGGAACGCTGCCACGGATCGATACCCGACTGAGTCGGCCACGGCCTCGGTGGTCATCATCGGCTTCTTCAGTTCGTTGGCGGCCAGGCTCATGCGGATATCGGTCAGCAATTCGATGGCCGAGCGCCCCAGCTTGTCCTGAAAGTGCCGCATGAAGGTGGCGCGCGACATGCTGCACAAGTCGGCCAGATCAGGCAGGTTCCAGGGTCGCGCCGGATCGGCGAACATCGCCGAAATAGCCGGAGCCAGCCGTGGATGGCCGGCAAGCGCCAACAAGCCTGCCGGGGCCTGCTCGGATTCGCTTGCTGCGCGCAGTACCAGTGTGAACAGCGCCGAGGTAAGCGCGTTGAGCATGGCATATCCGCCCAGTTTGTCTCCGGCGGCCTCCATGCGCATCAGCCCCACGAGACTGGCCAGGTGGTTCGAAGCGGACCCGATGGCGTCATCATCATGGCCGTCCATGGCCCGTACCACCAGATTCGTGGGTAGATAATTGCGAATCAGCCGATCATGGGGCGGCTCGATGAATAATCGCCCGCACAACAGGTCCAGATGATCGCCCTGGCCGTCATTCTGGCTAAGCATCCATCCTGCAGAACCTTGGCGATTGTAGGTAAGACCCGGCGCATGTCCGCTGCCATCGTGCAGGACGTGCGCCGACCCGTGAGGCAACAGCACGATATCTCCTCCCACCAACTCCATGGTCGTCTCGGTCTCCGGATTCTCGATAATCGCCCGGCCCTTGAGCACGACGTGGTAGGGAATCTCGTGCGCTGCGGACTGGGGCCAGGCCACACGCCATGGCTCGCCGTAGACGCAACGGACCTCGAGCCGGCCAGTGATGGTGATCATTTGCAGGAGCTGGCTCAGCCAGTCGACTTGGGACATAGGACCTCGAGAATTTGAAACGCTCAAGCATCATATTGCGATTGCACACCGGTTGTGCGAAGCAAATGGCCTCAGTGCTCGAGCTGACCGGACACGTAGCGCGCAAGCTCGTCCGGGCAACTGGACGGCCAGGAATTCCTTCGCGTACGCGCCGCCATCCAGGCACTTGCATGCCGGCTGGGAAGCCCGAGCGATGAACGATGCGGTCGTAAAGCCGCATGCCGTACTTCGCGGACCCTGCACCTATGCTCCGATGGGTTTCACCCTGTACTTTTGATGGTAGGTGCTCCTGATTTCGTCCTGACTTCGAGGAGGGTGGGCAAAGACATGGGCTGGAGACAGTAACGGGATGATCGAAGTGGTTTCGATTTTGACGACGTGATTGACGGGATACTCTGGGCCATTCGTCGCCCGAACCCAATCGGCGATCATCAAGTACTCACCATCGCCTGGCGGCAGCACCAACGCGCGACCCTTGAATCGATAACCGCGTCTCTGGAAGATGTCGACCACGTTAATTTCGATGGCGGGATTTCGCCTCAAGTTCAGTATCGTTCGGGGCGATGCGATATCGGCGAAGTAGAGAACGCCGTTCGTGACCGTCAAGGACGCCTTCGGCGAAAGATTGGGCGTTCCGTCCGCGTTGACTGTCGCGACGAACGACAGCATCGCCTGCTTGATGATCGCCTCCATGTCGGCGGTGATTTCAATCATAGATATCCTCGCTTGAATAGAATTTGAGCGGCTCCGTGCGTCGCCGGCCGTTGCGGTATCCATCTACATGCACTCAGTCGCGAGGCGGAATATTGATTCCCATTTGAACGGCTGGGCGCGCGAAACCGCGATCGAGCCATGCCTGCACATGAAGGAAGCGATCGAAGCCGACGAGCTCACGCGCCTCATAAAAGCCGATCAGGTTACGCACCCACCCGAGCAGCGAAATATCGGCGATGCTGTAGTCAGCGCCCATCACCCAGTCGCGGCCCGCGAGACGTTCGTCGAGGACACCGAGCAGCCGGGCTGATTCGGTTGCGTAGCGGTCGCGTGGGCGCTTGTCTTCATAGGCTTTGCCGGCAAACTTGTTGAAGAAGCCGACCTGGCCGAACATCGGCCCGACACTGCCCATCTGCCACATCAGCCACTGGATCGTTTCGTAGCGCGTGTTGGGATCGGTGGAGAGGAACTGCCCCGTCTTGTCTGCGAGGTAGATCAGGATCGCTCCGGATTCGAACAACGCCAGCGGCCGGCCGCCCGGCCCTTCGGGATCGTAGATCGCCGGAATCTTGCCATTAGGATTGAGTGCCAGGAAGGCCGGATCGTGGTTTTCGTTCGCCATGATGTCGATGCGGTGAGGCTCATAGGCAAGGCCTGTTTCCTCCAGCATGATGCCGACCTTCACTCCGTTGGGCGTCGGTAAGGAAAAGAGTTGCAGCCGATCGGGGTACTGCACCGGCCAGCGCGCAAAAATTGGATGATCGAGTGTCACATTCTTTCTCCTAGACTTGTCGGGTCATACGAAAAGCCCGGACGCATTCCCAAGAATCTTTCCCGGGTGCCTCCGGGCTTTGGCGTAGCGCTCGCATCAAACCTTCAAGCCCCTCGGAGAGGGTCGATGCGACCGGATAGCGTTCAGATCGAGCCAGCCGGCGTAACGGCGGGAAAGTCCTTCTCGGGATCGAACACGTTATTGAAGAAATTCGTCAGGGAGTACATGGCAACCAGCGCGACGATCTCCATGACGTTCGCATCCGTGTAGCCGGCGTCGCGGACGGCTTTCAGATCGGCGTCAGTGACGTTGCCGCGGGCCTCGATGACTTTGCGCGCAAACTGGACGGCGGCGTCGCGCTTCGGGTCGTTGGCACGGCCCTTCCGAGCGAGAATGATTTCATCGGCCGGCAGCTTGGCCAGATGCTCGGCCGTATAACTGTGAACTGTCAGGCAGTAGTTGCAGCCATTCACTTCGGAGACAGCGAGGCCGATGCTGTCGCGCGTCTTCACGTCGAGCGCCTTACTCAAGGAGCCAAGCAGGGTGGCCCATGAGTTGAACGCGACGGGGCTCTGCGCGAAGGTCGCCATCATATTTGGGGTGAACCCGATGTTCTTGGTAATTGCATCGAGGGTCGGTTTCGAATCGGCCGGCACCTGTTCCGGCTTTAGAGCAGCAGTTCTTGGCATCGTAATCTCTGTAAGTTGCTGGTTTCACTAATTGGGGAAAGTCCATGCGGGAACCATCCCCCGGCTTACTTCGTGCCCAAGTCTTGGGTCGAAGCTGGTCAGGCCTTCAAGTGGGAGGTACCTTGTGTTTGCCTCTCACTTGGCAGCCGCTTGGTCGTTCGGCGTGATCACTGCCGCGGCGACGCGCCTATACCAAATCCAACACATCGGCCACTGGCAGGCGCGGCTTCTGCGGCCAGTTTCCGAGACGCTCCGCTCCTACGGACAACAGCAGGACCGGCACTTCGTCTTGGGCCACTCCGAACTCGCGGTGCACCCCTTCGGCATCGAAACCAATCATCGGCGTCGAACCCAGGCCCAGCGAGCGGGCCGCGTAGATCATCGCCGCCGCGCCGAAGGTGGCAGTGCGTACTGCCTCGTCGCGCTGGCGCTGCGGGTACTCCATGTACAGATTGCGTGCGGGGATTTCCCATTCCGGCACCATCTCTGCCGGAATGACGCCCGCTTCCACCAGCGGCGCCAGGCGATCTGGTATTACGCTGGAATCGGCCAACTGACCGCAGACGATGAAGGTAACGGCTGCTTCGGTGATCGGGGGCTGGCTCCAAGCGATCGGACTCAGCCGAGCCTTGGCTTCAGGCGAGCGTACGGCGATGAAGCGCCAGTTCTGCATGTGGAAGGATGTCGGCGCGCTTGTGCCGATCCGCACCAGCTCGCGGATTTGCTCGTCGCTCAAGGTTGCGGTGGGGTCGTAGTACTTGGCCGTGCTGCGGCTCAAGATACAGTCGATGACAGCGTTGGTCATGGTGGTTCCGTTGGTCATGGGCGCGAGACTCATTCATCAGGTGGTTAGGAGCCTCAACTTTAGGTCTACCGAATGCAGATTTCGAGACTCCATGTACTCAAAAGAATGCCCAAAAGGATCAAAGCAACAAGGCAATCCATCCGGCATCGGCGGCACGGCTCAGGGAAAATCGCCGCGTCGGGATCAGCCGAGCGAAACTTCGAAGTGTGATGTCGTGCTCGCCCGGCAAGGCGGTTTACTCGATGGGTGGAAAGTCAACGTCGGTACAGACGGTGAGCGCGATGGCCAGCGAGATCTCAGCCAAATGGGTGTCGGTGTAGCCGGCGGCATGATGGATGAGGCCGGGGCGAGGTGGCCCAGTGCGGTAGGCAGCACTGCCTTGAAGACGGCCTCGATGAGCTGCTCAGGAAAGGCCAGCCTCGATACACCAATCAAATAGCTTCCGCACTGAGATCGAATAGTCGTCTTCCGCAGGCACACCATGAGAGGCCACCTCTTTTCCATTCGCTGCGGTCGTGTTGGTCACATCTGATCTCCTGTTGAATGACCCGGCCCGGAAAGCTTGTCGCGCCGAAACTCCGACTACGCAAACTACGCGGCCAGTTGCTGCCGTGCCGCGCCGAAGCGCGGATGCCGCGAGAAAATCTCGGCAGCCCAGTTCACGAATACGCGCACCTTGGCCGACAAGTGCCGGTTCTGTGGATACATCGCGGAGATTGGCAGTTCGTCGGATTGCCACTCGGTCATGATTTCCACCAGCCGGCCACTGTTGATATAGGGATCGGCCATCGCTTGCGAGATGCGGGCGATTCCGTGGCCGTCCAATGCGCAGCCCAGGTAGAGGTCGGCATCGTTGGTGGAGATCGCCGAAGGCAGCAAAACTTCGCTGCGTTCGCGGGCACGGATCAGCGGCCACGGCGTTTCGCGCCCGGTGCGGTTCGACAGGAAGTTCACCGCCTTATGCAGGGCCAGTTCTGTGAGATCGTGAGGTGTACCAAAGCGGCGCAGATAGATCGGTGATGCATAGAACGCCAGCTTCACCTGGCCGATGCGACGTGCCACCATCGATTCGTCAAGCGCACCCACGCGCAGGACCACATCCACGCCTTCCTTGAGCATGTCGATCGGCTTGCCGTTGGTGGTCAGCTCGAGCTTCAGTTCCGGATACGCATTGAAGAAGTCGCGCAGTCGCGGCATCAACACCATTTGCGCGAGTGCGCTCGTGGTGTCCACTGCCAGTGTGCCGCGTGGCGAGTTGTTGTGATGCGTCAACGACTGTTCCGATTCCTCGACGTCGGCCAGGATGCGGACGCAGCGTTCGTAATAGGCAGCGCCTTCGGTGGTCAAACTGATGCGGCGCGTGGTCCGGTGCAGCAGCTTGACTCCAAGGTGAGTCTCGAGATGCTGGATCTGGTGGGTGTGCGTAGGCTTTGGCAGGTCGAGCGACTCCGCCGCGCCCGCAAAGCTGCCGACATCCACCACCCGAGTGAATGCCTGCATTGAGACTAGACGATCCATGATGAAAGCTATCGAAAGGAGTAAGACCTAAGCTACGGGGCGGGCCGTATCGCGCAGTGTCGAGGCACCCCGCGACGGCCTGATCCGGCTCTTTTGCGCGAGCAGGCTGAAGCAGGCCCGTGCCGCCGATCACGACCATCTTCTTGGGCCTTCTCTTTCTGAGTATCGGTTGGTTTTCGGCGATGCACCGCACGAGTCCTGAGGACGGACCCGAACCAGCGTGTCACGCAAATAGTTTTCGGTACTGGATGAACTCCGAGCGATCAGCGATGCAGTCGTAAAGCTGCATGGCCCCATGGTTGGCTTCGTGCGTCAGCCAGTGCACACGGGACGCCCCGCGACGTTTCGCATCCGCATAGACATGCTCGATCAGCGCGCGGCCAATTCCGCCGCCACGCGCCTGGTCGGCAACAAACAGGTCCTGCAGGTAGCAGTAGTCGCCGGTTTCCCAGGTGGATCGGTGGTAGATCGAATGCACCAGCCCCAATGCTTTCCCCCCAACCATGGCAAGCGCTGCATGCATCGGTTCCGCTGGGTCCAAGAAGCGTGCCCAGGTCCGGAGCGTCACGGACTCGGGAATATCCACATCGTAAAACCTCTGATAGCCTTTCCACAGCGGAAGCCAAAGATCAAAATCGTAGTTTTCAATGGCTTTGATCTCGACTGATTGCATAGAATGCTCCCGAAATAGAGGATGCTGGCCGCCCGGCTGCTGCTCGCGGACGGCGCGCGGACGTGGCCCAATACCTCCAACGGGCGATTTGCAGGCACCGATGATCCGCTGCATTCCGCGCGTCGGCAGAACTTAGCGCCAGCGAATCGCCCTATCCACTCAGGACTTCTGATCGCTGAGCCACGGACCACGTAGAGATGCCAGGAGAAGAGAAAGCGATGCAGCCAGTAGAACAAGATCCTTAAGAAGGAACTGGCCCGGTGCTGCGGAAATCGCCGGGAATCCACCCGCCGTCGCTTCTGCCACGCCAGGTGTGCTCACGAAGAAGGTGAGCGTTATAAGATAGGTCGTGGCGGACATCGCCGCTCCCAATGCTGAAAAAATGGGCTCGAAGGCCCCAAGAATAAGAGCCGCAGCGGTGGATAGCTCAAGTACGCCTATCACGTAGCTTGCCCCTTGAACTCCAAATAGGGCGTGCAGCCAGCTCATGATCGGACTGTGTTCGATAAACGGAGCGATACCGGCTGCTTCGTATGCGGTGAACTTCATTCCGCCGAACCAAAGAAAGATAACGACCAAAGCCCATCTAAGCAGGGCCAAGAAGTTGAGTGAACCGGCGCCCTTTTCAGCAATTTGAAGAGGAATCGGACTGGCCATTTGCGAACCTCCTTGAGTTGAATGTGCCTCTGACATATATGCAGTGCACCGCCCTTCCCTCGCAGCGCTCGCGGGTCTTGCACCGTGCAAGCCTTCAATACCTGGCGCTGTCGAGTGCGTCTGAATGTCTATTTGATGGGCGTGATCAGCAATTAGACGAGGTCCAACACATCGGCTACTGGCAGGCGCGGCTTCTGCGGCCAGTTTCCGGGACGCTCCGCTCCTACGGACAACAGCAGGACCGGCACTTCGTCTTGGGCCAGTCCGAACTCGCGGTGCACCCCTTCGGCATCGAAACCAATCATCGGCGTCGAACCCAGGCCCAGCGAGCGGGCCGCGTAGATCATCGCCGCCGCGCCGAAGGTGGCAGTGCGTACTGCCTCGTCGCGCTGGCGCTGCGGGTACTCCATGTACAGATTGCGTGCGGGGATTTCCCATTCCGGCACCATCTCTGCCGGCATGACGCCCGCTTCCACCAGCGGCGCCAGGCGATCTGGTATTACGCTGGAATCGGCCAACTGACCGCAGACGATGAAGGTAACGGCTGCTTCGGTGATCGGGGGCTGGCTCCAAGCGATCGGACTCAGCCGAGCCTTGGCTTCAGGCGAGCGTACGGCGATGAAGCGCCAGTTCTGCATGTGGAAGGATGTCGGCGCGCTTGTGCCGATCCGCACCAGCTCGCGGATTTGCTCGTCGCTCAAGGTTGCGGTGGGGTCATAGTACTTGGCCGCGCTGCGGCTCAGGATACAGTCGATGACGGCGTTGGTCATAGTGATCCCTATGGGTGAAGGGACAGATGTAGGTATGCGAGTGCTTCGCGTTCCGAGGCGATGCTTACTTGAGCGGCGTGGTCAGTTCTTTGTCGTTGCTATCAACGACGAATACCGCCAACAGCTTTGCTGGTTCGGTTCTGCTCGCGTTCCGGCTCACGGGATGGCGTGAGCCCGGCTCCTCGAAAAACGCCTCCCCAGCCTTGTAGACGCGTTCCCGCTCGTCATTCACCTTGCTGGCGATGCTGCCGGAGACAACATACGCATAGATGAACGCCGACTTGGCATGGGTATGAGGTAGCGAAGCGCCTCCGGGTGGATAGATGACTTCCACGGTAACGAGCGATTTACCCGGGATGTTTTGTATGGCGCGCGAAAAGTTCGGCTTGACGACATCGCCAGGGCCGCCGGTTTCCGCGCCATGAGCAGCAGCGACCCCGGAATAGGCCACGCTGGCAGCGACAACGAGAGAAAGAAGTGTGCGTTGACGTTTCATGTTCAGCTCCGTGTTGGCTAGAATCATGAACGTCAGGCGGTTCGCATAAAAGAACCAAAAACCTGAAATCCTAATGCACCACGAACCATGGCGAAAATCCTGGATTTGAAGGTCGACCGCGCGTCGAAGACAGCACTTGCAGAACAGATACGCGCGGGAATCACCGTCGCCATTGAGAGCGGGGTACTGCTTCCAAGTGCCAGGCTGCCGTCGTGGGTGGACCTGGCAGCGCAGCTGGGCGTGGCGCGCGGCACCGTCAAGACCGCCTACGAGCGGCTGACCGACGCGCAGTTGATCGTCTCGTCGCGTGCCGGCGGAACAAGAGTTTCCGAGCACGCGCCGGCAGTGCGCCCGAGCACGGACCGGACGCGGTCGATCGAGACGGATCTGCAATCCGATCTATACCAGCACTTCCTGCCCGGCCCCGCAGTGTTTCAGATGGGCGTGCCCGCATCGGACTGTTTTCCGACCACATTGTTTGCACGACTGCGCGCCCGTGCGGCGCGCGATGAAGTCGAAGCGCCGGCGTCCTATCCGGACCCGCGCGGCGAGCATGAACTCCGCCGGGAAATCGCCGCGCATCTCGCCTTGTCACGCGGCATCGAATGCCAGCCCTCGCAGATCTTCATCACGGCAGGTTTCTCGGGAGCGCTCGGTATAGCCTTACGCGTGCTCCAGGCCGAAGGCCGCAAGGCATGGGTCGAAGATCCGGGCTTTCTTCCGAGCCGCAGGGCCTTGTCCATTTCCCAGCTCACGACTGTTCCCGTGCCTGTCGATGATGAAGGCATCGACGTCAGCTACGGCGAAAGGCACGCACCGGATGCCGCGCTGGCGCTGGTCACTGCGGGACAACAGGCGCCCCTGGGCCCGACGTTGTCGCTGGCCCGCCGGGTGCAACTGCTCGAATGGGCGATCCGCTCGGAGAGCTGGATCATCGAAGACGACTACTTGGGTGAACTCCAGCTCAAACGCCACGCGGCGCCGGCGCTGGCATCACAGGATCGAGCGGGGCGGGTCATTCATGTCGGGACGTTCAGCAAGACGATCAGCCCGACGCTGCGGCTGGGCTTCGTCGTGGTGCCACCGGCCCTGGTATCCCGTTTCGATGAAGCTGTGGCCTGCCTGGCTTCCGCACCTGGGCCGGCCGTGCAGATGGCGACGGCAGAGTTCATGCGAGACGGCCATTACATGCGGCACTTGCGGCGCATGAAGCGCATCTATGCGGCCCGAAGCCAAGCGCTGCTGGCAGGCCTCGAGTCCCGGGAATTCGAGGCCTATCCGGCTGGACTGGCTATGGTGGTGCGGCTCCCCGACGACGCCGACGACAAGACGATCGCCCGGGAAGCCTACGCCTATGGGCTCGCGCCCGCGGCGTTGTCGGGCTGGTACTGTTCCACATCTACGCAGCGATCGGGGCTGCTACTCGGGGTGGCGACAGCGATTGAACAGCAGATTCCAGCCGCTTGCGATCGCCTGCACCACCTGATCCGAAAGTTCACCTGATCGCAATGGGTCGGGAGCGGAACTTCGACGCGACAGCGGCGTCGGCGACCTAATGGATTTCCGGTTTCGGCCATGAAGCGTAGTTGGTCCACGCGATCACTCGGCCAATCGAACGTCGGCTCCAGCCAAGCTAACGGACTTTCGCTGGCCAGCGATGCAAGTCGCTCCATCGGCGGAAGCGGAACGCTCTGGTCATCTCAGAGACTTATCATGAGAACGATTTCTATTTCTAGATAATCCAGATACCGGTTGATTAGATGGAAGGGCTGGACAGATAAGCCCCCTGGAGTAAAACGAAGCTTCACGAACCCGTTTTACGAAAGGAGCCTGCAAATGAATGCGCCTGACACAGCCCTTCAAGGACAGGATAGGGCAGTTATTGGTCGACTGTATATGTCCTTCGAATTGGGCGAGAAAAGTTGGAAGCTGTCGCTTGGCGACGGCGTACGCGGGCCGAGCCGGTATACGGTGGCAGCCGGTGACAAGGACGCGGTCCTGCGAGCGATTGCCAAGGCCAAAGCACGCTGCGGACTGGCATCGCAGGTGCCGGTCCGCAGTTGTTACGAGGCTGGCCGCGATGGCTTCTGGCTGCACCGCTGGCTGACCGAACAAGGCATTGATAACTTGGTGGTGGACTCGTCCAGCATCGAAGTCAACCGGCGTGCACGACGTGCCAAGACCGACCGGCTCGACGGCGACAAGCTGCTCTCGATGCTGCTGCGTTATCACGCGGGCGAGCGGCGCGTGTGGGGCGTCGCGCGAGTTCCCACCCCGGAGCAAGAAGACGAGCGGCGGTTGCACCGGGAACTGGGGCGACTCAGGCAGGAACGCACCGCCCTCAGCAACCGAATTCGCTCGCTGCTGGTATTGAACAACCTGCGGGTCGCCCACGTCGGCGGCCGTTCCTGGGCGCACTGGTGGAACGATCATGGCGCGCAACTGCCTGTGGGGCTGCGCGCCGAGATCGAGCGCAGTGTCGCGCGACTCGCACTGGCGGTTACGCAGATCAGGATGATCGAAGCCCAGCAGCACGCGACCGTAAAGGCCGGCGCGCAGCCGGCGATCGCCATGCTCGCGCGGCTGCGTGGGATCGGCGTCGGCAGTGCCTGGATCCTGGTCAAGGAACTGTTTGGCTGGCGGAAATTTCACAACCGGCGCGAAGTCGCCAGCTCGCTGGGCTTGGCGCCGACGCCCTACAGCAGCGGCGAAAGCCAGGTCGAGCAAGGCATCAGCAAGGCTGGCA
The DNA here is from genome assembly GCF_058795055.1 of Cupriavidus sp. GW823-FHT06D04. Lineage (NCBI taxonomy): Bacteria > Pseudomonadati > Pseudomonadota > Betaproteobacteria > Burkholderiales > Burkholderiaceae > Cupriavidus > Cupriavidus sp. GW823-FHT06D04. Next base: position 8,425 of record NZ_JBXAHL010000015.1, on the reverse strand, counting down.
ACAAACGAGCCCGCTGGCTGATGATTGAACTGGCGTGGAGATGGTTACGCTACCAGCCTGCAAGTCAGCTCACCCAATGGTTCAATGAGCACTTTGCGCCAGGTGGCAAGCGCATGCGGCGCATCGGTATTGTGGCACTGGCACGGCGATTGGCTATTGGCCTGTGGCGCTATCTCGAGTACGGCGAGATTCCAGTCCAGGCCAGCTTCAAACTAGTCGCAACGTGATGCCGCCTGAGTATGGAAGGCTAAGCGGTAACGATCGCAGGTCAGCGCGCCCGTAACAGACTCGGGCTGCCCCCAGCGGGTAGCCGTTCTTCTAGATGGGGCGCGCGCAGGTAACAGGGGTGTTCCAGCGCTTTGCGCATGCGGTATGTGGTGACCCGGCCTTGCGCCGGGCACGGATAGAAGGTAGACCGGGGCTGTTTCCCCGGCCTTACGTAACCCCGACCTCGGTTTCAAGCCGTGTCAGCCCACGAAGATTCGAGGCTTGCAAGGAGAAAGCATCGCGCCAGTCATGTCTATGGAAATTCAATCCCGGAGGAGCTTGACATCCTTGCCCTCATAGAAGGGTCTGTTCAGGTCCGGTCGGCCCCGGCGCGAATGCCCGCTGCGATGAAGGTCACCAGGTACTCGGACTTGCGCCGCACGTCGCCGGCCTTGACCTTGCCGCCGGAGATGCGCTCGATACGGCTGTCGAACACGCTCATTACCAGCGCCCCCACGGCAAACAGATAGGCCCAATGCGCATAGCCGGCGCTGTTGCCTGGCAGGGCCTTGCGGATCGCCTTGACGAATTCCATGGCAAAGGGGTCGAAGTAGTCCGCAACAATGCCTCGCTCAGCTTCTCTTGGATCCGATGCCTCGCGTGCGACGAGCTTGGCGTAGGCAATGCCGGCCTCCGTGTCCTGGATCCGCATTACTGGCTGCACGAACGCACGCACGATGTGCTCCACCGGATCCTCGCCGGCGATGAGGGGTTCGTGTAGCGCCGCCAGCCGGGCCTCGAACAGCGTCTTACGCCGTTCAAAGAGCGCGCGGTACAGATTTCGTTTGGTCTCGAAGTGGTAAACGATCAGCGGCAAGCCAACGTCCGCGGCCGCCGCGATATCACGCATCGACACGCCGTCAAAGCCGCCCTCGGCAAAGAGCCGCTCCGCTGCATCGAGCACGCGTTCGCGCTTGCTCGCTTCCGGGATCGGCAGCCCCTGCACTTCTTCCCGCGCCCTGCCCCGCGCCCCGACCGCCGACTTCCGCGCTTCCCTGCCTTCCATGCTGCCTCCATATAGACGCGCCATTGTAGCGAACCTCACTTCGCCACATTCGCACCCGAGTTTACCCCAGTGTAACGTTTGACTGTACGAGCGTACAGTTCGTTCCGTTCGAGACTGCACGATCGTACAGTCAGTGCAAACGGGTGCGTCACCTGCTTCGGCCAGGGGCGCCAAATCAGGAGACCCATCATGCCCCCCAATCCTGCTTCGCTGAAGTGGCGCGTGCTTATCGGCTGCTTCCTGAGCTATATGTTCGACGCGGTGGACATCATCATCCTTGCCATCGCCATGCCGGCCATTACCGCATCCCTTCACATCACACAGGCGCAGGCCGGCTTGCTGGTCACAGCCACGCTGCTCGGCATCGGGCTGAGCAGCGTGGTGATGGGGAGGCTGGCGGATACCATGGGCCGCCGCACGGCGCTGCTACTGTCGCTGGTGACTTTCGGCGCGCTCACGATGGCAATTTCCGGCGCCACCGACTGGCGCCAGATCCTCTTCCTGCGTTTCCTCTCAGGCCTCGGCTTGGGCGGGGTCTGGAGCACGGCCGCGGCACATGTCAACGAGACCTGGCCCGCGCACCAGCGAGGACGGGCCACTGCCTTCGTGCTAAGTTCCTTCTCGGCGGGCGCAACCGTGGCCGCTTTGGCAGCGGCCTACCTGCTACCGACGCATGGCTGGCGCATGTTGTTCCTTCTCTGCGGCGGGGCCGTGGCCATCGCCATCTTCTACGTCTGGCTGCGCGTGCCGGAATCGGAGGTCTGGCTCGCGCAACGCTATGGCGACCAGTCCGCCAGAGCAAGCGCCGGCCGCGCCAGCCTTGCTGAGTTGTTCGCGCCGAGCTTGCTGCGCATTACCCTGCTCGGCACCGCGACCTCGGCCTTGGCGCTGTCCGCGTACTGGGGCGCTTCGACCTGGCTACCGACCTTCCTGGTCAAGGAGCGGGGGCTCGATGTCACCACCATGGCAAGCTTCGTGGCCGTGCTGAATGTCGGCATGTTCCTCGGGTACAACGTCTTTGGCCTGCTCGCAGACCGCATCGGGAAACAGCGTGCCGTGATCGCGTCGCTGGTCGGCTCCGGACTGACGCTACCGGCCTACGCTTTCGCCACGGACCATGCGACCCTGCTCGTCCTCGGCCCGGTATTCGCCTTCTTCATGGCCTTCGCCGGCCTCGTGGGCTCCTACTTCGCCGAACTGTTCCCGACGCACATCCGCGCAACCGGCGCCGGATTCTGCTTCAACGTCGGCCGTGGCATCTCCGCCTTTGCTCCGCTGGCGCTGGGCTGGGCGGCGACTGGGTTCGGCTTTGCGCCCAGTATCGCGCTGTGCGGCGGCTTGTTCCTGCTATCCGCGATCGTGGTTGCCCTGCTGCCACGCGAAATTGCCGAGCAGGATACCGGTGTGGGCGCCCGCAAGGCGCCGGGCACCGCGCCGTCCCTCGATGCCAGTTGAGCCCGCCTTCCCCCTTTTCACGCATCTCCAAAGAGGACCTCCCACCATGACCCGCCGCTTCGTCGATCTCTCGATCTACCTGGAAAACGATGTCGTCTCCGATCCTCCCGGCTATGGCCCCCGGATCGAATACCTGTCGCACCGCTCGACCGCCGAGCAGGTCACGTCTTTTTTCCCGGGACTGAAGCCGTCCGACCTGCCGGACAGCGAAGGCTGGGCGATCGAGCGCATCCAGCTCAATACGCACAATGGCACCCACCTGGATGCACCCTATCACTTCCACAGCACCATGAACGAGTCATTGGGGCAGCGCGAGCGCGCCATCACCATTGACGAGGTGCCGCTGGAGTGGTGCTTCCAGCCAGGCGTGAAGCTCGACTTCACCGGTCTGGACGACGGCTATGTGGTGACCGCTAACGACGTTGATGCCGAACTCGACAGAATCGGGCACGTGCTCAAGCCGCTGGAGATCGTGGTGGTCAACACGCGTGCGGGCAAGCGCTACGGCCAGCCTGACTACGTCTCGTCCGGCTGCGGCATGGGGTTCGACGCCACCATGTACCTGCTTGAACGTGGCGTGCGGCTGACCGGTACCGACGCGTGGAGTTGGGACGCGCCGTTCGTGCACACGGCCCGCAAGTATGCCGAGACACAGGACGCCTCGCTGATCTGGGAAGGCCACAAGGCGGGCCGCAACATTGGCTATTGCCACCTGGAGAAGCTGCACAACTTGGAGGCGCTGCCGCCGCATGGCTTCTACATCTCCTGCTTCCCGCACAAGATTCGCGGGGCCTCGGCCGGCTGGACCCGCGCCGTTGCCATCTTCGACGATGCCCTGAATGCCGCCTGATACCACCATGGAACTGAACCACACCCATGATGCCTCCCGCCACACCTGGCTGGACTCGGCCAATGCTGCAGGCTGCGATTTTCCGCTGCAGAATCTTCCGCTCTGCATATTCCGTCGGCTTGGCCGCGCGGAGCCCTGGCGTGGCGGCGTTGCGATCGGTGACCAGATCGTCGACCTGGCCGCCTTGCATGGCAGAGGCTGCCTGCAAGACCTGGCCGCCGAAGCCACGCAGGCCGCCGCAGCGCCGACGCTAAATGCACTGCTGGACCTGGGTCCGAGCGCCTGGCGCGCATTGCGCCACGGCATCTTTGCGCTGCTGGAGGCAGACAGTGTGCATGAGCGTCCAGTACGCGAAACGCTGGTGCCGCAGGCGGCGGCCGAGTTTGCGGTCCCGGTACACATTGGCGACTACACGGATTTCTATACTTCGCTCGACCACGCCGTGAACTGCTGTCGCCAGTTCGGGCTGGAGGTGAACCCCAATTTTGATTGGCTGCCGATCGCGTATCACGGCCGGGCGTCTTCCATCGGCGTCAGTGGCCAGCAGGTCTACCGGCCGATGGGGCAGTACCGCGCCGATCCGGGCAGCGCACCTGTGTATGGACCTTGCCAGCGTCTGGACTACGAACTGGAAGTGGGCGCGGTGATTGGCATCGGAAATGCACGTGGTACGCCTATCCCGCTGGCAAAGGCACAGCAGCACATATTCGGCCTGTGCCTGCTCAACGATTGGTCCGCGCGCGACATTCAGACTTGGGAGATGCAACCGTTAGGGCCTTTTCTGGCCAAGAACTTCGCCACCACATTGTCGCCCTGGATCGTCACGCTGGAAGCCCTGCTGCCTTACCGTACAGGCTGGACGCGCGCCCCAGGGCGCCCGCAACCGCTCGACTACCTTCGCTCGGCGGACAATGCCGCGGCCGGCGCCTTCGACATCCAACTGGAGGTCTCGATACTCAGCGCGCGCCAGCTAACACAGGGCCGGCAACCGCGCACGCTGACCCATACCAGCTTCCGACACCAGTACTGGACGCTGAGCCAGATGATTGCGCACCACACCATGGGCGGTTGCAACCTACAGAGCGGCGACCTGCTGGGCAGCGGCACGATCTCGGGCCCCGCCCCAGGCGAGGCGGGTGCGCTGATCGAACTCACAGTATCCGGGACGCAACCGGTAGATATCGGCGACGGCGAACAACGCGGCTTCCTTGAGGATGGCGATACCGTCGTGTTCCGTGGCTGGTGCGAGCGCGACGACTATGCGCGGATCGGCTTCGGCCTCAACTATGGGACCGTGCTGCCGGCCCCCGCGTCCGCCTGACCGTCTCCAACCCACTACTGCCGCGCGCGCCACTCCCCGCCGATTATGGGCTGCGATGCTGTGGTGAGTGGGGCCTCGCGCTCAGCTCCCTCGGGCGAATACCGGCATTCGCAATGCCGCAGAAAAGGACGACCGCCCCCGTCAGTGAGGCTGCTCATGCGCCAAGACCACGCTGTTCTTTTGAGGTGATCGAAGTAAATAAAACGGAGGAGATCAATTTTGTACAAGGAACGACAAGCAAGCTTTGCCGTCTATGGTAAGGCTGGTAGCGAACCGGGTTGCACACGGAGGGCGCAACCGATAGTAAGGTTGTATGCGCTGGCACTCTTTGCGCTGCCTTGCGGGTCCTACGCGACCAACGCACAGCTATATGGACTCGCGGACGCATATGTCGGCGTTACCCATCTCAGTGGACAACGTTCTGCAACTGGCGTGGAAAGTGGAGGTCTGCAGACGTCCTTCTGGGGCATGACAGGAAGCGAAGATTTGGGAGCCGGTCTTAAGGCGAACTACCGCCTCGAGGGATTCTTCCAAATGGACACGGGTGCCAATGGGCGCGCTCCCACGGATGGCCTCTTTTCCCGAAATGCCTACGTCGGCCTGGAGGGCGGTTTTGGCGAAGTGCGTCTCGGGCGACTAGCAAATCCGACGTTTCTGGCGACCGCGCTCTTCGATGCGTTTTCCGGCTCGACGAAGTTTTCGCCGCTCCAGAACGTCCTGTGGACGCCCCAGCAGGGCCGATACATTGCCGGCGATACCGCGTGGAATAACGCGATTGGCTACTACTCACCGGAATTCGCGGGAATTTCGTTCCGGGGCTTGTATAGCCTTGGCGAGCAGCCGGGCACGAATTCGCAGAACAATGCTGTCGGTATGCTGCTCTATGATCGCGGGCCTTTATCGGCGAGTTTTGCCATCCAGAGAACCCGGCTTGGTCCCGGACTTCCTGCGGGAAGCTGGGCGCAGACAGCGATGGTCGGGGGATTGTCCTATGACTTCAAGGTCATCAAGCTGCTGACCGAGTATGTCCACACAAGTACCAGCGGTGCATCAACGACGACCGACGCGCTGCAGGTGGGTGCCCAGATTCCGGTCGGCAGCGGGAAGATCCTGGCCTCTGCAGTGTCTTCACGCGTACGTAGCGATGTCATGGCGGACTATCGGCGTCACGGACTTGCCGGTGGTTATGACTATGCTCTGTCGAAACGCACGGACGTATACGCTGTGACGATGTTCGACAAGGTTACCGGAAAAGGCAGTGGCACCAGCTTTGCGCTGGGCATGCGCCACAAGCTTTAGCCGCTTACAAGATAAACCGATCAGGAGACAGACATGCAAATCGATTGGGACGTTGAAATCCCCATGGACGATGGTTTGGTGGTTCGGGCCGACGTCTTTCGCCCGAAAGAGGAAGGACGCTACCCGGTGTTGATGTCCTACGGGCCATACGCCAAAGGCCTGCCATTCCAGGTGGGATTCCCCGCACAATGGCAATCGCTCACTACTAAGCACCCGGAAATTCTGAAGGGCAGCAGCAGCAAGTACGCGAACTGGGAAACCGCGGATCCGGAGAGATGGGTGCCGTTGGGTTACATCTGCATTCGCGTGGACTCGCGCGGCGCTGGCCGATCGCCGGGCGTCATCGATTGCTTCTCCCCGCGCGAGGCGCAGGACTTCTACGATTGCATTGAATGGGCAGCGAAACAACCGTGGAGCAACGGGAAGATCGGCCTGGCCGGCGTTTCCTACTACGGAGCCACCCAATGGCTGGTGGCGGCGAAACGTCCTCCGCATCTGGCCGCGATCTGCCCGTTCGAGGGGTTCTCCGACTACTATCGCGACGCCTGCCGGCATGGCGGCATCCTCAACACGTTCATGGTGGCCTGGTATCCGAAGCAGGTGGAAAACGTGCAGCACGGCCTCGGACGGCGTGGGCATGTGAATCCCAACACCGGGTTGCCTATCTCCGGGCCAGCCGAGCTCAGCGACGAGGAACTGCTCGCCAATCGCGTGGACATCAACGCGACGCAGTTGAGCGCCGAGCTCATCAGTGATAGCTACTTCGACGGCCGCCGTGCGGACTTGGGTGCAATCGAGGTACCGGTGCTTTCCTGCGCAAACTGGGGTGGCCATGGCCTGCACCTCCGCGGCAATGTCCAAGGCTACTTGGGGGCCGGCTCGAAGCATAAGTGGCTCGAATTGCACGGGCTCGAGCATTGGACGGAGTTCTATACGGACTACGGCGTGGCGCTCCAGAAGCGGTTTTTTGACCGCTTCCTCAAGGGCGAGGACAACGGCTGGGATCGGCAGCCGCCGATCAAGATGCAGGTGCGCCACGTGGATCGTTTTGTGGAGCGCGACGAGCATGAATGGCCCTTGGCGCGCACCGCATGGACGCCCATGTATCTGGACGCCGGCGCACAGAGCCTGCGATCGGAGCCGAGCGTGACAGCTTCGCGCGTCTCGTTTGACGGCATGGCAGGCAAGGTAAGCTTCAGCACTGCACCCTTCGAGCGCGAAACCGAGGTGACCGGCCCGCTGTCTGCCACGCTCTGGATCTCCACGACGGCCCGCGATGCGGATCTGTTCCTGACGCTGCGGGCTTTCGCTCCGGACGGCAAGGAGCACCTGATCTTGGGGGCAGTCGAACCCAATGCACCCCTCGCGCAAGGCTGGCTTAGAGCGTCGCACCGAAAGCTGGATCCTCAAGCCTCCAGGCCGTATCAGCCCGTGCACACGCACCGGGAGATCCAACTTCTCGAACCGAACGAGATCTACGAGCTGCAGGTCGAGATCTGGCCCATGTGCTTCGTCTTCCCGAAGGGCTACCGGCTGGTGCTGACTGTGGGCAGCTCGGACTTCGAGCACGACCTGCCCGGACCCTATCCGCAGATTTATGGCAAGTCGATGCGCGGCTCGTCGGTGCTGCTGCACGATCACCCCGACGACCGCAGGTCTGACCGCTTCGCCGGTCAGACCACCGTCCACACGGGCGAGAAGTACGCGTCGTTCCTGCTTCTCCCCGTCATTCCCGCAACATGCTGAAAGGGGGGCGCCATCAGCACGACGCGTCGGAAATTCCTCGCGCGCACCGCTGGTGCATTTGCGGCCGCCGGCCTCCTGCCGCGGCACGCCGCCAACGCACAACAGGCATGGCCGGCCAGAGCGGAGGTTCCACCAAGATGACGCCGAGAGAGCGGCTTGCCCCGCCGCTGCGTTTCAGGCCCGAGATGGCGTCGCTCAACAGGGCTCGATGAACTTCTCGATCCATCCAGAGGCCCGGGCAATGCTTCTTCGCTCGGGAACTTGCAGCAGCTTGCGTTGCATGCCCCCCATTCGGACGGGTGCGTATCAGAGGGAAAGGGACGCGCTGACGATAGCAGCTCTACGAGCTGACCATAGTTCGGCCCGAAGCGGCCATCTGTCGGCGTGATTGCGAATGGCAGAGAGGGGTCGGAAAGCGCCGGTCGCCCCCTCCCCTCAACTTACGTCCCTCAGAATGAGGCAGAGTTAGCCGCATGCATGA
>NZ_JBXAHL010000014.1:0-176969 GCF_058795055.1 Cupriavidus sp. GW823-FHT06D04 | reverse complement strand
CCGCCTTCTTCGTAGTTGAGGACGAACTGCACCGCAACGCGCGCGCCGCCCGGCCAGCGGGCGTGCGGCGGCCGGGCACCGTATCCGATGAGATCGCGTGGATAGTTATCTTTGGTCATGTGTCTTTGCTTGCTTCAGGAAAACTTCCGGCACCGCCGCGCCGCCCGCAAGCGCCGACCATCACGCAATGTACGTGCCAGTCGTGCCGGCGGCGGTGCCGGATACTTCGATACCGTTGCTTCGGTTACTCGGTGCCGTGCGAGTTGGCGGCGGCGTTGCGCATGGCCTCCTCGCGCGACTGGATGCCGTTGTAGAACAGGTTCAGCGCCACGGCCACGATGGTGCCCAGCACGATGCCGCTGTGGGTGAACGGACCGGTCCACTTCGGCAGGTACTGGAAGAAGGTCGGTGCCAGCGTCGGGATCATGCCGGCGCCGATTGAGATGGCGACGATGAACAGGTTGTAACGGTTGCGGTTGAAATCGCACGAGCCCAGGATGCGGATGCCGGTGGCGGCCACCATGCCGAACATCACGATGCCGGCGCCGCCCAGCACGAACTGCGGCACCGAGGCCACCACGTGGGCCATCTTGGGGAACAGGCCGAACGCGATCAGGATGATGCCGCCGGCAGCTGCCACGTAGCGCGAGCGCACGCCGGTCACTGTCACCAGGCCTACGTTCTGCGAGAACGAGGTGTACGGGAAGGTGTTGAAGATGCCGCCGATCACGGTGCCCAGGCCGTCGGCGCGCAGGCCGCGGGTCAGGTCCTCGTTGCTCAGCTTCTTGCCGGTGATGTCCGACAGCGCCAGGAACATGCCGGTGGATTCCACCAGCGTGATCAGCATGACGATGCACATCGACAGGATGGCGGTCACTTCGAAGGTCGGGATGCCGAAGTGCAGCGGCGTGATGACAGCCATGAAGCTGGCTTCATCCAGGCCTTCGAATGACACCTTGCCCATCGCCATCGCCACCAGCGTGCCGGCGATGATGCCCAGCAGCACTGCGCAGTTGGCCACCAGGCCGCGGCCGTACTTGGTCAGCAGCAGGATGATCAGCAGCGTCAGGCCGGCAATGCCGAGGTTGGCCAGGTCACCGTAGGCGAGGTTGGGCACCTCCTTGACCACGCCGTCGATCACGGCACGGGTGGTGGGCTGGCCGCCGGCCGCCCAGTTGATGCCCACGCGCATCAGCGACACGCCGATCAGCGTGATCACCGTCCCGGTCACCACCGGCGGGAACAGCCCCAGCATGCGCCCCATCATCGGCGCAATCAGGATGCCGAAAATCCCCGACGCAATCACCGCGCCATAGATGCCGAGCAGGCCGACATTGGGATCGGTGCCGATGGCGATCATCGGCGCCACCGAGGCGAAGGTCACGCCCATCATCACCGGCAGGCGGATGCCGAACTTCCAGAAACCAAAGGCCTGGATCAGCGTGGCCAGGCCCGCGGCGAACAGGTCGGCGTTGATCAGGAACGCCAGCTGGTCCTTGGGCAGCTTGAGCGCGCCACCCACGATCAGGGGCACGGCAACCGTGCCGGCGTACATCACCAGAACGTGCTGCAACCCGAGCGCGAGCAGGCGCCCGGAAGGCAAACGCTCGTTGGTGAGGTCCGTCGGGACCGTGGTGCTTGCGGAATTCATGGGTGCGTCTCCTCTCCTTTGGTTTGATGGGAACACCACTGCCATGGCCCCGGTTCTGGATCCCGGAAGGTCTCCGGACCGTTATCTGCCGGTCGTGTCAGCACTCTCGTCGGTGAGCCGGGTGCTGTTTGCCGACCGGGTCTGGCCTTGTATTTGGGGGCAGCGGCGGGAACACCGTGCTAGGTGGAGCGGCCTAGCACGCTGCGAAGATCAAAGTTGCCCGGCTCGTCCGGCTGCACGCGGTCGGCGCAGGCGCCAAGGTGGTGCGCCATGCGCGACTGGGCCAGCGCGGCATTGCCCTGTTCGAGTGCGTCGAGGATCTCTTCGTGTTCATCGAACGAGCAGGCGTTGTTGCCCGGGGCTTCCACGCTGGCGATCATCAGCGTGGTGCGCGACACCAGCCGGCGCATCATGTTGACGAGCAGCGCGTTGCCCGACAGTTCCGCCAGGGCCGTATGGAACTCGGCGGACAGGCGGATCCATTTGGGCCGGTCATGCGTGAGGAAGGCCTGGCGCTCGCTGGCCACCATCTGGCGCAGCGGCGCGATCACGGTCTTGACGTCGGGCATGCCGGCAAGCTTTTCCAGCACCGCGCGTTCCAGCATCTGGCGCAGCTCGAACATGTCGTGCGCTTCGTCGGTGGAGGGGCTGGCGATAAAGGCGCCGCGGTTGGGTTCGAGATCGACCATGCCGTCGGCGGCCAGGTGCGACAGCACCTTGCGCACCGTGTGTCGCGCGGTGGCATAGATCTCGCAAAGGGAATGCTCGGTCAGCTTGGTGCGCGGCGGCAGCCGGTGCTCCATGATCGCGTCGTAGATCTCGTGATACATGCGCTCTTCGACCGAGCCCTTGCGTGCGGGCTTGGCGGGCTTGCCCGCCTGGATTTCGGTCGGCTCGGCGTCGGCCTTGGTTTCGGCGTTGGCGGCAATCAGCTTCAGGCTCTTGGACATCGTGGCACCAGCAGTCAGGCGGGGCACCGCAAATCCTGGACATCAGGCAGCGGTGATCCAAAAATTGTTGACAATTATTTGGTTGCTGCTTCAATATTGTCAACAAAACCGACTCAGGTTTTCGACAATTCAGGGAAATCCCTGAATTGCCAACCGGGTAGTGCAGGCGCATTGTCGCCACGCACCACCCAGCGCCGGGATGCGTTACCAGACGTACCGAGCGGGCACCATTCCCACAAATGGTGCTAGTGAAGGCAGCGGCGCCCCTCACAACCCAATCGCCTAAGGAAAAACACGATGGGACGCTTGACCACACACGTACTCGACACCGCTGCCGGCACGCCCGGCAAGGGCATGTCGGTTACTCTTCATAAGATTGTCGACAATCGTCGCGAAACCCTGAAGACAGTCGTGACCAACCACGACGGCCGTTGCGACCAGCCGCTGCTGGAAGGCGCGGACTTCGCCGTTGGCGTGTATGAGCTGGAATTCGCTGCGGGCGACTACTTCCGCGCGCAAGGCACGCAGCTGCCCGAGCCGGCTTTCCTGGACGTGGTGCCCCTGCGCTTCGGTATTGCCGATGTCAACGCGCACTACCACGTGCCCCTCCTGGTTTCGCCCTGGTCGTACTCGACCTACCGCGGCAGCTGAAGCGGTGGCATAGGGAAACAGGAGACAAGACATGGAAGGCTACATTCTCGACTGGGCCAATCTGCTGCTGCGCTGGGTGCACGTCATCACGGCGATCGCGTGGATCGGCTCCTCGTTTTATTTCGTCTGGCTCGACAACAGCCTGACCCGTCCCACCGATCCTGACCTGCAGGAGAAGGGTGTCGGCGGCGAGCTGTGGGCCGTGCACGGCGGCGGTTTCTACAACCCGCAGAAATACCTGACCGCGCCCAAGACGCTGCCTGAGAACCTGCACTGGTTCTACTGGGAGTCGTATTCCACCTGGATGACCGGCTTCGGCCTGCTGGTGGTGCTGTACCTGTTCAACGCCAGCACGTTCCTGATCGACAAGAACGTCTACGACATGTCGCCTGGCGCGGCGGTCGGCCTGGCGCTGTCCTACCTGGCCGCGGGCTGGGTGGTCTATGACGTGATCTGCCGCGTGTTCGGCAAGAGCGACAAGACCGTGGGCGTGCTGGTGGCGATCTACGTGGCCGTGGCTGCCTACGTGGCGTGCCACCTGTTCTCGGGCCGTGCGGCGTTCCTGCTGACCGGTGCGATGATCGCCACCATCATGAGCGCCAACGTGCTGGTATGGATCATCCCGGGCCAGCGCAAGGTGGTCGCCGCGCTGCGCGCAGGCCAGCCGGTCGATCCGGTCCATGGCAAGAACGCCAAGCAGCGCAGCGTGCACAACACGTACTTCACGCTGCCGGTGCTGTTCGCGATGCTGTCGAACCACTACAGCATGACCTACAGCTACAAGTACAACTGGGCCGCGCTGATCCTGATCATGCTGGCCGGTGTGCTGATCCGCCAGTTCTTCATCCTCAAGCACAAGGGCAAGATCAACGTGGCCTGGCCCGCAGCCGGCGTTGCCGTGCTGGCCGTGGTCGCCGTGCTGATCGCGCCGCAACCGCGCCCGGCCGTGGCCAAGGCAGAAGGCGGTGACGCCGCCGCTGCCACCGTCAGCTTTGCCAAGGTGCAGGAAGTGCTGAACGCGCGCTGCGTGCAGTGCCACGCCGCGCAGCCGAAGATGATGCCGACCGCAGCCAAGGGCATCAAGCTCGACACCGCGGAAGACATCAAGGCCCACGCCCAGCTGATCTACCAGCAGGCCGTGCAGCAGAAGGCGATGCCGCTGGGCAACGTGACGCAGATCACCGACGACGAACGCGCCCTGCTGGGCCAGTGGTTCGAAGGCGGTGCCAAGACCACTAACTAAGGGTGGCTTGATCTGAAAAGCATCAGGGCCGGCGCGTGCAGCCGGCCCGCGAAATCCGAGCATCGGTGATCGACGGTCCGGAGGGTTGTGCAGTTGGCAACCGTCAGTACCGGACCGGCGAGGGTTTGAACGGGGCCTTGCGCCCCGTTTTTTTTCGGCGACTTATCCGCCGATATTTAGCAACGCCAACACCCCCAGCACCAGGAAAATCCCTGCCGCGATCTTGTGCACCAGCGCGATCGGCATCTTGTTGGCAAACTTGTCGCCAAGCAGGACCGCCGGCGCATTGGCGACCATCATGCCGAAGGTGGTGCCGGCCACCACGGCAATCACCGCATCGCTGAAGCGCGCGGCCAGCGCCACGGTGGCGATCTGGGTCTTGTCGCCCATCTCGGCAAAGAAGAACGCCACGATGGTGGTGCCGAGGATGCCGAGGGCGCCCTTGACCGGCTTGGCCTGTTCGGCGTCGTCGAGCTTGTCGGGGATCAGCATCCATCCCGCCATCGCGATAAAGCCCAGGCCCAGGATCCAGCGCAGCAGGCTTTCGCCCAGCACATGCGTGATCCAGCCGCCGAGCGCGCCGGCAAAGCCATGGTTGAACAGCGTGGCGATCAGGATGCCAAGGATGATGGGAACGGGCTTGCGGTAGCGCGCGGCCAGCACCAGCGACAGCAATTGCGTCTTGTCGCCCATTTCAGCGAGGGCGACGATGCCTGTGGAGACGAGGAAGGCTTCCATATTGGTCTTGTGGGGTAACCGGGCCGCAATGCATCGCGAGATGCCAATGACGCACACCTTTCCCGGCCCGGCCAGAAAGGTATGGTCATCGGTCTCGCCAGGCTGGACGCTGCCGGGTCCGTATCAGTACACGGCCGGGCGGGTCCGGAGCTGCGCACGCCATAACCGCAAGCGGTCAAGTCTGTTGACGTGCGCCCCTGTCCCCCGGAATCCGCATTGCGCGGCGCGGTAAGAGCAGGGCGGCTACTCCCCAATGGAAGCGGTAATTATAACGGCAGCGGGGGGCAGGCGTCCACCTCCCCCCCGCCACATGGCCTGCATCCTCAGGCGGGTACAGGCGCGTTGTCGCTGGTCTGGCGGCCGCGGAAATCGGTCCAGCACAGGGCCTTGAAGTCATAGAGCTTGCAGCGGCGCGCGGTGTCGAAATACCAGCGCCAGGAGAAGTTCTCGATGATGATGCGGCCCGGCAGCGCATGCTCCAGCAGCGCCTGGGCGCGCTTGAGGCGGTACAGCGGCACGCTCATGTCGACGTGGTGCGCGGTGTGTTCCATGATGTGGTGCAGCGCGGCGCCGATGCCGTGGCGGAAGCGCAGGTGCACGGTGGTCGAAACAAAGGGCTGCGCCTTGGCCCACATGGCCTTGGTGTCATACCAGGCCACGCTGGTATGGGTGTGGTGCACGTACAGCACGAAGCCGACGGTGACGTTCCAGACCAGGAAGGGCAGCACGAAGCCGGCACCGATGAGCATCCAGACGGACTGGTCCGTGGCCAGTGCCAGGCCAGCCAGCGCGCCGATCCAGGCCAGCCCGAAGGCGGCTACCAGCACACAGTCGCCGGTGAAGATCGGGCGGCGCGTGGCCATCTGGCGCTTGCTCGGGAAGAACATCTTGCACCACCAGATTTCCACCAGGTAGTACAGGCCCGGGCCGAAGCCGGTGCGGTAGATGCGCTCCATCACGCGGCGCCAGCGCGGCAGCGCGTTGAATTCTTCCAGCGAGTAGGGCGCCCAGACGAAGTCGAAGCCCTTCAGGTTGGTGTAGCCGTGGTGCACCACGTTGTGGCCGACTTCCCACAGGCTGTAGGGCGTCAGCGAGGGCAGGAAGGTGAGCCGGCCCAGCCACTTGTTCAGGCCGCGGCGCGGGGTCAGGCTCTGGTGGCAGGCATCGTGGCCGATGATAAACAGGCGCGCGATGATCAGCCCGGCCAGCACGCCCAGCGCCAGCTTGGCGGCCCAGTGCTGCGCCAGCACCACGCCGGCCAGCACGGCGCCGAACAGCAGGTAGTCGAAGGCGAACAGCAGCAGTGCGCGCGGGGTACTGCGCTGGCCCAGCGGGATCAGCCAGCCGCGGATGATCTTGCGCGAGGGCAGCGGGGCGTCCGGTGCGATCGGCGCCGGAAGCGGGGCGTGGTTGGGCGCACCCTTGCGCGCGGCATGGGGCACGTCATGCGGGCCATGGGCGCGCTCAGGGGCGTGAGCGGCGGATTGGGATGCGGTCATGCAGAACCTTCTGATTGCGGTCGGATGGGTATGGGCGCACGGCACGCAGAACGGCCGCGGCGGAACCGCAAGGTTAGAAGGCTTTGTCGGAGACGGTCTTGACGCTCGTCAAGCCGGAGGCGGGGGCGAAGCGGTAAAAGCGCGCCCGCCGCATGGCGGCGGGCGGCTGCTGGCCAGGTGACGGATCAGGCGGCCGGCACGTGGGCGGCCTCGCCCATCACATAGACGCTGTCGATGAGGCGGTCGTCGCCCAGCATGGCAAAGGCGAACAGCTCCTCTTCCAGCGTTTCCGAGCGGTTGCTGCGGCGGGCGATCAGCGGCGTGGCCTTGGGGTCCAGCACGATAAAGTCGGCCTCGCAGCCAACGCCAAAGCTGCCGACGCGGTCGGCCCAGCCCAGCGCCTTGGCCGCGGCGCGCGTGGCCAGGTAGAACATGCGCAGGGCGGTCAGGTAGTAGCCGCCCATGCGCGCCACCTTGTGCGCGGCGTTCATGGTGCGGAACATCGAGAACGAAGTGCCGCCGCCGACGTCGGTGGCCAGCGTCACATTCAGGCGGTTGGCGTCGGACTGGTGGAAGTCATAGAAGCCGCTGCCCAGGAACAGGTTGGAGGTGGGGCAATGCGCCACCGCGGCACCGCTGTCGGCCAGGCGCCGGCGGTCGTCCTGGTCCAGGTAGATGGCGTGGCCGTACATCGCGCCCGGGCGCAGCAGGCCGTAGCGGTCGTACACGTCCAGGTAGCTGCGCGCGTCCGGGAACAGCTCGGCGACCCATTTGACCTCGTCGCGGTTCTCGGCCACGTGGGTCTGGATAAAGGCGTCCGGGTAGGCGCGCGCCAGCTCGCCGCAGGCGGCCAGCTGCGCCTCGGTCGAGGTCGGGGCAAAGCGCGGCGTGATGGCGTAGGCCAGGCGTCCCTTGTTATGCCAGCGCGACAGCAGGTCGGCGGAGTCCCGGGCGCCGGTCTCGGCCGTATCGCGCAGGAATTCCGGGCAGTTGCGGTCCATCATCACCTTGCCCGTGACCATGCGCAGGTTGCGCGCCTCGCTTTCGGCAAAGAGGGCCTCGGCCGAGGCCTTGTGCACCGTGCTCCAGACCACCGCGCTGGTGGTGCCGTTGCGCAGCAGTTCCTCGGTGAAGAAGCCGGCCACGCCGCGCGCGTAGTCGGGGTCGGCAAAGCGGCGCTCTTCGGGGAAGGTGTAGGTGTCGAGCCAGTGCAGCAGGCCCGGCGACGGCGACGCGATCATGTCAGTCTGCGGGTAGTGCACGTGGGTGTCGATAAAGCCGGGCACGATCAGCTTGCCGCGGTGGTCGACGATCTCGGCGTCGGCCGGAATGCGCGCAGCCAGCTGCGTGTAGTCGCCTGCGGCGGCGATGCGCCCGTTGGTGACGATCAGCACCCCGTCGTCCCAATACTGATACGCATCCTCATGGAATTGCGGATCGCGCAGGAAATGCAGCACGCGGCCGCGAATGGCACGGGTGAGGGAGTCAGTCTTGGGGTTGGTCGTCATGGTTTGTCTCTTGTGGCCGGCCCGCGCGGAACGGCATGGTTCAAGCAGCGGGCCGGGCTATTGGCATGCGCCGCGCTCAGGCCGCTGGGGCCGTTGCGGGCGGGGACTTGGGCGGGCTCGACCAGAATTGGTCGACTTCCGCCAGGAATTCGGCCTTCTGCATGGCAGGCAGGAAGGCCGCTTCAAAGCTGTTGCGGGCAAGCTTGTGGGCATCGGCCGCGTCCAGCGGCAGCGCGTCGAAGGTGGCTTCCCAGTTGGCGTTCATATAGCCGCCGAAGTAGGCCGGATCGTCCGAATGCAGCGTGATCACCACGCCGGCATCGAGCATGCGCTTGAGCGGGTGGTCGCGCAGGTCCGGGTAGACCTTGAGCTTGACGTTGGACAGCGGGCACACGGTCAGCGCCACGCGCTCGCGCGCCAGGCGTTCCACCAGCGCCGGATCGTCGATGGCGCGCACGCCGTGGTCGATGCGCTGTACCTTGAGGATGTCGAGGGCGTCGGTGACGTATTGCGCCGGACCTTCCTCGCCCGCGTGGGCCACCAGGTGCAGGCCCAGCTCGCGCGCCTTGGCGAATACGCGCGCGAACTTCTCGGGCGGGTTGCCTTGCTCGGACGAATCCAGGCCCACGCCGACAAAGCGGTCGCGGTAGGGCAGCGCCGCTTCCAGCGTGGCGAAGGCGTCTTCCTCCGGCAGATGGCGCAGGAAGCACAGGATCAGGCTGCTGGAGAAGTCATATTCGGTGCGCGCCTGGGCCAGGGCATCGGCGATGCCGTCGATCACCACGCCGATGGGAACGCCGCGCGCGGTATGGGTCTGCGGATCGAAGAAGATCTCGGCGTGGCGGACGTTGTCGGCGACGGCGCGCTTGACGTAGTCCATGGTCATGTCGAAGAAATCTTCCTCGGTCAGCAGCACGCTGGCGCCGGCGTAGTAGATGTCCAGGAACGACTGCAGGTCGGTAAAGGCGTAGGCGGCGCGCAGCGCCTCGACGCTGGGGTAGGGCAGCGCCACCTGGTTGCGCTGCGCCAGCCGGAAGATCAGTTCCGGTTCAAGCGTGCCTTCGATATGCACATGCAGTTCGGCCTTGGGAGTGCGGCGGATCTGTTCCGCGAGCGCGGCATCGATGGTCATGGGGGCCTCGTTTCTGGGCATTTCTGTGCCTGCCGGCGGGGCCGGCGGCACGGGTTCAGGGATGCACCGCCTCCGGGCGGCCCAGACGCAGCGCGGCAAGGCGCTGTTCGCGGACCTGGAGCAGCTGGGCGACGATGGCTACCGCAATCATAGCCGGAGCCTTGTCGGTAATCCCGGGAACCCCCATGGGGCATGTCATTTCCGCAAACCGGGCCGGGTCGATGCCGTGCTCGGCCATGCGGTGTTCAAAGCGCGCGCGCTTGGTCTTGGAACCGATCAGCCCGAAGTAGGCGAAGTCGGTGCGCTTGAGGATTTCCTCGCACAGGGTCTGGTCCAGCGCGTGGCTGTGCGTCATGACCAGGAAGTAGCTGCCCGCGGGCGCCTGCGCCACTACGGCCTCGGGCGTGTCGCTGGCCTCGGCCTCGACATTGTCGGGCAGCCCGCCGGGGAAGAGCGTGTCGCGCTCGTCGACCCAGTGCACGCGGCACGGCAGCGTGGCCAGCACCTTGACCAGCGCATGACCGACATGGCCGGCGCCGAACAGCACCACGTGCATGGTGTCGGGCACCAGCATATCGGTCCAGCTGCCGTCGGCGTGCAGCGTTACGCCGGGGATCATGGCATGGCTGTCGCCATGGGTGATCGCGCCGCTGGCCGGCACCTGCCGTTGCAGTGCCTTGCCGGCAGTGAAGTTGCGTTGGACCGCGTCAAGCCAGTGCAGGTCGGCTTTGCCAAGGACCTCGAACGCCAGCTGCACCACGCCGCCGCAGCACTGGCCCAGCGCCGGCCCGAGCGGAATGCGCTCGATCCGGCGTTGTTCACCGCGCACCAGCATCTCGCGCCCGATATCCATGCCGCGCCACTCCAGGTGGCCGCCGCCGATGGTGCCGACCAGGTCGTCGGCGCTGACCAGCATGCGGATGCCGGCCTCGCGCGGGGCCGAGCCCTTGACCTCGACGATGGTGACCATTGCCACCGGCACGCCGGCGCGCACCATGCGGGCGGCGTCGGCGAAGCGGAAGGGTTTGAGCGGTGCGTCCTGCATGTCGGGGGCCTTGTCGGTATTGCCTGGTTGCTGCTTGATGCTGTGGTGCCGCCTGCGCCATGTCATCGCAAGGGTGGCGCGCGCCTGCTTCTTCCACCGGCCCCTTGCCCGTCAATGCGGGCAAGGGGGGAAAGTCCGGGGGCGCCAGCAGGCGCGCGCTTCCTGCGATCGTTCAGCCAGCTCAGGCTGGCTGTGCCGCGGCTTCGCGCACGGCGTCGACGGCATCCAGGATCGCCTCGCTGGTGGCCGGGGCCTTCAGCGGCGGGTTGATGCGGTAGTCGCCAACGGCAGCCACGGCGTCGCGGATCGCGAAGAACACCGAGAACGGCAGCAGCAGCGGCGGCTCGCCCACGGCCTTGGAGCGGTGGATGCTGTCCTCGACGTTGCGGTTCTGGAACAGGCGCACGTTGAATTCCTCCGGGCAGTCGTTGACCGTCGGGATCTTGTACGTGGACGGGGCGTACGTCATCAGCTTGCCGTCCTTGTTCCACCACAGTTCCTCGGTGGTCAGCCAGCCCATTCCCTGGATAAAGGCGCCTTCGACCTGGCCGATGTCGATCGCCGGGTTCAGCGAGCGGCCGGCGTCGTGCAGCGCGTCGGCGCGCAGCAGCTTCCATTCGCCGGTGAGCGTGTCGACCAGCACCTCGGAGCACGCGGCACCGTAGGCGAAGTAGTAGAACGGGCGGCCTTGCAGCTTGCTCTGGTCCCAGTGCAGCTTGGGCGTGGTGTAGAAGCCGTCGGACCACAGCTGCACGCGCGCCACGTAGGCTTCGCGCGCCAGCTCGCCGAACGCCAGGCGCAGCTCGCCGGCGCTGACCAGGTCATCGTTGAAGCGCACCTCGGACGGCTCCACGCCGGCCTTGCGCGCGGCAAACACGGCCAGGCGCTCGCGGATCTGGCGGGCGGCGTCCTGCGCGGCCTTGCCGTTCAGGTCGGCACCGGTGGAAGCTGCGGTGGCCGAGGTATTGGCCACCTTGCTGGTATCGGTCGCGGTCACGCGCACGCGTTCCATGCGGATGCCCAGCTCATGCGCCACCACCATCGCCACCTTGGTGTTCAGGCCCTGGCCCATCTCGGTGCCGCCGTGGTTCACCAGCACCGAGCCGTCGTTGTAGACGTGCACCAGCGCGCCGGCCTGGTTGAAGTGGGCCACGTTGAACGAGATGCCGAACTTCACCGGGGTGATGGCGATGCCCTTCTTCAGTACCGGGCTGGTGGCGTTGAAGGCGCGCGTGGCTTCGCGGCGGGAGCGGTATTCGCTGCTGGCCACCAGTTCGTCGATCAGCTCGTGGATGACGTTGTCTTCAACGGTCTGGCCGTAGGGCGTGACGTTGTTCTCGGTCTTGCCGTAGAAATTGGCGCGGCGCACGTCCAGCGAATCCTTGCCGACCGTGCGGGCGACATTGTCCAGGATGTACTCGACCGCGAACGCGCCCTGCGGGCCGCCGAAGCCGCGGAAGGCGGTGTTGCTCTGCGTGTTGGTCTTGCCGCAGTAGCCGTCGATCTGCACGTTCGGCAGCCAGTAGGCATTGTCGAAGTGGCAGATGGCGCGGGTCATCACCGGGCCCGACAGGTCGGCCGAGAAGCCGGCGCGCGACACCATTTCGACCTTCACGCCCTCGATATGGCCTTCGTCGTCGTGGCCCACGGTGTAGTCGAACACGAAGTCATGGCGCTTGCCGGTGATCATCATGTCGTCGTCTCGGTCCGGGCGGAGCTTGACCGGGCACATCAGCTTCCAGGCGGCCAGCGCCGCGCAGCAGGCGAACAGCGCCGACTGCGACTCCTTGCCGCCAAAGCCGCCGCCCATGCGGCGGCATTCGACCAGCACCTGGTGCGCTTGCCAGCCGAGCATATGGCACACCGCGTGCTGCATCTCGGTCGGGTGCTGGGTCGAGCACCACACTTGCATGCCGTCGTTCTCGCGCGGCGCGGCGTACGAGATCTGGCCTTCCAGGTAGAACTGCTCCTGGCCGCCCAGGTGGATCTTGCCGCTGTCCTGGTGGGCCGCGCCGGCAATGCGCGCGGCGGGCTCGCCGCGCGTCAGGTGCATCGGCGGCAGCACATAGCTGCCGGCCTCGTGCGCCGCTTGCGGCGACAGCACCGGGGGCAGGTCTTCGTAGTCGATCTCGCCCAGGCGGGCGGCGCGGCGGGCGGCGTCATGCGAGGTCGCCACCACGATAAAGATCGGCTGGCCGATGAACTGGACCACGTCGCGTGCCAGGATCGGGTCGTCGTGGATGATCGGGCCGCAGTCGTTGGTGCCCGGGATGTCGTCCACCGTCAGCACGTCGACCACGCCAGGCGCGGCGCGCACCTTGTCGAGCGAGACCGACTTGATGCGGGCGTGCGCGCGGGTGCTCATGCCGAGCGCGGCGTGCAGCGTGCCGGCCAGCTCGGGGATGTCATCCGTGTAGGTGGCGGTGCCGGCCACGTGCAGGTGGGCGGATTCATGCGGACGCGAGATGCCGACCTGCGGGACCTGTTCGGCGGTGGCGTCGAGCAGGAAGGGTTCGGTTTGCTTGTTCATGCCGATGCTTTCCTATTTCTCTGGCTCAGGCCGTGGCGGTTTCAGTGGCGCCGGCGCCGATGGCGCGGACGTTGACGGCTGCCGCGGGTAGCGCTTCGGCGCGGGTCTCCAGCCAGAAGCGGTACAGCAGGTTGGCGGCACCGCGGCTGCGGTACGACGCGGTCGCGCGCATGTCGGACAGCGGCGTGTAGTCCTGCGCCAGCGCGGCCATGCCGGCGCGGGCGGTGGCTTCATTCCACGGCTGGCCGGTCAGGGCCGCCTCGGTGGCGGCGGCGCGCTTGGGCGTGGCGGCCATGCCGCCGAAGGCGATGCGGGCCTGTGTGACGATGCCGTCCTGCACGGTGATGCCGAATGCAGCACACACGGCGGAAATATCCTCATCAAAGCGTTTGGACAGCTTGTAGGTGCGGAAGTGCTGCGGGCCGGCCACCGGCACGCGCAGCGCGGCGACGAATTCGCCCGGCTGCATCGCGGTCTTCTGGTAGGCCAGGTACAGGTCTTCCAGCGGCAGCGTGCGGCGCGTTTCGCCGTGCTGCAGCACCACTTCCGTGCCCAGCGCGATCAGCGCCGGCATCGAATCGCCGATCGGCGAACCGTTGGCGATATTGCCGCCCAGCGTGCCGGCATTGCGGATCGGCAGCGAGGCAAAGCGCTTCCACATCTCTTCCAGCTCGGGGTGCGCGGTGTTGAGTGCGGCGTAGGCCTTTTCCAGCGTCACGGCGGCGCCAATCTCGACCATGCCGTCGCGCTCCTCAATGTGGTTCAGGTCTTCCACCTGGCCCACGTAGAGCAGGTTGCCCAGCTCGCGGAACTGCTTGGTCACCCACAGGCCCACGTCGGTGCTGCCGGCCAGGATACGGATATCGGGCTGTGCCGCCTTGATCGCGCCGAACTCGGCCGCGGTGCGCGGGGCAAAGAATTCCTGGCCCTGGGCGCGGTATCGGAAGGTCTCGCCGCGCTTGAGGTTGCGCAGGGTGTCGGCGATCTGCTTCGGGTTGAGCTTGTCCGCGGTGGGGGCGGGCAGGGCCATCATGCGCTCGCCGGCGTCGATGATCGGGCGATAGCCGGTGCAGCGGCACAGGTTGCCGGTCAGCGCGTCACAGATGGTCTGGCGCGGGGGCGCTTCGCCGCCCGGGGTGTGCTGCTGGTACAGGGCCCACAGCGACATCACGAAGCCGGGGGTGCAGAAGCCGCACTGCGAGCCGTGGCACTCGACCATGGCTTCCTGCACCGGGTGCAGGTTGCCGTCGGCCTGGCGCAGGTCTTCGACCGTGATCAGGGCCTTGCCGTCGAGCGTGGGCAGAAACTGGATGCAGGCGTTGACCGCCTTGAATTCGACATCGCCGCCGTCCTGCAGCTCGCCGACCACGACGGTGCAGGCGCCGCAGTCGCCTTCGGCGCAGCCTTCCTTGGTGCCGGTGCAGCGCGCGTCTTCACGCAGGTACTGCAGCACGGTGCGGGTAATGGGGGCGTCGGATACTTCCGTGACCTGGCCGCGGTGGAAAAAGCGGATGGTTTGCGTCTCCATGGTCTTCTCTCTCTTGGTGATGGCGGAAACATAGCACCCTGGGCTTTCATGCAATATTCGGCCCAGGTGATATGCCCCATCAGCGCGCGGCCCCGATTGGTGCCCCGCCGCACCGGCGGGCGCCCCCCTGGAGGAGGTGATTTGACCGTTTGTGGGGCGCCTGTCATACACTATGCGCCGTTCCCATCCCCCACGCCACCCATCCGGCCCCCGCCGGAGGGCCGCCATCGCCATGCACGGACGCGACCATCTCGATACATATTTGCTGCGGGTGCTTCACACCCTGCTGACCGAGCAGAGCGTGACCCGCACGGCCGTGCGTTTAGGCCAGTCCCAGCCCGCCATCAGCAATACCCTGAAGCGCCTGCGGGAGATCACCGGCGATGCCATTTTGGTGCGGGGCAAAAACGGCATGGTGCCGACCGAGCGCGGCCGCGAACTGCTGGCGCTGGCCGAGCAGAGCTTGGCGGCGATGGACCGCATCGCGCGCCCGCCGCAGCAGTTCGACCCGGCCACCACTACACGCACCTTCCACCTGGGCGCGCCGGACTACCTGGATGCCTTCTTCCTGCCCAATATCGTCGAGCGCGTGCGCCGGCTGGCGCCGGGCGCCAAGCTGTTCGTGCATCCGATGACGTCGTCGTCGGACTTCCTGGACGACCTGGAGCAGGGGCAGCTGGATATCGTAGTCGGCAACTGGCTGTCGCCGCCGGAGCACCTGCATATCTCGCCGCTCTTCGACGACGAGGTGGTGTGCATGCTGGGCGCGCAGCATCCGCTGGCGCGCAAGGGGCTAACGCTCAAGCATTACCTGGAGATGCCGCACCTGGCCCCGGCGCCCTATGCGTCGATGCAGCGCAGCATGATCGACCAGGCGCTGGCCGAGCAGGGCTATAAGCGCAATATCCAGGTCACGCTGCCGTATTTCGGTTTGGTGCCATATGTGCTGATGAAGACCGATATGGTCTTTACCACCGGCCGGCAGTTTGCCGCGCACTACGCGCAGTACCTGCCGATCCGCATGGTGCCGTCGCCGGTGTCGTTCCCGCGCATGCGCTTCTACCAGCTGTGGCATGAGCGCTGCCACGCGGCGCCGGATGTGATGTGGATCCGGCGGATGATCGCCGAGGTGGCGGCGGATCTGCCGCAGCTGCCGCGGCTGGAGGCAGAGGCCGGCTGAGCAGGCCGGGGCAGCAGGCGAGGGGCTTACTTTGCCTTGTAGCTTGGGAAGAACAGCTGCTCGCCTTCCACCTTGTACCCGGCAATCGCGTCCTGCCCTTCCTTTGACGTGATCCACTCCACCAGCTTCATCGCATCCGTATGGTTGATGCCCGCATGCCTGGCGGGATTGACCGCGATGATCCCGTACGGGTTGAACATCTTCGGATCGCCTTCGATGGCGATGGCCAGGCCGGTCTTGGCGCGATAGGCGCCATAGGTGGCGCGGTCCGACAACGTATAGGCCGGCATCTGCGCGGCCATGGTCAGCACCTCGCCCATGCCCAGGCCGGCGTTGACGTACCACGGCTGGCCCTTGGGCTCGATGCCGAGCTGCTTCCAGTAGTCCTTCTCCATAACGTCGGTGCCGGAGTTGTCGCCGCGCGAGATGAACTTGCTGCCGCTGCCGGCAAGCTTGCGGAACCCCGCCAGCACGTCCTTGCCGCCCTGAGTGCTCCTGAGGCCTGCCGGGTCGGTGGCCGGGCCAACCACAATGAAATCGTTGTACATCACGTCGCGGCGGTTCACGCCGTAGCCGGCCGCGACAAAAGCGTCTTCCATCTTGCGCGCGTGCACCAGCAGCACGTCGACGTCGCCCATCTCGCCCATCTTCATGGCCTTGCCCGAGCCGACCGCGATCACCTTGACGCTGACGCCTGCCTTTTGCTCGAAGCGCGGCAGCAGGTACTTCAGCAGGCCCGAGTTCTCGGTGCTGGTGGTGGTGGCCAGCTTCAGTTCCCCGCCATGGGCCGCCGACAGCAGGCCTACGCAGGCAATCGCGACGAGATGGCGCACAGGGCGGCGCAGACGTTGGGCAAGGCGAGGCGACATGCAGTGGGCTCCTTTGTATTATGTTCTGTTGGACATAATTGCTTTTGCCTTTGGATCTCATGGAGAATGCGGCAAAAGAACGTAAAAATGGGGTATTCATTGTGGTCCAGCCGAGATCGACAAGTAAATATGCTGCGGAGGACATATGACCTTCCGCTTTGACCTGTTTCCCGTGATCGCGCCTGACGACAATCCGCGCGCCAACGGGAAGGTCTTCCAGTTGCTCAAGGCCGTGCGCGAGACCGGCTCGCTGCACCGCGCGGCGCGCGAGATCGGCCTGTCGTACCGGCACGCCTGGGGCGTGATGCGGACCTGGGAGGAAATGCTCGGGCGCAGCATGCTCGATATGGAGCGCGGCCGCGGCGCCTCGCTGACGCGCTTTGGCGAACGCCTGCTGCGCGCCGAACTGCGGCTGCGCGAATCGATCGAGCCGGTGGTGCAGAAGGCCATGGCGGATTTCATTGCCGAGCTGGACGATGCCCAGCAGCCGCAGTCGCAGGTGCATTTCACCGGCAGCCATGACCCCGCGGTGGAGGTGCTGGCCGCCGCGTTGGGCGTGGCAAGAACCCCGCTGCAGCTCGATACGGTGTTCTGCGGCAGCGTGGAGGGGCTGATCTGCCTGCAGGAGCGGCAGTCGGAATTGGCCGGCTTCTATGTCTCGCCGGTGCAGACCGCGGGCTCGGTCGCGCATGTGACGCTGCGCAAGTGGCTGCGGCCGGCCGCGGTTCGGCTGCTGCGGCTGGCCTGGCGCGAGCAGGGCCTGATCCTGGCGCCGGAGGTGGCGCGCGAGGTGCATGACCTGCGCGACCTGGCGCGCACCCAGGCGCGCTTCGTCAACCGGCAGCGCAGTTCGGGCACGCGCATGCTGTTCGACCAGCTGCTGGCCGCGCAGGGCCTGTACCCGGACCAGATCGCCGGCTACGACGAGACCGAGTTCAGCAACGAGAAGGTGGCCGAGGCCGTGCACGGCGGCCGCGCGCAGGTGGGCTTCGGGCTGCGCATGAATGCCGAAGCCCACGGGCTGGCCTTCGTGCCGCTGACGCGCGAGGCCTACTACCTGGCGCTGCGCAAGAACGACCAGACCGCCGGCTGGATGGCAGCACTGCTGGCGCTGCTGGCCGACCCGGCCTTTGCCCGGCGCATCGAGGCGCTGCCCGGCTACACCATGGCCGAGCCGGCCGGCATCCTGATGCCGCAGGAGGCGTTGCCGTGGTTCGGGCCGGACGGCAAGGAAGACAACTGAGGGCGAGCCAGGCGGCATGACGCCGACGGGCGCGCGGCTGCGCGGCCCGGTCCGTATTACACTCCCTGCCAGGCGCGCCGTGGTTTGCATCGGCTTGCGCCAGACTCTTGCAAGGAGCGCCATGCTGGAAACCGCCGCGCTGGCCGCGGGCATGTCCTGGGCCAGCGGCTTTCGCCTCTACCTTGCGGTGCTGGCCGCCGGCGTGCTGGCGCGCCTGGGCTGGCTGGACCTGCCGCCCGGGCTGCAGCCGCTGGAATCCTGGTGGGTCATCGGCGTGGCCGCCGTGCTGGCCGTGGCCGAATTCGTCGCCGACAAGGTGCCCGCATTCGATACCGTCTGGGACGGCATCCATACCTTCATCCGCATTCCCGCGGGCGCGATCCTGGCCGCCGCCGCCTTCGGCCAGCTGGATCCGCAGTGGATGGTGGCGGCAGGGCTGATCGGCGGCACGCTGGCCGGCACCGCGCATGCGGTCAAGGCCGGCACGCGCGCGCTGATCAATGTCTCGCCGGAACCGTTCTCCAATTGGACGGCCTCATTCACGGAAGACGTGACCGCGACCGGCAGCCTGCTGCTGGCGTTTTTCCTGCCGGTGGTGTTCCTGGTGCTGCTGGTGGTCTTCCTGCTGGTGTCGGTGTGGCTGCTGCCGAAATTGTGGCGCGGCGTGCGCCGGCTGCATGCGAGCCTGCGCGGCAGGACTGAGCGGCCTGGCACACCCCGCTAGCTTCCCGGCAATTCCTGCTTTGCTTTCGACTGACCCGAGGCGCGCCGCCGCCAGAAACCAGGAACCAAACCAACCGATGCCTCCCGAGTCCGCCATCGAAGCCCCGGCCACGGCCGCCAACCCCGCGGGCACGCGCCCCGCGCACGGCGGCCGCTTCTCCGCCTGGCGCCAGGCGCTGCGCATGGCGCGGCGCGACTGGATTGCCGGCGAGCTCTACTTGCTGCTTTTTGCGCTGGTGCTGGCCGTGGCCGCGCTGACCAGCGTGGGCTTCATGGCCGACCGCATGCGGCTGGGCCTGGAGCGCGACGCGCGCCAGATGATCGCGTCCGACGTGCTGCTGGTGGCTGACCAGCCCTTCGATGCCGCCTTTGCGCAGCGTGCGCAAGCGGCCGGGCTGGCCGTGGCGCAGACCGTCACCTTCCCGAGCATGGCTACCGCCAATGGCAAGGCGCCGTCCGGCGGTGACGCCCCCAGCCAGCTGGCCGCGCTCAAGGCGGTGACCGACGGCTACCCGCTGCGGGGCAAGCTCAAGGTGGCCAGTGCGGCGGGGGCACCGGATGCGCCCGCCGAAGGCATTCCCGCGCCGGGCACCGTTTGGGTCGACGAGGCGCTGCTGGGCGCACTGGGGGTTGCCGTGGGCGACACCCTGCAACTGGGCAGCCGCAGCTTCCGCATCGACCGCATCATCACGCAGGAGCTTGATCGCGGCACCGGTTTTATGAACTTCGCGCCGCGCGTGCTGATGCCGCTGTCAGACCTGGACAGCACCGGGCTGATCGGCTGGGGCAGCCGCGTGACCTACCGGCTGCTGGTGGCCGGCCCCGACGCCGCCGGCGCTGCCTTCCAGAAATGGGCGCAGGACGAGATCGGTCGCCGCAAGCTGCGCAATACCCGGGTCGAGTCGCTGGAATCGGGCCAGCCGCAGATGCGCGCCACGCTGGACCGCGCCGAGCGCTTCCTGTCGCTGGTGGCGGTGCTGTCGTCGATGATCGCGGCGGTGGCCATTGCCATGTCGGCGCGCCGCTATATGCAGCGCCACACCGATGCCTGCGCGGTCTACAAGTGCCTGGGGCTGTCGCGCGGGCAGATCCTGCGCACCTTCGGCCTGGAGTTCCTGGTGGTGGGGGCGGCGGGCGCGCTCGTCGGGGTGCTGCTCGGGTACCTGGCGCACTATGGCCTGCTGCTGTCGCTGGGCGGGCTGCTGCGGGTGTCGCTGCCGCAGCCGTCGTTACTGCCGGCACTGGTGGGCGTGCTGGCCGGGCTGGTGCTGCTGGCCGGGTTTGCGCTGCCGCCGCTGCTGGCGCTGACACGGGTGGCGCCGCTGCGGGTGCTGCGCCGCGATATCGGGCTGCCGCCGGTGTCGGCCTGGGTGGCCTATGCGCTGGGCCTGGGCGCCTTTGTCGCGCTGCTGCTGGTGGCGGCGCGCGACCTGCGGCTGGGGCTGACCACGGCGGGCGGCTTTGTCGCCGCGGGCGTGGCCTTCGCGGTGCTGGCGCTGGGGCTGCTGACGCTGCTGTCGCGCCTGCTGCGGGGGCGCCTGCGCGGGCGCGCGGCGATGGGCTGGCGCTTTGCGCTGGCGGTGCTGGAACGTCGCCGGGCGGTCACGGTGCTGCAGACCGTGGCGCTGGCGGTGGGGCTGATGGCGCTGCTGCTGCTCGGCATGACCCGCAACGACCTGGTCGATTCCTGGCGCAAAGCCACGCCGGCTGATGCGCCCAACCGCTTCATCATCAATATCCAGCCGGACCAGCGCGAGCCGCTGCGCCAGATGCTGGCCGGCGCCGGCATCAACGACCTGCTCTACCCGATGGTGCGCGGGCGCCTGACCCATATCGGCGAGCGCGCCATCCGCGGCGACAGCTTCGAGGACGGGCGCGCGCGCAACCTGGTCGAGCGCGAATTCAACCTGTCCTATACCGATGCGCTGCCCGAGGGCAACCGCGTGATTGCCGGGCGCTGGTCCAACGGCCCGGACGCCGGCGCTTCGGTGGAAGAGGGCATCGCCAAGACGCTAGGCATCCGGCTTGGCGACACGCTGCGCTTTGACGTGGCCGGCCAGGCGGTGCAGGCCCGCGTGACCTCGCTGCGCAAGCTGGACTGGGGCTCGATGCGCGTCAATTTCTTCGTGATCCTGCCGCCGCAGGCGATGCAGGGGCTGCCGGAGACCTACATCACGTCGTTCCACCTGCCGCCCGCCAGCGCGGCGCTGGGCAACCGGCTGATCGCGGCCTTCCCCAACATCACCGTGGTCAATACCGACCTGATCCTGCGCCAGATCCAGGACATCCTGGACCAGGTGATCGCGGCGGTGGAGTTCCTCTTTGTGTTCACGCTGGCCGCCGGCGTGACCGTGCTGTACGCGGCGCTGTCCGGCGCGCGTGACGAGCGCATGCGCGACGCGGGCCTGCTCAAGGCGCTGGGCGCCTCGGCCGCGCTGGTGCGCCAGACCCAGTACGCCGAGTTCCTGGTGGTGGGCGGCCTGGCCGGATTCCTGGCCAGCCTGGGCGCGATCGCGGTGGGCTGGGGCCTGTCGCAGTTCGTCTTCGATTTCCCGTACCGCTTCAATGCCTGGATCGTGCCGGTGGGCGTGGTTTCTGGCATGCTGTGCGCTTTTGCCGGCGGCTGGCTGGGCCTGCGCGAAGTGCTGCGCCAGCCCGCGCTGGCGACTTTGCGTGATGCCTGAGTGGCTACGCTGTTTGAGTGTGTGATGAGTACTGAATCCAACGACAAGCCCGGCACGGCCGAGGTGACTGCATTTGAACTGGTGGGCGGCGAAGCGCGCGTGCGCGAGCTGGTCGACCGCTTCTACGACCTGATGGACCTGGAGACCCAGTTCGCCGGGCTGCGCGCGCTGCACCCGCCCTCGCTGGAGGGCTCGCGCGACAAGCTGTTCTGGTTCCTGTGCGGCTGGCTGGGCGGCCCCAACCACTTTATCGAGCGCTTCGGCCATCCGCGCCTGCGCGCGCGCCATATGCCGTTCGAGATCGGCGTGAGCGAGCGCGACCAGTGGATGCGCTGCATGGCGCTGGCGATGCAGGATATCGGCCTGTCCGAAGACCTGCAGCTGCGCCTGATGCAGGCCTTCTTCCAGACCGCCGACTGGATGCGCAACGTGGCGCGCTGAGGCGCCGCTGCTCCTTTCCTTCCACCGAAAGGTTTTCCAGCCCATGACAGACCAACTGCCTGAAGACGCCCTGCGCTTGCTCGATTTCTGGTTCGGACAGCCCGGTTCCGCCGCCTGGAATACCGAGCGCCCGCAATGGTTCACCAAGTCGGACACCTTCGATGCGCAGATCCGCACGAACTTCCTGTCCGACTGGCAGGTCGCCTGCGACGGGGCCCCGGACGACTGGTCGGTCACGCCCGAAGGCGCCTGCGCGCGCGTGGTGCTGCTGGACCAGTTCCCGCGCAACATGTTCCGCAACGATCCGTGCAGCTTTGGCAGCGATGCGCTGGCGCTGGCACTGGCCAGGCGCATCGTCGCCACCGGCATGGACCGCAAGCTGCCGACGGACTACCACCGCATGTTCTGCTACATGCCGTTCGAGCATTCCGAGGCGCTGGAGGACCAGGATGAGGCGGTGCGCCTGATGACGCAGCTGCGCGAGGCCAGCGGCGGGGTGGTGGATGTGGTGGAGTGGGCCGGGAAGCACCGCGCGATCATCGCGCGCTTTGGCCGCTTCCCGCACCGCAATGCGGTGCTGGGCAGGCAGAGCACTGAGCAGGAACTGGCGTTCCTGCGGCAGCCGGGCTCGTCGTTCTGAACCAGGCCGGCAGCAGGGGCGCGCTCAGGTCTTGTCGCGCGCCTCTTGCCACTTGTCGACGCGCACGCGCGGCGCGGCCGCCAACTGGCCGAGCAGGCCGGCGGGCGTGTCTGCCACATGCAGCAGGTCGGCATGCACCTGCTTCATGAAGCCTTCCTGCACCGCGTGCGCAAGGAAACCCAGCAGGCCGTCGTAGAACCCGGCGACATTCAGCAGGCCCACCGGCTTGTCGTGGTAGCCCAGCTGCAGCCAGGTGAAAGTCTCGAACAGCTCTTCGAAGGTGCCCACGCCGCCCGGCATGGCGATAAAGGCATCGGCACGGTCGGCCATCATCTGCTTGCGCTCGTGCATGTTGCTCACCACGTGCAGCTCGGTCAGGCCGCGGTGGCCGACTTCCTTCTGCATCAGCGCGTCGGGGATGATGCCGATGGCGCTGCCGCCGTGTTCCATCACGGCGTCGGCGACGATGCCCATCAGGCCCACCTTGCCGCCGCCGTACACCAGCGCCAGGCCGCTTTCGGCCAGGGTGCGGCCGAGCAGGCGCGCGCCTTCGGCGTATTCAGGACGGTTGCCGGGGCTGGACCCGCAATACACGCAGACAGATTTCACTTTGCTTCCTTTGCCGCGTCGGCTGCGGCCTTGGCTGCCGCGTAGTCGCGCGCCAGCTGGTCGAATGCATCCCGGGCCCGGCCGCGCAGGTAGGGCGCCAGGATCGAGAAGATGTGGTAGCTCGATCCGTGCAGGTAACCGCGGATCTGCTCGGGGTCGTTGTACTGGCGCGGATGCTGCACGAACTGGAACGACAGCCAGTAGGTGGCGATCACCACCATGTTGGTGCAGATGGCCTCGACCTGATCGGGCGTGGCTTCCATCTCGCCGTCTTCGATGAACTGCCGGCAGATCTCGTGCGCAAAGCGCTTCTTCTGCTCGACGATGCGCTTGAAGTTGGTCTCCAGCATCCGGTTGCGCGCCAGCAGGTCGTTGATGTCGCGGTACAGGAAGCGGTAGTTCCACAGGAACTCGGACATGTACTGCAGGTAGCCCCAGCTTTCGTCCAGCGTGGCCTTGTGGTCGTCCGGCATCTTCAGGCGCCGCTCCATCTCCTGCTCGAAGCGCACGAAGATGGAGTTGATGATGTCGTCCTTGTTGCGGAAGTGGTAGTAGAGATTGCCGGGGCTGATCTCCATGGCTTCCGCAATCGTCGTGGTGGTGACGTTGGGTTCGCCGACTTCGTTGAACAGGCGCAGCGAGACGTCGAGGATGCGGTCCCTGGTGCGGCGGGGGCCGGTTTGCGGTTTCGGTTCCATGGGCGTCCGGGCGATCGGTGCGATCGGTAAGTCGGGGGGGCAGGGTAGCGATTATAAGCAATCGGCCCGGCCACCCCGTCCGGCATCCCCGGCGAGTGACGGATCAGCCCGCCAGCGTCCGCACCCAGTGCACCACGTGCGGCCCGGCGATGGCGGCCCAGGTGCCGCCGCACAGCACCAGCGCCAGCATCACCGCGGCGCTGCCGAAATCCTTGGCGCGCTTGGACAGGCTGTGCCGCTCCAGCGAAATGCGGTCGATCGCCGCCTCGACGCTGGAGTTGAGCAGTTCCACGATCAGCACCACCAGCAGCGTGGCCAGCAGCAGGATGCGCTCGACCACCCCCACCGGCAGCAGGAACGCCCACGGCGCCAGGATTGCCACCAGCGTCAGCTCCTGGCGGAATGCGCTTTCCTCGAGCACCGCATAGCGCAGGCCCGACAGCGAATTGATGGCCGCATGCCAGGCGCGCGTCAGGCCGCGATTGCCCTTGTGGGGATTCTGCTCGATCGAATACTCAGCGCTCTGGACTGCCTGCGGCGGCCTCTGCAGAGGCGGGTCGGACGGCAGTTCCGGATGGGGTTTGGACATGGTTTTGCGGGGCGGATTGGGCCGCTGCGCTGTCCCGGCCTGGATTGCCGGGAGCGAACGGCCGAAGATGGGCCAGGAACTGCTCGGAGGCGGCGCGCCAGGAGAACCGCTCGGCGTGGGCACGGGCCGTGGCGCGGTCGATGCGCAGCGCTTCCAGGCAGGCTTCGCGCAGGTCTTCGTGCATCACGCCGGCGGGGCTGTCGCCCAGCACATCGATCGGGCCGGTGACCGGATAGGCGGCCACGGGCAGCCCGCTGGCCAGCGCTTCCAGCAGCACCAGCCCGAAGGTGTCGGTGCGGCTCGGGAACACGAACACATCAGCCGAAGCATACACCCGGGCCAGTTCGGGCTGGCTCAGCACGCCCAGGTAGTTGGCGCCCGGATAGCGCGCGCGCAGCCCCGACAGCGCCGGGCCGTCGCCGACCACCCACTTGGAGCCGGGCAGGTCCAGCGCCAGGAAGGCCTCGACGTTCTTTTCCACCGCCACGCGGCCCACGTAGAGGAAGATCGGGTGGGCGGTGTTGAGCACATTGGGACGCTGCAGCGTGAACACGTCTAGGTCCACGCCGCGCGTCCACAGCACGGCGTTGGTGATGCCATAGTGCCGCAGGTCGTCCAGCACCACCGGGGTGGGCGCCATCACCGCCCGGGCCGGGCCGTGGAACCAGCGCAGGAAGCGGTACGTCCATGCCAGCGGGATGCCGAAGCGTGCCTGCACGTATTCCGGAAAGCGCGTGTGGTAGGCCGTGGTGAAGGGCAGCCGGCGGCGGATCGCGTGGCGCCGCGCGGCCAGGCCCAGCGGCCCTTCGGTGGCGATATGCAGGGCGTCCGGAGCGAAGGCTTCGATGCGGCGCTGCACGCGCGCCGCCGGCAACAGCGACAGGCGGATCTCGGGGTAGGTCGGGCACGGCACGGTGCGGAATTCCAGCGGCGTGATCATGTCGACCGTGTGGCCCATGGCCTCCAGTTCGCGACGGGTGGACTTGAGCGTGCGCACCACGCCGTTGACCTGCGGTTCCCAAGCATCGGTGACGATCAGGATCTTCATGCAGCCTCCTCGGGCGCGGTGGAAGGGCAATGCGGATGGGGCAAAGGGTGGCAGGCCGGAATCAGCCCGCCACAGCGGCGCGGCGACGGCGGCGCGTGGCCGGGGCCGGCGCGTCCAGCAGCGTGGTCCAGTAGACGATCTTCAGCTCGCCTTCGATGGTCTCGACGAGCGCCGACAGGCTTTCGACCCAGTCGCCGTCGTTGCAGTAGAGCTGGCCGTTGACCTCGCGGATCTCGGCCTTGTGGATATGGCCGCAGACCACGCCGTCGCAGCCGCGGCGGCGCGCTTCATCGACCATCGCGCTCTCGAAGGCGCCGATGTAGTTGACCGCGTTCTTGACCTGGTGCTTGAGGAACTGCGACAGCGACCAGTACGGGAAGCCCAGGCGCGCGCGCAGCCGGTTGAAGTGGCGGTTCAACGCCAGGATCACCGTGTACAGCGAATCGCCCAGGTAGGCCAGCCAGCGCGCGTGCTGCACCACGCCGTCGAACAGGTCGCCGTGCACCACCCACAGCCGGCGCCCGGTGGCGGTGACGTGCACCGCTTCTTCGCGCACGGTGATGTCGCCGAAGGCCATGCCGTCGAACTGGCGCGCGGCCTCGTCGTGGTTGCCGGGCACGTAGATCACTTCAGTGCCCTTGCGCGCCTTGCGCAGCAGCTTCTGCACCACGTCGTTGTGGCTTTGCGGCCAGTACCAGCCGCGGCGCAGCTGCCAGCCGTCGATGATGTCGCCGACCAGGTAGAGCTGCTCGGACTCGTTGTGCTTGAGGAAGTCCAGCAGGTAGTTGGCCTGGCATCCGGGCGTGCCCAGGTGGATGTCCGACAGCCAGATGGCGCGGTAGCGCTGGATCGGGTGCGGCTCGGGCGGGTAGGTCTGCTGCTGTTCGCGCTGGGGCGCCAGCGCGGCGGCATCGAGGGCCGGCGCCATGAAGGCGGTCAGCGGCGCGGCGCTGTCGCTCTCAGGGCTGCGGCGCAGCCATTGCGTCAGTTGCGCGGTCTTCGACAGATACCCGCGGGCAGATCGGATTGCTTGCACCATGGCAGTCCCGGTTGCGGCGATGGCTGCATTCAGCCAGCCTGCGATGACGGTGCCGTGACGGAAACATGACTGACATATGAATCGTGGCGGAAGTGGAACAGCCCGGGCTAGTGTCAGTGCCCGCGGGCGGACAGCTCTGCGAGGGCGTCGAGTACAGCACGCACGGCCGCGGGATGGCGCAGCAGCGTGACGTGGCCAATGCCGGCCAGCGGGATATGCCCGGCGCCGTCGAGCCAGCCGGTGCAGGGCGGCCCGGCGATCGAGTCATGCCAGCTGAAGATCGAGATCATGCGCGCGCGGCGGCGCGGGGTTTCCGCGGCGGCGAGCGCGCGCAGCCAGGCGCTGCCGCAACGCATCTGGCGCGCATTGGGGCCGCCGCCAAAGCGCGCCAGCGCGCTGCCGTGGTGGGGGCTGCCCAGCGTCACCACGCCGGCGCAGACGTCTTCGTCGCCCGCCAGCTGCAGCGCGGCGCGCGCGGCCAGGCCGCCCATGCTGTGGCAGACCAGCAGCGGCGGGCGCCCGGCTTCGGCTGTGATGCGCCGCATGGCGGCCAGCAGCGCGCGTGCGTAGTCGTCGATATCGCCGAACACCGGCTTGAGCTCGATCCCTTCGCAGCGGTAGCCGGCGGCGGCCAGCGCCGGCTGCATGTCGAGCCAGATGGCCTGCCCGCAGGCGTAGCCATGCACCAGCAGCACCGGCGGGGCGTCGCGGCCAGGCAGGGCGTCAAGCGGTGCGGCAAAGGGTGCGTGCGCGCGGAATGGCTGCAGCCAGTCGAACATGCGCAGCACGGCCACGCACTCGGCCGCAAAGCAGCGCAACGCCTCAGGCAGGCGCAGCGGCCGGCGCGTGGCGGCGAGTTCAACCGGTGGTGCGGGCGGGTGATTGCCGCGCCCGACCCACAGGCCGCGCCCGCTCAGGGCGAAAGCGAAGGCAATGCCGCAGGCGAAGCTGCCGAGGATGGCCGCCACGCCGGCGGCGACCGCGCCGGGCCATGGCCAGCCGCCCAGCCGCACCAGCCCGGCGGCGATGCCCAGCGCGGCGGCTGCCTGCAAGGTCACCGCAAGGCGGCGGATGCCGGCAGCCGACAGGCTCATGGCTTGGGCGGGCGCAGGTCGGTCAGCCGCGTGCCGGCCAGGCGGTCGTGCAGGAACTGGCGGCGCGGATCCAGCCACGCCAGCAGGACCCAGACCAGCAGGCCGGCGCACAGCACCCCTACGAACGGCCCCTTGACCAGCCCCAGCAGATGGCCGACCGCCGCCGATGGCGGCAGCCACAGCCATGCCAGCACGTAGCGCAGCGCCGCCTGTGGCCAGCGCGGCGGCACGCCGGCAGCGTTTTCGACGCGCATGCGCCAGGTCTGCATGGCCAGGGTCTGGCCGTTGCGTTGCCAGAACCAGGTGAAATACAGGCCCATCACCAGGAAGCTCCACACCTGGATCACGAGCGGCCCGTCCACGCCAAGCTTCTGCAGCAGCGGCCGCACCAGCAGGTAGGCCGCGGTCGAGGCGCTCAGCACGCCGAACAGCAGCACGCCTTCATAGAGCATGCAGGCGATGCGGCGGCGCAAGGGCGGGGCGGCGGGGCGGGCGGCTGCGGCGTGCTTGGGATCGAGGGTGGCAGCGGGCATGGAAGGCGAAGAAAGCTGGGCTGGCGCACGGGGGCATGGTGGTGCTGGCGCTGGTCAGTCGGGGCCGGCCTTGCTTCGCTGGCCGGCGTGAGACGGCCATTATGCCAAATGACTTGGGGATTACTGGCGCATGGTGGGGTCAGAAGCCGCGGCTGCCGCTTCGGTGGCGACCTCGGCTGCGGAGGCGGGCACGCCGAGCGCCGCAGGCGCCGAGGCGGCCGGGGCCGGGGCGGCGGTCACGGCAGCGGGCGCGGAGGCAGGTTGCGCCTGGGCTTCGCTGGCGGGCTTGCCGGCAGTGTGGCCACTGTGGCCCGCTGCGGCGCTGGCCGTTTTCGGCTCGCGGTGGAGCTGGCGGCTGGTGTCGCTGGGCAGGCGCTTGCCGCTGGGCAGCGCACTGACAGCGCCAGGCCGGCGCGGCACGTGATCGGTGGCGGCCAGCTTCTTTTTCTGCTCTTCAGGCAGCTGCTGGTACTTGTCCCAGGCCTCGGCCTTTTTCTCGGCCGGCAGCGAGCGGGTGATCTGGTAGTTCTCGCGCGCCAGCCGGCGTTGTTGCGGGGTCATCTTGACCCATTCCGACATGCGCGCCTGCAGCCGGGCCTGCTCGGCCGGGGAGAACTTCGGGTAGCGCTCGGCGATGCGCAGCCATTTGTGGCGGTTCAGCTCCGGCAGGCTGTCCCACAGCGGCTGCAGCGGGGCCAGGATGCGCTGGTTGACCGGGCTCAGGTCGGCCCAGGCTGGCCGGGCATTGGTTGCCTGCGCGGCGGCAGGCGCTGTCACCGCGGAAGCCCCCTGCGCATGCGCCGCGGGCGGCAGCAGGCCCCAGCAGGCGGCTGCGCCGGCGCCGGCCAGCAGCGCGGCCAGCCGGCGGCGCAAGGCGTCGGGGTGGAACATTGCGCGCGCCATGCTATTGCCCGCGCTTCAGGAATACGTGGAAGCCCTCGTCGGCGTAGGCCGTGGGCGGCAGGTCGTCGAGCAGCATGGCGGCGTCGATATCGGCCAGTTCCTCGATGCGCTTCTGCTCCTGCCAGTGATAGATGCCCATCAGGCCGGCGGCCAGCGCCACCAGCGTCCAGATCAGGCTAAGGCGGCGCAGCCAGGCGCCGGCACGGTGCAGCGGCGAGCTGTCTTCATCGAACAGCGGGGCGTGCATGCCAGGCATGGCCAGCTGCGGGACCAGCACGGGTGCCTCGGCCTTCTTGCGGGCGACCGCCATCCGGCGCGCAGCGGCGAGCCGTTCGGTGATGTCGGTCGGCAGGTCGTCGGTGCCGGCATCAAGTGCCGCCCGAATCTCATGGGCAAACCGGCGTTCGTGGATTTCTTTGTCGTTTCTGCTCATAGTCGGACCCCCCGTGCGCGCAGGGCCTGCGCAAGGGTATGCGTGGCACGGGAACAGTGCGTCTTGACGCTGCCTTCGGAGCAGCCCATTACGGCGGCGGTTTCGGCGACGTCCATATCTTCCCAGTAACGCATCAGGAACGCCTCGCGTTGACGCGTCGGCAGGCGCTGGATTTCCTGCTCGATGATATGCATGACCTGGGCGCGCTCGACCTTGTCGGCGCTGCTTTCGGCCGATTCAGAGCCGGCCTGTGCCTCCAGCGTCTCCAGCAGGTCATTGTCGTCGCCGTCGCGGTCGGTGCGCAGGCTGGAAAACAGCGAGACCCAGGTGTTGCGCACCTTCTGGCGGCGGAACCAGTCGTGGATAGTGTTCTGCAGGATGCGCTGGAACAGCGGCGCCAGCTCGGCGGCGCCTTTGTCGCCGTACTTCTCGGCCAGCTTGATCATGGCGTCCTGGACAATATCCAGCGCGGCCTCGTCGTCGCGGACCGCAAATACGGCCTGCTTGAAGGCGCGGCGCTCGACGCTGGTAAGAAAATCGGACAGTTCCTGGTCGGTGGCCATTCAGGCGGTTGCGGCTCGTTGCTGCGGGACAAATGCCCGGTTCTGGTGAATGTGCTGCGTACGGCCCGTGGCGCATTCAATGTGCTGCGATGCTAGCAAAAAAACGACCCCCTGTACCACCTTGTATTGCAGCAAATACATTGAGGCGCGCAAAAGACCCGCCGCAACTCCGGAAAATCCCTTACGCGCAGGCCAAAAACAACCGTAGACCGCGCTGGTGCATTGCAGTATCATCGCCGGTTCACACGACATCAGTGGTTGTCTCATCCGGCCGCTTATGAGGCGGTCTTCCATGCAGACGCGCAACGCTTGAACCCGTGCCACAAGCCCGGCAGAGAGCATCCAAACAATTTTTTGCCGAAAATTGCAAAGGACTGAAATGAACATGCCCAGCGCGGAATTCTCCCACGCAGACAGCAATTCATCTGCCGCACCCGAAATGATCGGGGCGGAGATTCTCGTTCACGCACTTGCCGAAGAAGGCGTCGAGTACGTCTGGGGCTACCCCGGCGGCGCAGTGCTGTATATCTACGACGAGCTCCACAAGCAAACCAAGTTCGAGCACATCCTGGTGCGCCACGAGCAGGCCGCGGTCCATGCCGCAGACGGCTATGCACGGGCAACCGGCAAGGTGGGCGTGGCGCTGGTGACCTCCGGTCCCGGCGTGACCAATGCCGTCACCGGCATTGCCACCGCGTACCTTGACTCGATCCCGATGGTGGTGATCACCGGCAACGTGCCGACCCACGCCATTGGCCAGGACGCCTTCCAGGAGTGCGACACCGTCGGCATTACCCGCCCGATCGTCAAGCACAACTTCCTGGTGAAGGACGTGCGCGACCTCGCCGCGACCATCAAGAAGGCGTTCTTCATTGCCTCGACCGGCCGTCCGGGCCCGGTGGTGGTGGACATCCCCAAGGATGTCTCGCGCAATGCCTGCAAGTACGAGTACCCCAAGTCGATCGACATGCGCTCGTACAACCCGGTGAACAAGGGTCACTCGGGCCAGATCCGCAAGGCCGTGGCGCTGCTGCAGGGCGCCGAGCGTCCGTACATCTACAGCGGCGGCGGCGTGGTGCTGGCCAATGCCAGCGATGAGCTGCGCCAGCTGGCGGCGCTGACCGGCCACCCGGTGACCAACACGCTGATGGGCCTGGGCGCGTTCCCCGGCACCAGCAAGCAGTTCGTCGGCATGCTTGGCATGCACGGCACGTATGAAGCCAATATGGCCATGCAGAACTGCGACGTGCTGATCGCCATCGGTGCCCGTTTCGACGACCGCGTGATCGGCAACCCGGCGCACTTCACCTCGCAGGCGCGCAAGATCATCCATATCGATATCGACCCGTCGTCGATCTCGAAGCGCGTCAAGGTCGACATCCCCATCGTCGGCAACGTCAAGGACGTGCTGCAGGAACTGATCGCCCAGATCAAGGCCAGCGACGTCAAGCCCAAGCGCGAGGCGCTTGCCAAATGGTGGGAGCAGATCGAGCAATGGCGCTCGGTGGACTGCCTGAAGTACGACCGCAGCTCCGAGATCATCAAGCCGCAGTACGTGGTGGAAAAGATCTGGGAACTGACTCACGGCGATGCCTTCATCTGCTCCGATGTCGGCCAGCACCAGATGTGGGCCGCGCAGTTCTACAAGTTCGACGAGCCGCGCCGCTGGATCAACTCCGGCGGCCTGGGCACGATGGGCGTGGGCCTGCCGTACGCAATGGGCATCAAGAAGGCGTTCCCGGAGAAGGAAGTCGTCACCATCACCGGTGAAGGCTCGATCCAGATGTGCATCCAGGAACTGTCGACCTGCCTGCAGTACGACACCCCGGTGAAGATCTGCTCGCTGAACAATGGCTACCTGGGCATGGTGCGCCAGTGGCAGGAGATCGAGTACGACAACCGCTACTCGCACTCCTACATGGACGCGCTGCCCGATTTCGTCAAGCTGGCCGAGGCCTACGGGCACATCGGCATGCGCGTCGAGAAGACGGCCGACGTCGAGCCGGCGCTGCGCGAAGCGTTCCGCCTGAAGGACCGTACCGTGTTCCTGGACTTCCAGACCGATCCCACCGAAAACGTCTGGCCGATGGTCCAGGCGGGCAAGGGCATTTCGGAAATGCTGCTCGGCGCGGAGGACCTGTAATGCGACACATCATTTCGGTCCTGCTGGAAAACGAACCGGGCGCGCTGTCGC
The DNA here is from genome assembly GCF_058795055.1 of Cupriavidus sp. GW823-FHT06D04. Lineage (NCBI taxonomy): Bacteria > Pseudomonadati > Pseudomonadota > Betaproteobacteria > Burkholderiales > Burkholderiaceae > Cupriavidus > Cupriavidus sp. GW823-FHT06D04. The sequence continues at coordinate 145,011 of NZ_JBXAHL010000014.1, read as the reverse complement.
GCGTGGTGGGCCTGTTCTCGGCCCGCGGCTATAACATCGAGACGCTGACCGTGGCACCCACCGAGGATGCCTCGCTGTCGCGCATGACCATTGTCACCTCCGGCTCGGATGACGTGATCGAACAGATCACCAAGCACCTGAACCGCCTGGTGGAAGTGGTCAAGGTGGTCGACCTGACCGAAGGCGCGCACATCGAACGCGAGCTGATGCTCGTCAAGGTGCGCGCGGTGGGCAAGGAGCGCGAGGAAATGAAGCGCACCGCCGACATCTTCCGCGGCCGCATCATCGATGTTACCGAGAAGACCTACACCATCGAGCTGACCGGCAATGGCGTCAAGCTCGATGCGTTCCTGGACGCCATCGACCGCACCGCCATCCTGGAGACCGTCCGTACCGGCGGCTCGGGCATCGGCCGCGGCGAGCGCATCCTGAAGGTCTGACCGGGCCCCGGTTCACCCGCACGGCTTCACGCAGTATCCCCGGGGCGGCGCGATCCGGGCGCACACGATGCGTCCGAGGATGCCGCCCCCCTCATACAAAAGACAGAGATTGAAGGAATCATCATGAAAGTGTTTTACGACAAGGACGCCGACCTCTCCCTGATCAAGGGCAAGAACGTCACCATCATCGGCTATGGCTCGCAGGGCCATGCCCACGCGCTGAACCTGAAGGATTCGGGCGTCAATGTGACGGTCGGCCTGCGCAAGAGCGGCGCGTCGTGGAACAAGGCCGTCAACGCCGGCCTGCAAGTGAAGGAAGTGGCCGAGGCCGTCAAGGGTGCGGACGTGGTCATGATCCTGCTGCCGGACGAGCAGATCGCCGACGTGTACAACAACGAAGTGCACGCCAACATCAAGGAAGGCGCAGCGCTGGCCTTTGCCCACGGCTTCAACGTGCACTACGGTGCCGTGATCCCGCGCGCCGACCTGGACGTGATCATGATCGCGCCGAAGGCCCCGGGCCACACCGTGCGCGCCACGTACGCACAAGGCGGCGGCGTGCCGCACCTGATCGCCGTGCACCAGAACAAGTCCGGCGCTGCCCGTGACATCGCGCTGTCGTACGCCACTGCCAACGGCGGCGGCCGTGCCGGCATCATCGAGACCAACTTCCGCGAAGAAACCGAAACCGACCTGTTCGGCGAGCAGGCCGTGCTGTGCGGCGGTACCGTCGAGCTGATCAAGGCTGGCTTCGAAACCCTGGTGGAAGCCGGCTACGCGCCGGAAATGGCCTACTTCGAGTGCCTGCACGAACTGAAGCTGATCGTCGACCTGATCTACGAAGGCGGCATCGCCAACATGAACTACTCGATCTCCAATAACGCGGAATATGGTGAGTACGTCACCGGCCCGCGCGTGGTGACCGAAGAGACCAAGAAGGCGATGAAGCAGTGCCTGACCGACATCCAGACTGGCGAATACGCCAAGAGCTTCCTGCTGGAAAACAAGGCCGGCGCCCCGACGCTGATCTCGCGCCGCCGCCTCACGGCCGAGCACCAGATCGAGGAAGTGGGTGCCAAGCTGCGCGCAATGATGCCGTGGATCGCCAAGAACAAGATGGTCGACCAGTCGAAGAACTAAGCTGCATCGCTGTCTGATGGCCCGCGCCGCACGGCGGCGGGCCGAGGCCGTTCAGCGTTCCGTGCCACGCCCTTCTATCATCAGAGGGGAGGCGCGGGACCTGAACGGCTTTTTGTTATGCTTGTCAGACTTTGGGCAAGGCGTGCATTATCCTGCTCCGCGACCACGGGGCGCCGCCCGATGGTGGCTATCGCCGCCGCCGCGCTGCCTTGCCATGGTCTTGTATCCACCGACACCTGTACTGCATGAACTATCCTCATCCGCTGATCGCCCGTGAAGGCTGGCCATTCCTGGCCGGCGCCTTTGTCATCTCGCTGCTGGTGCACGCCAGCGCGGGCTTCTGGTGGGCGTTGCCGTTGTGGATCATCACGGTATTCGTGCTCCAGTTCTTCCGCGATCCGCCGCGCCCGATCCCGTCGCAGCCCAACGCGGTGCTGGCCCCCGCAGACGGCCGCATCGTCGTGGTCGAGAAGACCCAGGATCCGTACGCCGGCCGCGAGGCGCTGAAGATCAGCGTCTTCATGAACGTCTTCAACGTGCACTCGAACCGTGTCTCGGTCGATGGCGCGGTCGAGAAGGTCGAATATTTCCCCGGCAAGTTTGTCAACGCCGACCTGGACAAGGCCTCGGTCGAGAACGAGCGCAACGCCGTGCTGATCCGGCGTGCTGCGGACGGCCAGCTGGTGACGCTGGTGCAGGTGGCCGGCCTGGTGGCCCGCCGCATCCTGTGCTACACCAAGGTGGGCGACAACCTCTCGCGCGGCCAGCGCTACGGCTTTATCCGCTTCGGCTCGCGCGTGGACGTCTACCTGCCGCTCGATGCGCGCCCGCGCGTGACCATCGGCGAGAAGGTATCGGCCTCGTCGACCATCCTCGCCGAACTCGACGTGAAGTGAGCGACAGCCTGACCGGAGGACTGTGATGGTTGCCTTCCATCGACGTAACAAGCGCAGCAGCAACGGCAACGTGACCCACCTGCGGCCGTTCCGCCATAACCAGCTGCGCGGGGCCGACGACGACTTCGACGACGAAGCCACCGACGACCACGATATCGTCTACCAGCGTCCGCGCCGGCGCGGCATCTACCTGCTGCCCAACGCATTCACCACCGCGGCGCTGTTTGCGGGTTTCTTCGCCATCGTCCAGGCCATGAACATGCGCTTCGACGCGGCGGCCATCGCCATCTTCGCGGCGATGGTGCTGGACGGCATGGACGGGCGCGTGGCGCGTATTACCAATACGCAGAGTGCGTTTGGCGAGCAGTATGACTCGCTGTCGGACATGACCTCGTTTGGCGTTGCGCCGGCGCTGGTGATGTATGAGTGGATCCTGCATGACCTGGGCAAGTGGGGCTGGATAGCAGCCTTTGTCTACTGCACCTGCGCAGCGCTGCGCCTGGCGCGCTTCAATGCCAATATTGGCGTTGTCGACAAACGCTTCTTCCAGGGCCTGCCCAGCCCGGCCGCCGCCGCGCTGGTCGCAGGCTTCGTCTGGCTGGTGATCGACAACAAGCTGCCGGTCAAGGAGCTGTGGATGCCGTGGGTGGCGTTCGGCATTACGCTGTACGCCGGCCTGTCGATGGTGTCCAACGCGCCGTTCTACAGCGGCAAGGCGCTGGACGTGCGCTACCGCGTGCCGTTCGGCATGATGGTGCTGGTCCTGGTGCTGTTCGTGGTGGTGTCCACCGATCCGCCGGTGGCGCTGTTCGGGCTGTTCGTGGCCTATGCGATCTCGGGCTATGTGCTATGGGCCTGGCGGGCGATGCACGGCAAGCCGGCCATCGAGAAGAAGCAGCGCGAGAACGGCGGCAAGGCTTCGTAGACGTTTCAGGCAGAAGGGCGCTCAGGCGCCCTTCATGCTTTTCCGGATTCACAATTGTTTTCATGCCGCGGCCATCAAGCCGTGGCACTCTGCAGTGTTTTCCACTCACCGTCAGGAGGATGTCATGGGCATGTTCGACTTCATCAAGGAAGCGGGAGAAAAGCTGTTCGGCACTGGCGAGGCCAAGGCCGCGCAAGAGGCCGCCGCCGCCGATGCGTCGGCGGAGAAGGTCGATGCCGCCAATCGCGCCGCGGGCGATGCGATCGAGGGCTACATCAGGAAGATGGGCCTTGATGCCACCGGGCTGATGGTGCAGGTGGACGGCTCGCAGGGGCTGGTCACCGTGTTTGGCGTGGCGCCGGACCAGGCCACGCGCGAGAAGATCATCCTGTGCGCCGGCAACGTCGAGGGCGTGGACAAGGTCGAGGACAAGATGTCCGTCAACGTCGAGTCCGCGGAATCGAGCTGGCATACCGTGGTCAAGGGCGACACGCTGTGGGCGATCTCCCAGGCTGCTTACGGCAACGGCGCCGAATACAACAAGATCTTCGAGGCCAACAAGCCGATGCTGAGCCACCCGGACAAGATCTACCCGGGCCAGAAACTGCGCATTCCGCCCAAGGGCTGATCCGCTGCTGGCGCGTCCGGGCAAAATGGGCTAAACCCTGTATTGCATGGGCGCGCCAACTCGGCTATAGTCGGTGCCATGATTTCGCGCCAAGTCCTATTCGCCCGCACCACCCTAGGTGGCCTACTAGGCCATCAGGTCGGGACGCGCGCGCGCTAAGGACGGACTCACCCCTTAGCGCGAAATCCGCAAGGAATTTTTCCAACGCCCCGGCCTGCTCCATGCACGCCGGGGCGTTTTGCATTCCACAGCCGTGGAGCGCGGAACAGGCGGTAGGCCCCGGACGCAGCATGCCGGGGACAGCACACGATAAGCAATCAGGAGCTCCACAAAATGTCTGACAAACTCATCATTTTCGACACCACCTTGCGTGACGGCGAGCAGTCGCCCGGCGCCTCGATGACCCGCGAGGAAAAGATCCGCATCGCACGCCAGCTGGAACGCCTGAAGGTCGATGTGATCGAGGCCGGTTTCGCGGCGAGCTCCAACGGCGACTTCGAGGCGATCCGCTCGATCGCGCAGGTAGTCAAGGACTCGACCATCTGCTCGCTGGCTCGTGCCAATGACAAGGACATTGCCCGCGCCGCCGAGGCGCTCAAGCCTGCCAATTCGTTCCGCATCCACACCTTCATCGCCACGTCCGCGCTGCACATGGAGAAGAAACTGCGCATGACGCCGGACGAGGTGTATCAGCAGGCCCGCCTGGCGGTGCGCTTTGCGCGCCAGTTCACCGACGATATCGAGTTCTCGCCGGAAGACGGCAGCCGCTCGGACATGGACTTCCTGTGCCGCGTGCTGGAAGGCGTGATTGCCGAGGGCGCGACCACCATCAACCTGCCGGATACCGTGGGCTATGCGGTGCCGGAAGGCTACGCCGCACTGATCCGCTCGGTGCGCGAGCGCATTCCCAACTCGGACAAGGCGATCTGGTCGGTGCACTGCCACAACGACCTGGGCATGGCCGTGGCCAACTCGCTCGCCGCGGTCAAGATGGCCGGCGCGCGCCAGATCGAATGCACCATCAATGGCCTGGGCGAGCGCGCCGGCAACACCAGCCTGGAAGAAGTGGTGATGGCGGTGAAGACCCGCCGCGACTATTTCGACCTGGATGTCGGCGTGGATACCACCCAGATCGTGCCGGCCTCGAAGTTGGTGTCGCAGATCACCGGTTTCGTGGTGCAGCCGAACAAGGCCGTGGTGGGCGCCAACGCCTTCGCGCATGCCTCGGGCATCCACCAGGATGGCGTGCTCAAGGCGCGCGACACCTACGAGATCATGCGTGCGGAAGACGTGGGCTGGAGCGCCAACAAGATCGTGCTGGGCAAGCTGTCGGGCCGCAATGCCTTCAAGCAGCGCCTGCAGGAACTGGGCATCGAGCTCGAGAGCGAGACCGAAGTCAATGCCGCCTTCACCCGCTTCAAGGAACTGGCCGACCAGAAGGCCGAGATCTTCGACGAGGACATCGTCGCCATCGTCTCGAACGAAGCCCAGCACGATGCCAACGAGCACTTCCGCTTTATCTCGCTGTCGCAGCGCTCCGAGACCGGCGAGCGCCCGCACGCGCGCGTGGTGTTCAGCATGGACGGCCAGGAGCAGAGCGGCGAGGGCGAGGGCAACGGCCCAGTCGACGCCACCCTGCATGCGATTGAATCGCGCGTGTCCAGCGGCGCCGAGATGGTGCTCTATTCGGTGAACGCCATCACCGGCGGCACCGAGGCCCAGGGCGAAGTCACCGTGCGCCTGTCCAAGGCCGGCCGCATCGTCAACGGCGTGGGCACCGACCCGGATATCGTCGCCGCCTCGGCCAAGGCCTACTTGGCCGCGCTGAACAAGCTGCACGACAAGGCTGTGCAAAAGATCAATCCGCAGATCTGACCCAGGCCTCTGCGTAGACGGCGGAAGGCTTACCCGGCCTGAGCGTACGGACCAAGCCCGCCATTCCCGACCCGGGGATGGCGGGCTTTTTTTTATGGCTCAGTGGCGGCGATCGTCGGGATCGTACATCGGGTCGGGCGTGATCTGGGTCTGGCGCAGGATGCCGGTGTCGTCGAAATAGAAGTTGTACAACGATGGCCACACGTCTTCATGGCGGAAGCGGTAGGACCAGACCTCGCGCCGCATCAGCGGGTAGTACTCGACCGGCAGGCGCGTCCTGCCAAAATGCTCGGCCACATCCTGCCTGGTCCAGGTGCCGACCTGCGCCTTGTACAGTTCCGGCGTAGACAGCACATTGCTGAAGCGGGTCAGGTTGCCGTTGCGGTCGAAGTCCGCGCCATAGGCATACTGGCCCAGCGGCTGCTTGGTGTAGATCCAGCGCGAGGTGCCGTCGCGCAACTGGAACACATCGGTGGGCGGCCCGAACGCGGCCTGTACCGCGGCCTGCGGCTGGCCCACCAGCTTGGTGCCTTCCTGTACCGGCATCAGCGTGGTGCAGGCAGACAGCATGGCGACGCCCAGCGCCAGCATTAGCCGGCGCGCGCCGTTGGCGATGACAGGATTCATGGCAGACCTCGGTCGATGCGTGGATAGTGGATACCGCAAGTGTAGTGCGGCCTCCGGCCTTGTGTGCGCCGGGCGCTGCTTATTGACGGATCTTCCAGCAACCTGGCGGTTTCCTCGCGGAACTGGCGGCCTATGATCGTGCCCCGGTGGCATTTGCCCGCAACCGGTCGCTGCCGTACTATCCAGCGCTTTCCGGGAGAGAACATGAAGGTTGCAGCACGGTGGCGTGGATGGCTGGGCGGGTTGTTGCTGGTGGCAGCGGCGGGCGCGTCGGCACAAGAGCCGATCCGGCTGGGCATGATCGACGGGCTGTCCGGCCCGTTTGCCAACGCGGGCGAAGCCGTGACGCGCAACCTGCGCCTGGCGATCGAGCGCATCAACGCGCGCGGCGGCGTAAAGACCGCAGAGGGCGCACGGCCCATGGAGCTGGTCACCTTCGACAGCAAGGGCAATGTCGACGAGAGCCTGATCCAGTTGCGGGCCCTGACCGACAAGCGCATTCCCTTTGTCCTGCAGGGCAACAGTTCGGCCGTGGCCGGCGCGCTGGTGTCGGCCATCAACCGCCACAACGCGCGCCAGCCCGACGCGCGCGTGCTGTTCCTGAACTACTCGGCGGTCGATCCCAGCCTGACCAACGAGAATTGCAGCTTCTGGCATTTCCGCTTCGACGCCAGCGCCGACATGCGCATGCAGGCGCTGACCGAGGTGATCCGTCAGGACCAGGCGGTGCGCCGCGTCTACCTGATCGACCAGGACTACAGCTTCGGCCACCAGGTGTCGCGCTCGGCGCGCGAGATGCTGGCGGCGCGCCGGCCGGATATCCAGATCGTGGGCGATGAGTTCCACCCGATCGGCAAGATCAAGGACTTTGCGCCCTATATCGCCAAGATCAAGGCGAGCGGGGCGGACGCGGTCATCACCGGCAACTGGGGCAACGACCTGACGCTGATGGTCAAGGCCGCGCGCGAAGGCGGCCTGCAGGCCAAGTTCTACACCTTCTACGGCAATGGCCTGGGCGCGCCCGCGGCGATGGGCGATGCCGGCGTGGGCCGCGTGCTGGCGGTGGCCGAGTGGCACCCGAACGTGGGCGGGGCGGCATCGGACGCCTTCTACCAGCAGTTCCGCGCGCGCTATCCGGAGCCGAAGGACGACTACGTGCACCTGCGCATGCAGATGATGGTGGAAATGCTGGCGCGCGCGATCGAGCAGGCCGGTTCCACCGATGCGGTCAAGGTGGCGCGCGCGCTGGAGAACATGCGCTACGTCAACCAGTTCCATGAGGCCACCGTGCGTGCCGACGACCACCAGGTGCTGCAGCCGCTATACGTGTCGGTGATGGAGCGCCAGGGCGGGGCAGTGCGCTTCGACAACGAGGGCTCGGGTTATGGCTTCCGTACCGTGCGCAGGCTCAAGGCCGCGCAGACCACGCTGCCGACCACATGCCGGATGGAGCGCCCCTGAGCGCCAGCGCGCTCGCACGGGCCCCGTGGTACTCCTGCCGCGGCTTTTCGGCTATAATCCGCGGCTGTCGTTGTCTGGCCGTTGGTCGGGCGGCGGCGGTAGCCAGTCAAAACATGGCACGACGCATGCGGCGCATCCCGCGCTGTAGCGTTCGCAAGTGAAAGGAAATCATCATGGCAGTTGCCGATATCAACAAGTCCGAAGTCATCAAGCAGTTCGCACGTGGCGCCAACGACACTGGCAGCCCCGAAGTGCAAGTGGCCCTGCTGACCACCCGCATCAACGAACTGACCCCGCACTTCAAGGCCAACATGAAGGATCACCACAGCCGCCGCGGTCTGCTGCGCATGGTGAGCCGCCGTCGCCGCCTGCTGGACTACCTCAAGTCCAACGACGCCGACCGTTACCGCGCCCTGATCGAAAAGCTGGGCCTGCGCAAGTAAGGTTGCGCCCGATGGCAGCGCGATTCCAGGGTTTGCACGGTTTCGCGTGAGGCCTCGATGCCTGCTTCAGCAATGCTGGGGCAGGCATTTTGCATTTCTGGCGGGGTGAATCCGCTTTGCCCAGGGATGCAGGCAGTTGATGGAGTGATTTTCGCTTCACGCCGTCCGGCGGACATTCTGATTCCCGGGCGCCCGTTGCAGCAAGCTGCGCAACGGAGTAAGTTGTTCTTTTTTCTGTTTTCAATACCCCGGACCGGCCAAGGAAACAGGGCTTTGTGTCATTCCAGCGCGGCATCGGCAACGCCAGTGCCGCGCTGGAATGGCATAGCACTTCCCTGCGACTGCGACCGGCAACCCGGCAGTTTGCCTGCGGCTGAGAACGCAGGCGTCGCAGGCCGTGCGCGTGTTATTGCGTGATGGCGCGGCCTGCACGCAAGCCAAGGAATGCACATGTCCATGTTCAACAAGATCGTCAAGGAATTCCAGTGGGGCCAGCACACGGTCCGCATGGAAACCGGCGAAATCGCCCGCCAGGCCGGCGGTGCCGTGCTGGTCGATGTGGAAGACACCGTGGTGCTGGCGACCGTGGTCGCCGCCAAGAGCCCGAAGCCGGGCCAGGACTTCTTCCCGCTGACCGTCGACTACATCGAGAAGACCTACGCGGCCGGCAAGATCCCCGGCGGCTTCTTCAAGCGTGAAGGCCGTCCGTCGGAAAACGAGACCCTGACCTCGCGCCTGATCGACCGTCCGCTGCGCCCGCTGTTCCCGGAAGGCTTCTACAACGACGTCCAGGTGGTGATCCACGTGGTGTCGCTGAACCCGGAAGTGCCCGCTGACATTCCCGCGCTGATCGGCGCGTCGGCCGCGCTGGCCGTGTCGGGCATCCCGTTCAACGGCCCGGTTGGCGCCGCGCGCGTGGGCTACAAGGATGGCCAGTACCTGCTGAACCCGACCCGCTCGCAGCTCGCCACCTCGGACCTGGACCTGGTGGTCGCCGGCACCGAGCGCGCCGTGCTGATGGTGGAATCGGAAGCCAACCAGCTGTCGGAAGAAGTGATGCTGGGCGCCGTGGTCTATGGCCACGAGCAAATGCAGATCGCGATCAACGCCATCCATGAGCTGGTGCGCGAAGGCGGCAAGCCCGAGTGGGACTGGGCCCCGGCCGCCAAGAACGAGCCGTTGATCGGCAAGGTCACCGAAGTGGCACTGCCGCTGCTGCAGGAAGCTTATCAACTGCGCCAGAAGTCGGCCCGCAGCCAGAAGCTGAAGGAAGTGAACGCCAACGTGGCGGCCGCACTGGCAGCCGCCGGCGTGGAAGCCGACAAGGTGGAAGTCGGCAACATCATGTTCGACCTCGAAGCCAAGATCGTGCGCGGCCAGGTGCTGGCTGGCGAGCCGCGTATCGACGGCCGCGACACCCGCACGGTGCGCCCGATCGAGATCCGTTCGTCGGTGCTGCCGCGCGCGCACGGCTCGGCGCTGTTCACCCGTGGTGAAACGCAGGCGCTGGTGGTGGCCACGCTCGGCACCAAGAGCGACGAGCAGATCATCGACGCGCTGGCCGGCGAATACCGCGACCGCTTCATGCTCCACTACAACATGCCCCCGTTCGCCACCGGTGAAACCGGCCGCGTGGGCAGCCCGAAGCGCCGCGAAATCGGCCACGGCCGCCTGGCCAAGCGCGCACTGATCCCGGTGCTGCCGAAGGACGATGAATTCGCCTACACCATCCGCCTGGTTTCGGAAATCACCGAGTCCAACGGCTCGTCGTCGATGGCTTCGGTCTGCGGCGGCTGCCTGGCTCTGATGGACGCCGGCGTTCCGGTCAAGGCGCACGTGGCCGGCGTGGCCATGGGCCTGATCCTGGAAGGCAACAAGTTCGCCGTGCTGACCGACATCCTGGGCGATGAAGATCACCTGGGCGACATGGACTTCAAGGTGGCGGGTACCGACAACGGCATCACCGCGCTGCAGATGGACATCAAGGTCCAGGGCATCACCAAGGAGATCATGCAGGTTGCGCTGGCGCAGGCCCGTGAAGGCCGCCTGCACATCCTGCACAAGATGCAGGAAGCGATGGGCCACGCACGCACCGAGCTGTCGGCGCACGCACCGCGCATGATCACCATGAAGATCCATCCGGACAAGATCCGCGAAGTGATCGGCAAGGGCGGCTCGACCATCCAGGCGCTGACCAAGGAAACCGGCACCACCATCGACATCCAGGAAGACGGCACGATCACGATCGCGTCGACCTCGACCGACGGCATGGCCGAAGCCAAGCGCCGCATCGAGGGCATCACCGCGGAAGCCGAAGTGGGCAAGATCTACGCCGGTACCGTGCTGAAGCTGCTGGACTTCGGCGCCATCGTCAACATCCTGCCGGGCAAGGATGGCCTGCTGCACATCTCGGAAATCGTCAACGAGCGTGTCAAGGACATCAAGGACTGGCTGAAGGAAGGCCAGCATGTCCGCGTCAAGCTGATCCAGGCTGACGAGAAGGGCCGCCTGCGCCTGTCGCTGAAGGCCGCGCTGGCCGAAGAGGGCGGCAGCATCAGCCCGATCAACGCTGGCGAAGCCGCCGCGCCGGCCGCTCCGGCCGAAGGCTCGGAACAGCAGTAAAGTCAGCGGGGCCGGATTGCCCGCAGGTGGCGCCGCAAGGTGGCGCCGCCGAAAAAACGGCTGGACGATGTCCAGCCGTTTTTTTGTTTACACTGCCGGCAACCCTATCGAGCCACGGCTCACACCGACCCTGGCGCGACGCATCGTCGAGCCGCGCCAAGACAAGTACAAGGAGCAGAGCAGCATGCAAGCCATCGAGATCCGCGAATACGGTGCCCCCGAAGTCCTCCAGCTGGCCGAGCGTCCCGATCCGGTCGCGGGTGCGGGCGAGGTCCTGATCCGCGTGGCTGCGGCCGGCGTCAACCGTCCGGACGTATTCCAGCGCACCGGCAACTACCCGGTGCCGCCGGGCGCTTCGGACCTGCCCGGCCTGGAAGTGGCGGGCGTGGTGGTGGGCGGCGACCTGTCGCATGCCGACAACCGCTTCGGCCTGAAGGTGGGCGACCGCGTCTGCGCGCTGGTGCAGGGCGGCGGTTACGCACAGCTGTGCACGGCGCCGCTGGCGCAGGTCCTGCCCGCGCCGCAAGGCCTGAGCGATGTCGAGGCCGCCGCGCTGCCGGAGACCTTCTTCACCGTCTGGAGCAATGTGTTCGACCGCGGCTACCTGGGCCAAGGCCCGCGCGGCAAGGATGAGACCCTGCTGATCCAGGGCGGCTCCAGCGGCATCGGCACGACCGCGATCCAGATCGCCAAGGCGCTGGGCTACAAGGTGTTCGTCACCGCCGGGACCGATGAGAAATGCAAGGCCTGCGAAGACCTGGGCGCGGATCGCGCGATCAACTACAAGACGCAGGACTTCGTCGCCGAGGTGGCCGCGCTGACCGGCGGCAAGGGTGTCGACGTGATTCTCGACATGGTTGCCGGCCCGTACCTGGCGCGCGAGCTGAAGTGCATTGCCGACGATGGCCGCATCGTCATCATTGCGCTGCTGGGCGGCGCCAAGGCCGAGATCCCGCTGGGCGATATCCTGCGCCGGCGCATCACCGTGACCGGCTCCACGCTGCGTCCGCGCCCGGCATCGTTCAAGGGCAAGATCGCCGCGGCACTGCATGAGCAGGTGTGGCCGCTGCTGGCCGCCGGCAAGATCAAGCCGGTGATCCACCAGGTGTTCCCGGCCGCGCAGGCGGCCGATGCGCATCGCCTGATGGAGTCGAGCGAGCATATCGGCAAGATCGTGCTGACCTGGTAAGTCACATCGACCGTTGCATGTGGCCAATGCTGCCGCCCCCCGCCATCGGGCGGCGGTAGCGCCGTGCCCCCGCCACAAGCTACAATACCGGGTTTGATTTGGGAGGGGCACTTCGTGAGACAAAAGCTCGTCATCGGCAATTGGAAGATGCACGGCAGCCTGGCTGCAAACGCGGCGCTGCTGGAGGGTATCAAGGCTGGCGCGGCCAAGGCGACGCTGGCGGTCTGCGCGCCGTTCCCCTATCTTGCACAATGCCAGGCGTTGCTGAATGGCTCGCAGGTGGCCTGGGGCGCACAAGATGTGTCGGCGGAGGCGCGTGGCGCCTTCACCGGTGAAGTCGCGGCATCGATGGTCGGTGAATTTGGCTGCACTTATGTGCTGGTCGGCCACTCGGAGCGCCGCACCTATCATGGCGAAACCGACCAGACCGTCGCGGCCAAGGCGCTGCGCGCGCTGGAATTCGGCATCGTCCCGGTGGTCTGCGTGGGTGAAACGCTGGCCCAGCGCGAGGCGGGCGAAACCGAGGCGGTGGTCGGCAGGCAACTGCAGGCCGTGCTGGACGCGCTGACGGTGGAGCAGCTGAGCCGCGTGGTGCTGGCCTATGAGCCGGTCTGGGCGATCGGCACCGGCAAGACCGCCACCAGCGAACAGGCGCAGGCGGTGCACGCGTTCCTGCGCGGCCAGGTTGTTGCGCGCGATGCGGGCGTGGCCGAGCGCATGGCCATCCTGTACGGCGGCAGCGTCAAGCCGGACAATGCGGCCGAACTGTTTTCCATGACCGATATCGACGGGGGCCTGATTGGCGGCGCCTCGCTGAAGTCGGAAGATTTTCTCGCGATCGGCAACGCCTGAATGCCGGCCGTTCCGATCGACCGATCAGGCAAGTAACCAGCCAGTAAGGCTTATTTAAATCAAATGGCAATCTTCAAGACTTTGTTGGTGGTGCTGCAGGTGTTGTCGGCGCTGGGCGTGATTGGCCTGGTGCTGATCCAGCATGGCAAGGGCGCCGATGTCGGCGCGGCATTCGGTTCGGGCGCCTCGGGCAGCCTGTTCGGTGCCACTGGCTCGGCAAACTTCCTGTCGCGCACCACCGCCGTGCTGGCCACGCTGTTCTTCGTCTGCACGTTGGCACTGACGCTGCTGGGCAACTACAAGCCGGCTGCGTCGCTGGGCGTGATGGGCGCGGCGCCGGCTTCGGCGCCCGCAGTGGCAGGTGCTTCGGCTCCCGCTGCAGCCGCGGCCGCTGACGTGTCGGCGCCGGCAGCCCCCGCTGTTCCGAAATAATCCGTAAGCCTTGCGGCGGATTCCTGAGTTTTTTTGCAGTTGTGCGTTGAACAAAGCAAGAAATCTAGGTTAGAATGCAAGGCTTGAAACGATTCCCCAGCGATGGGTTCCGAGCAAAGACGAAAGCCTCTGCAACGGACCTGAAGGGCCTGAAAACCCGGCGCCAGGCAATATTGTTTCTCCCCCAGCCGACGTGGTGAAATTGGTAGACACGCTATCTTGAGGGGGTAGTGGCGAAAGCTGTGCGAGTTCGAGTCTCGCCGTCGGCACCAAACAACTTGATCGGAGTCCCTGGCCGGGCAATGCACCCGAGCGTGGGGCTCCGGCAGTCCGCAAGGCGGCGCGCCATGAGGCTTATGGCTTAGCGCCTGGGGTGGGCAACAGGACGCCGCTTCAGCTGGTGCTGTTGACAACATTCCAGATAAGGCTGGCCGTACCTTGAATCTCGAAGCCTACTTCCCCGTTCTCATCTTCATCATCTTCGGTGTCGTGCTTGGCGTGGCACTGATGTCGATCGGTCGGATCCTCGGTCCGAACAAGCCCGATCCCGCGAAGCTGTCGCCGTACGAGTGCGGCTTCGAAGCGTTTGAGGACGCGCGCATGAAGTTCGATGTGCGCTACTACCTCATCGCCATCCTGTTTATCCTGTTCGATCTCGAAACCGCCTTCCTGTTTCCGTGGGGTGTCGCCCTGCGGGATATCGGCTGGCCGGGGTTCATCGCCATGGGCGTGTTTCTGCTGGAATTCATCGTGGGCTTCGTCTACATCTGGAAAAAGGGCGCGCTCGATTGGGAGTGATGTGAAATGGCAATCGAAGGCGTTCTCAATGAAGGCTTCGTCACGACTACCGCTGACAAGCTGATCAACTGGACCCGCACCGGGTCGCTGTGGCCGATGACTTTCGGCTTGGCCTGCTGTGCCGTGGAAATGATGCATGCCGGCGCCGCGCGCTACGACATGGACCGCTTCGGTGTGATTTTCCGCCCGTCGCCGCGCCAGTCGGACGTGATGATTGTGGCCGGCACGCTGTGCAACAAGATGGCCCCCGCGCTGCGCAAGGTCTACGACCAGATGGCGGAACCGCGCTGGGTGATCTCGATGGGCTCGTGCGCCAATGGCGGCGGCTACTACCACTACTCGTATTCGGTGGTGCGTGGCTGCGATCGCATCGTGCCGGTGGATATCTACGTGCCGGGCTGCCCGCCGACGGCCGAAGCGCTGATCTACGGCGTGATCCAGCTGCAGAACAAGATCAAGCGTACCAACACCATCGCGCGCAAGGGCTGAAATGGCGAAGCTCGACATCCTCAAGGCCGCGCTCGAGAAAGCTCTCGGCAAGCGCGTGCAGAATCTGATCGAGGCGACCGGCGAACTGACGCTGATCGTCAAGGCCGACGACTACCTCGAAGTTGCCCGCATCCTGCGTGACGATCCGTCGCTGCGCTTCGAGCAGCTGATCGACCTGTGCGGCGTGGACTATTCCGAGTACGGCGACGGTGCCTGGGACGGCCTGCGCTTTGCCGCGGTCTCGCAGCTGCTGTCGATTACCCACAACTGGCGCCTGCGCGTGCGCGTGTTTGCCCCGGACGATGATTTTCCGGTGCTGCCGTCGGTGATCGACGTGTGGAACGGCGTCAACTGGTTCGAGCGCGAAGCTTTTGATTTCTACGGCATCGTCTTCGACGGCCATCCTGACCTGCGCCGCATCCTGACCGACTACGGTTTCGTCGGCCATCCGTTCCGCAAGGATTTCCCGGTTTCGGGCTTCGTCGAGATGCGCTACGACCCGGAACAGAAGCGGGTCATCTACCAGCCGGTCACGATCGAGCCGCGCGAAATCACCCCGCGCGTGATCCGCGAGGACAACTACGGCGGCTTGCACTGATAACGCGCCATGGCAGACATCAAGAACTACACCCTGAACTTCGGCCCGCAACACCCGGCAGCGCACGGCGTGCTGCGCCTGGTGCTGGAGCTGGACGGCGAAGTCATCCAGCGCGCCGACCCCCATATCGGCCTGCTGCACCGTGCCACTGAAAAGCTGGCCGAGCAGAAGACCTGGATCCAGAACGTGCCGTACATGGACCGCCTCGACTATGTGTCGATGATGGTCAACGAGCATGCCTACGTGATGGCAATCGAGCGCTTGCTGGGCCTCGAGGTGCCGGTGCGCGCGCAGTACATCCGCGTGATGTTCGACGAGATCACCCGCCTGCTGAACCACCTGATGTGGATCGGCTCGCACGCGCTGGACGTGGGCGCGATGGCGGTGTTCCTGTACGCCTTCCGCGAGCGCGAGGACATGTTCGACATGTACGAGGCGGTGTCGGGCGCGCGCATGCACGCGGCCTACTACCGTCCGGGCGGCGTCTATCGCGACCTGCCTGACACGATGCCGCAATATCGCGCGTCCAAGGTACACAACGAGCGCGCCATCAAGGCCATGAACGAGGCGCGTTCGGGCTCGCTGCTGGACTTCATCGAGGACTTCACCAACCGGTTCCCGAAGTACGTTGACGAATACGAGACGCTGCTGACCGACAACCGGATCTGGAAGCAGCGCCTGGTGGACATCGGCGTGGTCAGCCCGGAACGGGCGCTGCAGATGGGCTTTACCGGCCCGATGCTGCGCGGCTCCGGCATCGAGTGGGACCTGCGCAAGAAGCAGCCGTACGAGGTGTACGACAAGCTGGACTTCGACATCCCGGTAGGCGTGGGCGGCGACTGCTACGCGCGCTACCTGGTGCGCGTGGAAGAGATGCGCCAGTCCAACCGCATTATCAAACAGTGCGTGGAATGGCTGCGCCGCAACCCGGGCCCGGTGATCACCGAGAACCACAAGGTGGCGCCGCCCTCGCGCGTGGACATGAAGTCCAACATGGAAGAACTGATCCACCACTTCAAGCTCTTCACCGAAGGCATGCACGTGCCCGAAGGCGAAGCGTATGCAGCGGTGGAACACCCGAAGGGCGAGTTCGGCATCTACGCGATCTCGGACGGCGCGAACAAGCCGTACCGCCTGAAGATCCGTGCACCTGGCTTCCCCCACCTGGCCGCGCTCGACGAAATGGCCAAGGGACACATGATTGCTGACGCGGTAACGATCATCGGCACGCAAGACATCGTCTTCGGCGAGATCGACCGTTAATCACGGACCGCCGGCCCGGACGACGATCCGGGCGCTTTCCACGGCGCTCCCCAGGGGAGCGGGCGGAAAACCCGCGGCGGACCGGCAGGGCCTCAGGCCTGCCGGCGGAACGGGCAGCGACGGCTGCAAACCTGCGGAAGGGAACGCCCAGTGGCGCTGCCTGACGCCGTTTTACTGCAATGACCATGCTATCAGCAGAAGCTCTCAAGGAAATCGATCGCGCGATCGCGAAGTATCCGGCCGACCAGAAGCAGTCGGCCGTGATGGCGGCGCTTGCCGTGGCGCAGGGCGAGGTGGGCTGGGTTTCACCCGAAGTCATGCAGTTCGTCGCCAACTACCTCGAGATGCCGCCCGTGTGGGTGGAAGAGGTGGCGACCTTCTACAACATGTATGACACCAAGCCGGTGGGCAAATTCAAGCTCGCCGTCTGCACCAACCTGCCGTGCGCCCTGTCGGGCGGCGAGCGGGCCGGCGAGTACCTGAAGCGCAAGCTCGGGATCGACTACAACGAGACCACCGCTGACGGCTGCTTCACCCTGAAAGAGGGCGAGTGCATGGGCGCTTGCGGCGATGCGCCGGTGATGATCGTCAACAATACCCGCATGTGCAGCTGGATGAGCGACGACAAGCTCGACGCACTGGTCGACGAGCTCAAGGCCGAGGCTGCCAAGGGGGGCAAGTAACATGACCTGTCTGCACGACCGCCATATCCAGCCGCTGATCCTGGCCGGCCTGGACGGCAAGAACTGGCACCTGGAAGACTACGTCAAGCGTGGCGGCTACCAGCAACTCAAGCGCATCCTGACCGAGAAGATCCCGCCCGAGCAGGTGATCGCCGACGTCAAGGCCTCCGGCCTGCGCGGCCGTGGCGGTGCGGGCTTCCCGACCGGCCTGAAGTGGAGCTTCATGCCGCGCACCTTCCCGGGTCAGAAATACCTGGTCTGCAACACCGATGAAGGCGAGCCCGGCACGTTCAAGGACCGCGACATCATCCGCTACAACCCGCATTCGCTGATCGAGGGCATGGCCATCGGCGCGTATGCGATGGGCATCACCGTGGGCTACAACTACATCCACGGCGAGATCTGGAACGAATACAAGATCTTCGAGGAAGCCCTCGAAGAGGCGCGCGCTGCCGGCTTCCTGGGTGACAACATCCTGGGTTCGGGCTTTGATTTCCAACTGCACGCGCACCACGGCTACGGCGCCTACATCTGCGGCGAGGAAACCGCGCTGCTCGAATCGCTGGAAGGCAAGAAAGGCCAGCCGCGCTTCAAGCCGCCGTTCCCGGCCAGCTTCGGCCTGTACGGCAAGCCGACCACCATCAACAACACCGAGACCTTCGCCGCGGTGCCGTTCCTGCTGGCCGTCGGCCCCGAGAACTACCTGAAGCTGGGCAAGCCGAACAATGGCGGCACCAAGATCTTCTCGATCTCGGGCGACGTCGAGCGTCCCGGCAACTACGAGATCCCGCTGGGCACGCCGTTCGCCAAGCTGCTGGAACTCGCCGGCGGCATGCGCGGCGGCAAGCGCATCAAGGCGGTGATCCCGGGCGGCTCGTCCGCGCCGGTGGTGCCGGGCGACCTGATGATGGCGTCCGACATGGACTACGACTCGATCGCCAAGGCCGGCTCGATGCTGGGCTCGGGCGCGGTGATCGTGATGGACGAGACGCGCTGCATGGTCCGCTCGCTGCTGCGCCTGTCGTACTTCTATTTTGAGGAATCGTGCGGCCAGTGCACGCCGTGCCGCGAAGGCACCGGCTGGCTCTACCGCATGGTCAATCGCATCGAACACGGAGAGGGGCGCCAGGAAGACCTGGACCTGCTCAACAACGTCGCGGAAAACATCATGGGCCGCACCATCTGCGCGCTCGGCGATGCCGCGGCGATGCCGGTCCGCGGCATGCTCAAGCACTACTGGAAAGAGTTCGAATATCACGTCGAACACAAGCAGTGCATGGTTCCGGCCTACATCTAAGCGTGGCAGAACATGGTTGAACTAGAGATCGACGGCAAGAAGGTTGAGGTTGCTGAAGGCAGCCTGGTGATGGAAGCAGCCCGCAAGCTGGGCACCTACATCCCGCACTTCTGCTACCACCGCAAACTGTCCATCGCGGCCAACTGCCGCATGTGCCTGGTCGAGGTCGAGAAGGCGCCCAAGGCGCTGCCCGCCTGCGCCACGCCCGTGACCCCTGGCATGAAGGTCTTCACCAATTCGGAGAAGGCGGTCAAGGCGCAGAAGTCCGTGATGGAATTCCTGCTGATCAACCACCCGCTCGACTGCCCGATCTGCGATCAGGGCGGCGAATGCCAGCTGCAGGATCTGGCCGTGGGCTACGGTGCCTCGGAGTCGCGCTACAAGGAAGAGAAGCGCGTGGTGTTCCACAAGAACGTGGGCCCGCTGATCTCCATGGAGGAGATGACCCGCTGCATCCATTGCACCCGCTGCGTGCGCTTCGGCCAGGAAGTGGCCGGCGTGATGGAGCTGGGCATGCTGGGCCGCGGCGAGCATTCGGAAATCACCACCTTCGTCGGCAAGACCGTCGATTCGGAGCTGTCGGGCAACATGATCGACCTGTGCCCGGTCGGCGCGCTGACCAGCAAGCCGTTCCGTTACTCGGCCCGTACCTGGGAGCTGGCACGCCGCAAGTCGGTGTCGCCGCACGATGGCCTGGGCGCGAACCTGGTGGTGCAGACCAAGAACCAGCGCGTGATGCGCGTGCTGCCGCTGGAAAACGAAGACATCAACGAGTGCTGGATCTCCGACAAGGACCGCTTCTCGTATGAAGGCCTGAACAGCGCCGACCGCCTGACCCGCCCGCTGCTGAAGCAGGGCGGCGAATGGATGGAAACCGACTGGCAGACCGCGCTGGAATACGTGGCCAACGGCCTCGCCAGCATCAAGCGCGATCATGGCGCCGACCAGATCGCCGCGCTGGCCAGCCCGCACAGCACGCTGGAAGAGCTGTTCCTGCTGGGCAAGCTGATGCGCGGCCTGGGCAGCGACAACGTCGACTTCCGCCTGCGCCAGACCGACTTCTCGGCCGCACTGAAGGGCGCGCCGTGGCTGGGCATGCCGGTGGCCGACGTGACCACCCTGCAACGCGTGCTCGTGATCGGCTCGTCGCTGCGCAAGGATCATCCGCTGCTGGCCTCGCGCCTGCGCCAGGCCACCAAGAAGGGTGCCCGCGTGGCCGTGCTGGGTGCCGGCGGTGAAGACCTGCTGATGCCGCTGGCCGCCCGCATCGACGTGGCGCCGTCCGGCTGGACCGCGGCGCTCGCCGGCGTGGCCCGTGCCGTGGCTGCCGCCAAGGGCGTTGCTGCCCCGGCCGGCACTGAAGGATTCGACGGCGGCGAAGCCGCTGGCAAAGTGGCCGAAGCGCTGCTGTCGGGCGAGCGCCGTGCGGTGTTCCTCGGCAACGAGGCGGTGCGCCATCCGCAGTTCTCGGCGCTGCACGCGCTGGCACAGTGGATCGCCACCGAAACCGGTGCGACCCTGGGCTTCCTGACCGAAGCCGCCAACACCGTCGGCGGCTATGTCGCGGGCGCGCTGCCCAAGCAGGGCGGCGCCAATGCGCAGGCGATGCTGGACACGCCGCGCAAGGCCTACATCCTGCTGAACACCGAACCCGAGTTCGACGCCGCCGACCCGCGCAAGGCGCTGGCCGCGCTGGCCCAGGCCGGCACGGTGGTGGTGCTGTCGCCGTTCCGTTCGGAAGCGGCCATGCAGTACGCCGACGTGATCCTGCCGGTGACGCCGTTCACGGAAACCGCCGGCACCTTCGTCAACTGCGAAGGCAAGCCGCAGAGCTTCAACGGTGTGGTGCGCGCCCTGGGCGAATCGCGTCCGGGCTGGAAGGTACTGCGCGTGCTGGGCAACCTGCTGGACGTGGTTGGCTTCGACTATGAAACCGCCGAGTCGGTGCGTGTCGAAGTGCTGTCGGCCCCGGTCGACGCGCAGCTGGACAACACCACCGACGCGCCGATCCGCGTGGCCGCCGCTGCCGCCAACGGCATCGAACGCATTGCCGATGTGCCGATCTACCACGCCGACCCGATCGTGCGCCGCGCCGAGTCGCTGCAGCTGAGCGCTGCCGCGCGCCGCGCCATGCAGATCGCGCTGCCGGCCGACCTGTTCGCCAGCCTTGGCATCCAGTCCGGCGATCCGGTGCGGGTCACGCAAGGGCAGGGCAGCGTGGTGCTGCCGGCCGTGCTCGAAGCCACGCTCCCGGCCAACACCGTGCGCGTGCCGGCGGCAACGCCGGCGGCCATGAGCCTGGGCGCGATGTACGGCACGGTCACCGTAGAGAAGGCCATTGACCTGGCGCCGGCCACCGGCACCGTGGCCACGGCGTAAGAACAACAGCGAGAACAAGACATGATTGACTGGATTACCTCGCAAGGACAGGGCCTGCTGGGTGCCTACTGGACACCGCTGTGGATCCTGATTCGCGCCGTGATCATCGTGGTGCCGCTGCTGCTGTGCGTGGCTTACCTGATCCTGTGGGAGCGCAAGCTGATCGGCTGGATGCACGTCCGTATCGGCCCGAACCGCGTGGGCCCGCTGGGCCTGCTGCAGCCGATCGCCGACGTGCTGAAGCTGCTGCTCAAGGAAGTCATGATGCCCACGCAGGTCAGCCGGGGCATGTACCTGATTGCCCCGCTGATGGTGCTGATGCCCGCCGTGGCGGTCTGGGCCGTGATTCCGTTCCAGGCCGAAGTGGTGCTGGCGGATGTGAACGCCGGCCTGCTGTACGTGATGGCGATCAGCTCGGTGGGCGTGTACGGCGTGATCCTGGCCGGCTGGGCCTCGAACTCCAAGTACGCCTTCATCGGCGCCATGCGTGCCGCGGCCCAGATGGTGTCGTATGAAATCGCCATGGGCTTTGCGCTGGTGACGGTGCTGATGGTTGCCGGCAGCCTGAACCTGTCGGCCATCGTCAACGGCCAGAACACCGGCTACTTTGCCGACATGGGCATCAACATCCTGTCGTGGAACTGGCTGCCGCTGCTGCCGATGTTCGCCGTCTACTTCATCTCGGGCGTGGCCGAAACCAACCGCCACCCGTTCGACGTGGTGGAAGGGGAGTCGGAAATCGTGGCCGGCCACATGATCGAGTATTCGGGCATGGGCTTCGCGCTGTTCTTCCTGGCCGAGTACATCAACATGATCATCATCTCGACGATGACCGCGCTGATGTTCCTGGGCGGCTGGGCGCCCCCGGTCGATAGCGTGCTGACCAACGCGATCCCGGGCTTCTTCTGGCTGGTGATCAAGGTATTCCTGCTGCTGTCCGTCTTCATCTGGATCCGTGCCTCGTTCCCGCGCTACCGCTATGACCAGATCATGCGCCTGGGCTGGAAGGTGTTCATCCCCCTGACGGTGGCGTGGCTGATCATCGTGGCGATCTGGATCAAGTCGCCCTGGAACATCTGGCACTGAACGGCCAAACGACGGTGCGCGCCGTGGCGCGCACCGTGTGGAAATACTAGGAAGCATCATGCTGCTCGCCATCAAGGACTTCTTCAACAGCCTGCTCCTGAAGGAACTCTTCAAGGGCATGGCCCTGACCGGCCGCTATCTCTTCGCGCGCAAGATCACCGTCCAGTTCCCGGAAGAGAAAACGCCGATCTCGCCGCGCTTCCGTGGCCTGCACGCGCTGCGCCGCTACCCGAACGGGGAAGAGCGCTGCATCGCCTGCAAGCTGTGCGAGGCGGTGTGCCCGGCGCTGGCCATCACGATCGAGTCCGACGCGCGCGCCGACGGCACGCGCCGCACGACCCGCTATGACATCGACCTGACCAAGTGCATCTTCTGCGGTTTCTGCGAAGAGGCCTGCCCGGTCGACGCCATCGTGGAAACGCAGATCCTGGAGTACCACGGCGAGAAGCGCGGCGACCTGTACTTCACCAAGGACATGCTGCTGGCAGTGGGCGACCGCTACGAGCCGCAGATCGCCGCAGCCAAGGCTGCCGACGCGAAGTACCGCTAAGCTGAATCACCGGCCGGAAATCTCGGCCAGAAGTAACGCCGGTTGGCGGCTGCCGCAAGCAGCAGACCTGGCAGCCGCCGCCACCGAATTTGAATGCGGTCCCTGCAATGCAAGGGGCCAATGCAAGGATGCCGCAGGAGCGGGCCACCCGAGGGGATGGCTTGTGCCGGACGGCCCAGAGAGGATCCGATAGGGACCATGGAACTCACGACCACCATCTTCTACGTCTTTGCGCTGGTGCTGGTGCTCTCCGCACTGAAAGTCATCACTGCGAAGAACCCGGTGCATTCCGCACTGTTCCTCGTGCTGTCGTTCTTCACGGCCGCGGCGATCTGGATGCTGCTCAAGGCGGAATTCCTCGCCATCCTGCTGGTGCTGGTCTATGTCGGCGCGGTGATGGTGCTGTTCCTGTTCGTGGTGATGATGATCGATATCGACATCGAGCACCTGCGGCGGGATTTCTGGACCTACGTGCCGATGGCCTCGGTGGTGGGCGCGCTGATCATCGCCGAGATGGCGATCGTGCTGGTGCGCAACTTCATCGGCACCACCACGCCGGTGGCCGCCAGCGGTTCGCAGGACCCGGGCTACTCGAACTCCGCCGCGCTCGGCAAGCTGATCTACACCGACTATATCTACGCCTTCGAAGTGGCCGGCATCATCCTTCTGGTGGCGATCATCGCCGCCGTGGCGCTGACCCTGCGCCGCCGCAAGGACGTCAAGGCCCAGGACGTATCGGCGCAGCTGCGCACCCGCCGCGACGACCGCGTGCGCCTGGTGCCGATGCAGTCCGAAGGCCAGACCCAGCAGACGGAAGCCGCGGCTGCCGCCAATAAGAACTAAAGCCCGGAGAAACGCTGTGCTCTCTCTCGCTCACTACCTCGTCCTCGCTGCGATCCTGTTCGCGATCAGCATCGTCGGCATCTTCCTGAACCGCAAGAACGTGATCGTGCTGCTGATGGCGATCGAACTGATGCTGCTTGCGGTGAATATCAACTTCGTCGCCTTCTCGCATTACCTGGGCGACCTGGCTGGTCAGGTTTTCGTTTTCTTCATCCTCACGGTGGCCGCCGCCGAGTCGGCAATCGGTCTCGCCATCCTGGTTGTGCTGTTCCGCAACCTGGATACGATCAACGTGGACGACATGGATACCCTCAAGGGCTGATCCGTGGCGCACTACGTAGATACCCAAGACTCACCGACCGCACACCACTAAGCGTCCTATGGCAACCACGCTCAACCCCAACCTGCTGCTTGCGATTGCGCTGGCGCCGCTAGTCGGCTCCGCGATCGCCGGCCTGTTCGGTACCAAGTTCTTCGACCTGTTTTCCTCGGAGTCGCGCGGCGGCCGGATCGTGGCGCATACGGCCACGATCCTGGGCGTTGCCATTTCCTTCGTGCTGTCGGTGATGGTGCTGCTCGACGTGATGAACGGCGCCGGCTACAACGGCACCGTCTACGAGTGGATGGCCATCGGCAGCCTGAAGATGGAGGTCGGCTTCCTGGTCGACTCGCTGACCGCGATGATGATGGTCGTGGTGACCTTCGTCTCGCTGATGGTGCACATCTACACCGTCGGCTACATGGACGGGGACCCCGGCTACAACCGCTTCTTCGCCTACATCTCGCTGTTCACCTTCTCGATGCTGATGCTGGTGATGAGCAACAACTTCCTGCAGCTGTTCTTCGGCTGGGAAGCGGTGGGCCTGGTGTCGTACCTGCTGATCGGCTTCTGGTACACCCGCCCGACGGCCATCTTCGCCAACCTGAAGGCCTTCCTGGTCAACCGCGTCGGCGATTTCGGCTTTATCCTGGGCATCGGCCTGCTGCTGGCCTACGCCGGCAGCATGAACTACACCGAAGTGTTCGCCGCGCGCGACCAGCTGGCGACCGTGATCTTCCCGGGCACCGACTGGCTGATGATCACCGTGGCCTGCATCTGCCTGTTCATCGGCGCGATGGGCAAGTCGGCGCAGTTCCCGCTGCACGTCTGGCTGCCTGACTCGATGGAAGGCCCGACCCCGATCTCGGCACTGATCCACGCGGCAACCATGGTGACCGCCGGCATCTTCATGGTCGCGCGCATGTCGCCGCTGTTCGAGCTGTCGGATACCGCACTGTCCTTCGTGCTGGTGATCGGTGCCATCACGGCGCTGTTCATGGGCTTCCTGGGCATCATCCAGAACGACATCAAGCGCGTGGTCGCGTATTCGACCCTGTCGCAGCTGGGCTACATGACTGTGGCGCTGGGCGCTTCGGCCTACTCGGTGGCCGTGTTCCACCTGATGACGCACGCGTTCTTCAAGGCACTGCTGTTCCTGGGCGCCGGTTCGGTCATCATCGGCATGCACCACGACCAGGACATCCGCAATATGGGCGGCCTGCGCAAGTACATGCCGATCACCTGGATCACCTCGCTGGTGGGTTCGCTGGCGCTGATCGGCACGCCGTTCTTCGCGGGCTTCTACTCCAAGGACTCGATCATCGAGGCCGTGGCCGAGTCGCATATCGCCGGTTCGGGCTTTGCCTACTTCGCCGTGCTGGCCGGCGTGTTCGTCACCGCGTTCTACTCGTTCCGCATGTACTTCCTGGTCTTCCACGGCAAGGAGCGCTGGGGCCAGAACCATGCCCACCAGCACCATGAGGGCGACCACGAGGACGAGGAAGTCACGCTCGACCACCACCATGGCCTGGCCGCCGGCGAGAAGCCGCACGAGTCGCCGTGGGTGGTGACCCTGCCGCTGGTGCTGCTGGCGATCCCGTCGGTGATCATCGGCGCGATCGCGATCGAGCCGATGCTGTTCGGCAACTTCTTCAAGCACGGCATCGCCTTCAAGGACGTGATCTTCGTCGGCGAGAACCACCACGCCATGGCCGAGCTGGAGGAAGCCTTCCACGGCTGGGTGCCGATGGCGCTGCACTCGCTGACCACGCCCGTGCTGTGGCTGGCCATCGCCGGGGTCGTGCTGTCGTGGTTCTTCTACATGAAGCGCCCGGACATCCCCGAGGCCATCAAGAACCGCTTCTCGGGCCTGTACAAGCTGCTCGACAACAAGTACTACATGGACGCCATCAACCAGGCCGTGTTCGCCCGCGGCGCACGCTTGCTCGGTACCGGCCTGTGGAAGGGCGGCGACCAGAGCCTGATCGACGGCCTGTTCGTCAACGGCGCGGCGCGCGTGGTGGCTTCGTTTGCTTCGGCAAGCCGCTACCTGCAGTCGGGCTATATCTACCACTACGCATTCGCGATGATCGTCGGCATGCTGGTGCTGCTGACGCTGACGGTCACGGGCGTGATCGGCACCAAGTGATAGGCACCAAGTAAGGAATACATAGAAATGGTTCTGTCTTTCTCAATCTGGCTGCCTATCTTTTTCGGCCTGCTGATCCTCGCCTTCGGCTCGGACCGGAGTCCGGGCTTCGTGCGGTGGATGTCGCTGTTCGGCTCGATCGCGAGCTTCGTCGTCACGCTGCCGCTGGTCTTCCGCTTCGACCGCACCACCGCGGCCATGCAGTTCGTCGAGAAGGCGAACTGGATCGAGCGCTTCAATATCAACTACCTGCTTGGGGTTGACGGCATCTCGATGTGGTTCGTGGTGCTGACCGCCTTCATCACGGTGATCGTGGTGATCTCGGCCTGGGAAGTGATCACCGAGCGTGTGGCGGAATACATGGCCTCGTTCCTGATCCTGTCGGGCCTGATGGTCGGCGTGTTCTGCACGCTGGACGGCATGCTGTTCTACGTGTTCTTCGAGGCCACGCTGATCCCGATGTACATCATCATCGGCGTCTGGGGCGGCCCGAACCGTGTCTATGCCGCGTTCAAGTTCTTCCTGTACACGCTGGCTGGCTCGCTGCTGACGCTGATCGCACTGCTGTACCTGTACAACAAGACCGGCACCTTCGACATCCTGCAATGGCACCAGGCCAAGCTGTCGATGAACGAGCAGATCGCACTGTTCATTGCCTTCTTCGTCGCCTTCGCCGTCAAGGTGCCGATGTGGCCGGTGCACACCTGGCTACCCGACGCCCACGTGGAAGCGCCGACTGGCGGTTCGGTGGTGCTGGCCGCCATCATGCTGAAGCTGGGCGCCTACGGTTTCCTGCGGTTCTCGCTGCCGATCGCGCCTGACGCCAGCCACTACCTGGCCCCGTTCATCATCACCATCTCGCTGATCGCGGTGATCTACATCGGCCTGGTCGCCCTGGTGCAGGCCGACATGAAGAAGCTGGTGGCGTACTCGTCGATCGCCCACATGGGCTTCGTCACGCTGGGCTTCTTCATCTTCAGCGACATCGGCGTGGAGGGCGGCATCGTGCAGATGATCTCGCACGGCTTTATCTCCGGCGCGATGTTCCTTTGCATCGGCGTGCTGTACGACCGCGTTCACTCGCGCCAGATCGCCGACTACGGCGGCGTGGTCAACACCATGCCCAAGTTCGCCGCGCTGGCAGTGTTCTTCGCCATGGCCAACTGCGGCCTGCCGGCCACCTCGGGCTTCGTCGGCGAATTCATGGTGATCCTGGGCGCGGTCAAGTTCGACTTCTGGATCGGCCTGCTGGCTGCCACCGCCCTGATCTTCGGCGCCGCCTACTCGCTGTGGATGGTCAAGCGCGTGATCTTCGGCGACGTCGTCCACCAGCACGTGCGCGAGCTGGCCGACCTGAACAAGCGTGAGTTCGTCATGCTCGGCCTTCTGGCCATCATGACGCTGTACATGGGCCTGCACCCGAAGCCCTTTACCGACGTGATGCACGCGTCCGTGGTGAACCTGCTGTCCCACGCGGCACAGTCCAAGCTGTAATCGGGGAGAGAAATCAACATGCAACCGTCCTCGACACTCGGCCCTGTGGCGCCGATCATTTTCCTGGCGATCGCCATCGCTGCGATCAACTGGGTCGACCTTGCGCGCGGCAAGGGCAAGCAAAGCGTTGCCTATCCGCTGTCGCTGCTGACCACTCTGGTGCTGACGGTGTGGTTTGGCCTGAACGCCGCCGCCGGCGAGACGCACTACGCGTTCGCCAACCTGGTCGTGATCGACCCGATGGCCAACGTGCTATCGGCGTTCTGCGCGGCGGGCCTGTTCGTCACGCTGGTGTACACGCGCCGCTACCTGGCTGAGCGCGACATGTTCGCCGGCGAGTTCTACATGCTGGCCCTGTTCACGCTGGGCGGCCAGATCGTGATGATCACCGGCAACAACTTCCTGACCCTGTACCTGGGCCTGGAACTGCTGTCGCTGTCGTCGTACGCACTGGTGGCACTGCGCCGCGAATCGCGCGTGACCTCGGAATCGGCGATGAAGTACTTCGTGCTGGGCGCGCTGGCTTCGGGCTTCCTGCTGTACGGCATCTCGATGATGTATGGCGCCACCGGTTCGCTGAACCTGGGCGAGGTGTTCCGCGTGGTCGAGTCGGGCCGCGTCAACACCACCATGCTGGCCTTTGGCGTGGTCTTTATCGTTGCCGGCCTGTCGTTCAAGCTGGGTGCTGCGCCGTTCCACATGTGGATCCCGGACATCTACCAGGGTTCGCCGACCGCGGTGACGCTGCTGATCGCCGGCGGCCCCAAGGTTGCTGCTTTCGCGCTGTTCATCCGCGTGCTGGTGGAAGGCCTGCTCCCGCTGGCGAGCGACTGGCAAATGATGCTGGTGGTGCTGTCGATCATCTCGCTGGCCATCGGCAACCTGACCGCCATCGTGCAGAGCAACCTGAAGCGGATGCTGGCGTACTCGACCATCTCGCACATGGGCTTCGTGCTGCTGGGCCTGCTGTCGGGCGTGGTGGCCAACAAGGCTGACGGCGCCGCCGATGCGTACAGCTCGGCGATGTTCTACTCGGTGACCTACCTGCTGACCACGCTGGGCACCTTCGGCATCATCCTGCTGCGCACCAGCAAGGGCTTCGAGGCCGAGACCCTGGAAGACCTGAAGGGCATGTCGCGCCGCAACCCGTGGTTTGCCTTCCTGATGCTGGTGATGATGTTCTCGCTGGCCGGCATCCCGCCGACCGTGGGCTTCTATGCCAAGCTGGCGGTGCTGGATGCGGTGGTCAAGTCAGGCATGACCTGGCTGGCCGTGGTGGCCGTGATGTTCTCGCTGATCGGCGCGTTCTACTACCTGCGCATCGTCAAGCTGATGTACTTCGATGCACCGGTGGGCGAAGAGCAGCTGGAAGCGACCTTTGGCCTGCGCTCGATGCTGAGTGTGAATGGCGCCGCGGTCATCCTGCTGGGCATTTTTCCGGCCGCGCTGATGAACCTGTGCTACCAGGCCATCCGCTCGACGCTGGGTTCCTGATCCGCCACACCCCATGAGCGCATCCGCAAGCGGCTGGTTTGTCATCCTGCTGGCACTGATCAGTGCGAACCTGCCGTTTGTGAACCAGCGCCTGTTCGCGCTGATCCCCCTGCGGCAGGCGCGCAAGCCGCTGTGGCTGCGCCTGCTGGAACTGATCGTCTGGTTCGCGGTGGCCGGCGCCGCCGGCTTTGCTGTGGAGGCCAGCCTTGGCAATGCCTTCCCGCAGGGCTGGCAGTTCTACGCCATCACCGCCTGCATGATGCTGGTGTTTGCCTTCCCGGGCTTCACCTGGCAATACCTCGTCAAACACCGCACGGCCTGAAGCCGGTCTTGTCGGCGCCGGGCCCTGCCTGATCCGGAGCGTCCATGACCGACAAGATCCAACGCGGCACCTCGTCTACCGATGAACCTACCGGGAACGACGACGCACTGAAGGAAGTGTGCGTCGCCTCGGCCACGGTCCATCGCGGCAAGTTCCTTACCCTCAAGCAAGACATCGTCAGGCTGCCGGACGGCAAGCAGACCGGGCGCGAGTACGTAGTCCATCCGGGCGCGGTGATGATGATCCCGCTGTTCAATGACGGCACCGTGCTGATGGAGCGCCAGTTCCGCTATCCGATCGGCGAAGTGATGCTGGAATTCCCTGCCGGCAAACTCGATCCGGAAGAGGGCGCGCAGCGCTGCGGCGAACGCGAGCTGCTGGAGGAGACGGGCTACAGCGCGGCGCGCTGGGATTACCTGACGCGCATCCACCCGGTTATCTCTTATTCCACCGAGTTCATCGACGTCTTCCTGGCGCGCGACCTGACGCACGGCGAGGCGCAGCTCGACGACGGCGAGTTCCTGGAAACCTTCATCACACCGGTGGGGCAGGTGATCGACTGGGTCCGCAGCGGCCGCATCACCGACGTAAAAACCATCATTGGCGCGTTCTGGCTGGAAAAAGTGATCTCGGGTGCCTGGCAACCGGGCGAACAGCCGCTGCCGCATTACGCCGTATAGTGAGTAGTGAGCCGCGTGGATTCTGCGCCATGCGGTTGTTCACGAACGGTCGTTCTAAAAAATTTAGCACGACCGTTCACAAAATTTCGATTCGCGGATAATATAGCTTTTGACGGGCTGGAAAGATCATGAAGGTGCTCGACCTGCGCTGCGCGCATGACCATGGTTTCGAGGGCTGGTTTGCCTCGGAGGAAGATGCGCAGTCGCAAATCTCGCGTGACCTCGTCCAATGCCCGGTCTGTGGCGACCACGCCGTGACGCGGCTGCCCAGCGCGCCGCGCCTGAACCTGTCGGGCGCGACCGCACGCGAAGGCGGCGCCAGGCCGGCGCAGCCGGCTGCCGCACCGGCGACACTGCAAGCGCTCTATATGAAGGCAGTGAAGCAGGTGCTGGCACAGACCGAGGACGTTGGCGAGCGCTTTGCCGAAGAGGCAAGGCGCATGCACTATGACGAGGCGCCGGAACGCGGCATTCGCGGTTCGGCCTCGGCGGAGGAGGTGCAGGCGCTGGCCGAAGAGGGCATCGAGACTTTCCCGCTCGTGGTGCCGGATGCGCTGAAGCAGACGGCTCACTGAATTGCGTCTTGTGCCCGTTGCTGTCGGCGCTTGACGTGCAGGCAGAACAACCGCCGGCGGCCCCACGCCAAGCCGGCACCACTGGAGACGGGCATGGATCTCAACTACTCGGCGTCCGACAACGCCTTCCGCGAGGAAGTGCGTAGCTGGCTCGAAGCCAACTTGCCGGCGGACATCCGCAGCAAGATTCTCAACCACCGGCGTCCGAACCGCGACGACCTGGTGCGCTGGCACAAGACCCTGGCCGGCAAGGGCTGGTCGGCACCGCACTGGCCTGTCCAGTATGGCGGCACCGGCTGGAACGCCACCCAGCGCCATATCTGGGATGAAGAGAATGCCCGCGTCGGCGCGCCCGGCGTGCTGCCGTTCGGCGTGGCGATGGTCGCGCCGGTAATCATGAAGTACGGCAGCGAGGCGCAAAAGTCGTATTACCTGCCACGCATCCTGGACTGCACCGACTGGTGGTGCCAGGGCTATTCGGAGCCGGGCTCGGGTTCGGACCTGGCCTCGCTGAAGACCCGCGCCGAGCTGACTTCGGACGGCAAGCACTACATCGTTAACGGCCAGAAGACTTGGACCACGCTCGGCCAGCACGCCGACATGATCTTCTGCCTGGTGCGCACCGATCCCGAAGCCAAGAAGCAAGAGGGCATCTCGTTCCTGCTGATCGACATGAAGACCCCGGGCATCACCGTGCGCCCGATCATCATGCTCGACGAAGAGCATGAGGTGAACGAAGTCTTCTTCGACAACGTCAAGGTGCCGGTCGAGAACCGCGTCGGCGACGAGAACCGCGGCTGGACCTACGCCAAGTACCTGCTGGGCCATGAGCGCACCGGCATTGCCCGCGTGGGCAACTCCAAGCGCGAGCTGGGCTTCCTCAAGCGCGTGGCGCGCCAGCAGCAGAAGAACGGCAAGCCGCTGCTGGAAGACCCGGTGTTCGGCGCCAAGGTGGCCGCGCTGGAAATCGAACTGATGGCGCTGGAAATCACCGTGCTGCGCGTGGTCTCGAGCGAAGCGGCAGGCAAGGGCCCCGGCCCCGAGGCCTCGATGCTCAAGATCAAGGGCACCGAGATCCAGCAGTTGCTGACCGAGCTGATGGTCGAGGCCGTCGGCCCGTACGCCCAGCCGTTCGACACCGCCTACCTGGAGTGCGAGACCGAGCACGCCGTGACCGGCTACGACGACGCCGCGCCGCTGGCCGCGTACTACTTCAACTATCGCAAGACCTCCATCTATGGCGGGTCCAACGAAATTCAGAAGAACATCATCAGCCAGATGATTCTGGGGCTGTGAGGAGACACGCAACATGAACTTCAATCTCAGCGACGAACAGAAGCAGCTGGCCGACGCCGTCCGCCGTTTCATCGACAAGGACTACGGCTTCGAGTCCCGCAAGAAGAACTACGAAAGCGCCGCCGGCTACGGCGGCGCCGCCTGGGGCTCGCTGGTCGAGCTCGGCCTGACCGCGCTGCCGGTGCCGGAAGCGCAGGGCGGTTTCGCGGGCAAGGCCCTGGACATGATGGTGGTGCAGCAGGAACTGGGCCGCGGCCTGATCGTGGAGCCGTACCTGGCCACGGTGGTCGGCGCCTACGCCCTGGGCCTGGCCGGTGGCCAGGATGCACTGCTGGAGCAGGTCGCCGGCGGCGAACTGAAGCTGGCCGTGGCCTTCAACGAGCCGCAGGCGCGCTACGAGCTGAACAACGTGCGCGTCACCGCCCGCGACGGCAAGCTCAGCGGCCGCAAGGTCGTGGTGGTGCATGGCGGCCAGGCCGACAAGCTGATCGTGTCGGCCCGCAGCAGCGGTGCCGAAGCCGACCGGGATGGCATCTCGCTGTTCCTGGTGGATGCGAAGGGCGCCGGCGTCAGCATCAAGGACTACCGCACCATCGACAACCTGCGCGCGGCCGACATCACCTTCCAGGATGCCCCCGCGCAACTGCTGGGCGAAGCCGGCAAGGCCTTCCCGGTGATCGAGCAAGTGGCCGACTACGCCGCCGTGCTGCTGTGCGCCGAGGCCGTGGGCGTGATGGATACGCTCAATGCCGCCACTTTGGAATATGCCAAGACGCGCCAGCAGTTCGGCCAGCCGATCGCGCGCTTCCAGGCGCTGCAGCACCGCATGGTCGAGATGTTCATCCACGCCGAGCAGTCGCGTTCGATAACGCTGCTGGCCGCTGCCCGCTTCGAAGAAGTAACGCCGGAAGAGCGGCGCCGCTATGTCTCCGCCGCCAAGGCGCGCGTGGGGCAGGCAGCGCGCACGGTCGGCCAGGAGGCGGTGCAGATCCACGGCGGCATGGGCGTGACCAACGAACTGCCGGCCGCGCACATGTTCAAGCGGCTGACGCTGATCAACACGACCTTCGGTGACGTGGATCACCACCTGGGCAGGTTTGCTGCCCAGCCCGGGTTCCAGGAAGCTGCCTGATCCTGCCCGTCCAGTCAAAACCGCGCTGTAGTCCAGGCGCGGTTTTTTTCTTTGGAGACCGTTAGGGGCGGGTTCGGCAAATACGGACGCCAGCCCCCGGCGGCCATGCGATCATTGCCTGGACAAAGTGCCCTGGCGCCAATCACTACAGAGAGACAACCGATGCTGTATTTCGAGGACTTTGAAGTCGGCAGCCGCCGCGAACTGGGTTCGTACCTCGTCACCGAGGAAGAGATCCTGGCTTTTGCGCGCCAGTACGATCCGCAGCCGTTCCATATCGACAAGGAGGCCGCTGCCAGGAGCATCTATGGCGGTGTGATATCGAGCGGCTGGATGACGTGCTCGATCATGATGCGGCTGCTGGTGCTGAGCAGCACCGGCAAGTCAGCCAGCATGGGCTCGCCTGGTGTGGATGAGATTCGCTGGCTCAAGCCCGTCTATGCCGGCGACACGCTCAGCGTCGTGCTGAATGTGCTCGATACCCGGCCGTCGCAGTCCAAGCCGGACCGCGGCGTGGTCCACACCCAGTGGGAAGCCACCAACCAGCGCGGTGAACTGGTCTGCACCGTCAAGGGCATGGGCATGTACGGCCGCCGGCCCGCCTGAGAACACTCAACCCACCATCGAGGAGACAACCGACATGCGCACCATCGCATCGCTTGAAGAACTGGAAGGCCTGCAGGGCCAGGAAGTCGCGGTCAGCGACTGGATCGAGGTGACCCAGCAGCAGGTCAACCAGTTTGCCGATGCCACCGGCGACCACCAGTGGATCCACATCGACGTGGAGCGCGCAAAGAAGGAGTCGCCCTATGGCGGCCCGATCGCCCACGGCTTCCTGACGCTGTCGCTGCTGCCCAAGTTCATGCACAACGCGCTGCACATGCCATCGAAGATCGGCGTCAACTACGGCCTGAACCGCGTGCGCTTCACGGCGCCTGTGCCGGTAGGCAGCAAACTGCGGGCACGAATCAAGCTGCTCAAGGTCGATCGGCTCGATCCGCTGCCGAAGTCTCCTGAACTGGTGGGCGCTCAGTCCACCTGGGAAGTGACGATCGAGCGCGAGGGCAGCGACCGTCCGGTGTGCGTGGCGGAGTCGATTTCGCGCCGATATGGATGAACTGCGGCTTGATCCGCGCCAAGGGTTCTGACGCAGTGCGACAATATGCCACATAGTGTTGTCGCACCCCGAAAAGCCGCGCATGCGCGGCTTTCTGCATATTCAAAGCCGAATTTGTGCGCTTGACGCCGGTCAATGCACGGAAAGCCATTCTCGAGGTCGATTGTCCGATAAAACGGACACTGTGTTTTGTGCCGTTGGGTTTACCCCTAATGTTGCGTTGCGGTACAGTCGCGCCCACGATGTTTTACGTGTTGCGCTCCCCGGCCGAAAACCGCGCTTGCCATGAAGGCAAGTCCGTCGGGAAGTGCAAAAACTTCGTATTCCAACGCTACCCGGCCGCTGTACTGAGCCGGGACCGTTCGCGGTTTCGGCCAGGTGCCGCAGCGCCGGCAAGGTCCTACAGGGCCTGCAGCGCACGCAGTCAGTTGTCCTTCCGTGTTCATGGCGTTGCAAGGCCGCATGGTCCCTCGGCGATCGATCCGCCGCCCGACCGCAACGCCAGCTAAGGACACGTCCTTCCGGTTTTCCCTCAGCCCCACGCCTCTTGCGCGAGCATCAGGCGGTTTAGCCGCGCTTTTGCCCGAAGCGCGGTGTAACCAAACCAGTCGTGACATGAAGAAACCCATACTGCCGCGTTGGACGCGGTTCCTGCCTTGCCTTGGCCTGCTCCTGCTCGCCGGCTGCAACATGACGCTGCTCGACCCGAAAGGGCAGGTCGGCGTCGACATCAAGAACATCATCCTGATCGCTACGTGGCTCATGCTGCTGGTGGTGCTGCCGGTGATCGTGCTCACGCTGGTGTTCGCCTGGAAGTACCGCGCGTCCAATACCTCGGCGCGCTATGAGCCGGACTGGTCGCACTCCACCGCGATCGAAGTGGTGGTATGGCTGATCCCCTGCCTGATCATCATTGCGCTGGGCATCATCACCTGGAAGTCCTCGCACGATCTGGACCCGTACAAGCCGCTTGAATCCAGCAAGAAGCCGGTCACCGTCGAGGTGGTGGCGCTGAACTGGAAGTGGCTGTTCATCTATCCGGAACTGAAGATCGCCACGG
The DNA here is from genome assembly GCF_058795055.1 of Cupriavidus sp. GW823-FHT06D04. Classification (NCBI taxonomy): domain Bacteria; kingdom Pseudomonadati; phylum Pseudomonadota; class Betaproteobacteria; order Burkholderiales; family Burkholderiaceae; genus Cupriavidus; species Cupriavidus sp. GW823-FHT06D04. The sequence continues at coordinate 109,857 of NZ_JBXAHL010000014.1, read as the reverse complement.
TCAACCAGATCGCCTTCCCGGTCGACACCCCGGTGAACTTCAAGATCACCTCGGATTCGATCATGAATTCGTTCTTCATCCCGCAACTGGGCAGCCAGGTGTACGCCATGGCAGGGATGGAGACCAAGCTCCACCTGATCGCCAACGAAGCCGGTTCTTACGACGGCGTGTCCGCCAACTACAGCGGCGGTGGTTTTTCGGGCATGAAGTTCAAGGCGATGGCCATGTCGAACTACGAGTTCGACCAGTGGGTCGCCAAGGTTCGCGCCTCGTCCACCGAACTGGGCGTTGAAGGCTACAAGACGCTGGCACAACCCAGCGAGAAGGAGCCGGTCACGTACTACGGCAAGGTGGAAGACCAGCTCTTCCGCAACATCCTGCACAAGTACATGGACCACAGCGGCACGGCTGTCGCCGCCGACGGGTTCAAGGGCGGCCCGATCTGCACGTCGCGCAACACCCTCGGTGAAGAGCAGCTGTCGATGACCACGCCGGCCAAGCTGGCGCTGGGCGCGCAATCCTAGGAGCAATGATGTTTGGCAAGTTGAGTTTGTCGGCGATTCCGTTTCATGAGCCGATCATCATGGTCGTTCTGGCCGGCGTCGCCGTGGGCGGGGCCGCGCTGCTAGGCGCGATCACCTATTTCAAGAAGTGGGGCTACCTCTGGAACGAGTGGTTCACCTCGGTCGACCACAAGAAGATCGGCGTGATGTACTGCCTGGTCGCCCTGATCATGCTGCTGCGCGGCTTTTCCGACGCGATCATGATGCGCGCCCAGCTGGCGCTCGCCACCAATGGCGCGACCGGCGTGCTGCCGCCTGAGCACTACGACCAGATCTTCACCGCCCACGGCGTGATCATGATCTTCTTCGTGGCCATGCCGCTCATGACCGGCCTGATGAACCTGGTCGTGCCGCTGCAGATCGGCGCGCGCGACGTGGCCTTCCCGTTCCTGAACACGCTCTCGTTCTGGCTGTTCGTCGCGGGCGCCATGCTGGTCAATATCTCGCTGGGCGTCGGTGAATTCGCCAAGACCGGCTGGCTGGCCTACCCGCCGCTGTCGGGCCTGGACTTCAGCCCGGGCGTGGGCGTGGACTACTACCTGTGGAGCTTGCAGATCTCAGGCCTGGGCACGCTGCTGACCGGCGTGAACTTCCTGGTGACGATCCTGCGCATGCGCGCCCCGGGCATGACCCTGATGCGCATGCCGGTGTTCACCTGGACCGCGCTGTGCACCAACGTGCTGATCGTGGCCGCCTTCCCGGTGCTGACCGTGACCCTGGCGCTGCTGGGCCTGGACCGCTACCTCGGCATGCACTTCTTCACGAACGATGGTGGCGGCAATGCCATGATGTACGTGAACCTGATCTGGATCTGGGGCCACCCCGAGGTGTACATCCTGATCCTGCCGGCGTTCGGCATCTTCTCTGAAGTGATCGCCACGTTCTCGGGCAAGAAGCTGTTCGGCTACAAGGGCATGGTGTACGCGACCGCCGCCATCATGGTGCTGTCGTTCATCGTGTGGCTGCACCACTTCTTCACGATGGGTTCGGGCGCCAACGTCAACGCGTTCTTCGGCATCACCACCATGATCATCTCCATCCCGACCGGGGTGAAGATCTTCAACTGGCTGTTCACCATGTACCGCGGCCGGGTCCAGATGACCACGCCGGTGCTGTGGACGCTGGGCTTCATGATCACCTTCGTGATCGGCGGCATGACCGGCGTGCTGATGGCCGTGCCGGCTGCTGACTTCGTGCTGCACAACAGCCTGTTCCTGATCGCCCACTTCCACAACGTGATCATCGGCGGCGTGCTGTTCGGCTACCTGGCCGGCATCACCTACTGGTGGCCGAAGGCGTTCGGCTTCAAGCTGAACGAGCGCCTGGGCAAGTACGCCTTCTGGTGCTGGCTGGTGGGCTTCTACTTCGCCTTCATGCCGCTGTACGTGCTGGGCCTGATGGGCATGACCCGCCGCCTGAACCACACCGACAACCCGGCCTGGACGCCGTGGCTGTACCTGGCCGTGGTCGGCGTGGTGTTCGTGGCGCTGGGCATCTTCTTCCAGGTGCTGCAGATCGTGGTGTCGATCCGCGACCGCAAGAAGCTGGCCGACGTGACCGGCGACCCGTGGGGCGGCCGCACCCTGGAGTGGGCCACCTCGTCGCCGCCGCCGTTCTACAACTTCGCGCACACCCCTGTGGTGCGTGACCTGGACGCGTTCGCCGACATGAAGGCCCGCGGCGAGACCCTGCCGACCGAAGGCTACGAGAAGATCCACATGCCCAAGAACACGGGCGCGGGCTTCATCATCGGCGCCTTCAGCCTGGTGTTCGGCTTTGCCCTGACCTGGCATATCTGGTGGATGGCCGCGGTTGGCCTGGTGGGCATGATCTGGGCGTTCATCCACCGCAGCAACGACGACCACATCGACTACTACGTGCCGGCCACCGAGGTCGAGCAGATCGAAACGCGCCAACTGCAGCGCATTGCTTCGCAAGCCTGAGAACCATGTCGACTCAAGTCCTAGACCGCATCCCCGCGCAGGCAGGCGCCTCGGCTCACGCCGACGCGCACGGCCATGACCATGCGCACCACGATACCAGTGCCAATACGGTGTATGGCTTCTGGATCTACCTGATGAGCGACTGCATCATCTTCGCCGGACTGTTCGCGGCTTTCGCCGTGCTGCGCGGCGAGCTGGCAGGCGGCCCGTCGGCGAAGGAGCTGTTCGAGCTCAACTACGTGCTGGTGGAGACCTTCATCCTGCTGTTCTCCTCGATCACGTACGGCATGGCGATGATCTCGCTGCAGAACCGCAGCCTGAGCCGCGTGCAGGTGTGGCTCGGCGTCACGTTCCTGCTGGGCCTGGCCTTCATGGCGATGGAAATCAACGAGTTCCATCACCTGATCGCCGAAGGTGCCGGCCCGGGCCGCAGCGCGTTCCTGTCGTCATTCTTCACCCTGGTCGGCACCCACGGCCTGCACGTTGCCAGCGGCATGCTGTGGATGATCGTGCTGATGTGGCAACTGTCGAAGAAGGGCATCACCCCGACCCTGACCAAGCGCCTGACCTGCCTGTCGCTGTTCTGGCACTTCCTGGACGTGGTCTGGATCGGCGTGTTTACCGTGGTCTACCTGATGGGACATCTGTGATGGCACAACACAACGCACCGGCGGCGCACGGCGCCCACGACTCGCACGATTCGCACGCGGGCCACGACACCCACGCCAGCTTCAAGTCGTACGCGATCGGCTTCATCCTGGCCGTGATCCTGACCGTGATCCCGTTCAAGCTTGTGATGGACGGCAGCATGGACAAGGGCACCATCCTCTGGATCATCCTCGGCATGGCCGTGGTCCAGATGCTGGTCCACCTGAAGTACTTCCTGCACCTGGACACGTCGTCTGAGCAGCGCAGCAACGTGATCGCGCTGCTGTTCACCGCGCTGATCCTGGTGATCGTGGTGGCGGGTTCGCTGTGGATCATGCACAACCTGAACGCCAACATGATGGTGATGTAAGGACCCAGCGTCCTGGCATCGAAAGCGGGGCCCCGGAAGGGGCCCTTTTTTTTGCCCATGCCAGCCTTGGGGCATGGTGCCCGGCCCTGGTGCGGGGCGCGCAGCGCCTGGCGCCTTTCGCATGCCGCCCGCACGGAATTGCACCGATGCACGGGAGTGGTGCGCGCGCCGCCCGCACTGCCCTGGTGCGGATACGCGATCGCCGGCAGCGGTAGCGCCTGCGCGCCGCGCCAGCAGGCCGTCTGCCGCCGGCGCGGTGGGTATCAGGCCGTTTGCCTCCATGGCACGCTAGTTGCAGAAGCATCACCCGGGGAGCGTAGTCCCTGACCAACACCATAAACGGGAGCTGCAAAATGCAACGACGTGACATGCTGAAGCTGTCGGCGATAGCCGCCGCGGCGATGATCGGTACCAGCCCGCTGGCGCTGGCGCAGTCCAAGGAGCCGATCAAGGTCGGCATCCTGCATTCGCTGTCCGGCACCATGGCCATTTCGGAGACGTCGCTGAAGGACGTGGCCCTGATGACCATTGATGAGATCAACAAGAGCGGCGGCGTGCTGGGACGCAAGCTGGAGCCGGTGGTGGTGGACCCGGCCTCGAACTGGCCGCTGTTCGCGGAAAAGGCGCGCCAGCTGATCACCAAGGACAAGGTCGCAGTGACCTTCGGCTGCTGGACCTCGGTGTCGCGCAAGTCGGTGCTCCCGGTCTATGAGGAACTGAACTCGCTGCTGTTCTACCCGGTGCAGTATGAAGGCGAAGAGATGTCGAAGAACGTCTTCTACACCGGTGCAGCGCCCAACCAGCAGGCGATCCCGGCGGTGGAATACCTGATGAGTAAGGAAGGCGGCGGCGCCAAGCGCTTCTACCTGCTGGGCACGGACTACGTCTACCCGCGCACCACCAACAAGATCCTGCGCGCCTTCCTGAAGAGCAAGGGCGTGGCCGACAAGGACATCGAAGAGGTCTACACCCCGTTCGGCCACAGCGACTACCAGACCATCGTCGCCAATATCAAGAAGTTCTCGCAGGGCGGCAAGACCGCGGTGATCTCCACTATCAACGGCGACTCCAACGTGCCGTTCTACAAGGAGCTGGGCAACGCCGGGCTGAAGGCCAAGGACGTGCCGGTGGTGGCGTTCTCGGTGGGTGAAGAGGAACTGCGCGGCATCGATACCAAGCCGCTGGTGGGCCACCTGGCCGCATGGAACTACTTCATGTCGGTCAAGAACCCCGAGAACGATGCCTTCCGCAAGCAGTGGGCGGCATGGGTCAAGGCCAACAATCTGCCCGGCGGCGACAAACGCGTGACCAACGATCCGATGGAAGCCACCTACGTCGGCATTCACATGTGGGCGCAGGCCGTGAAGAAGGCCGGCACCACCGACACCGACAAGGTGCGCGCCGCCATGTACGGCCAGACCTTCAAGGCACCGGACGGCTTCACCCTGACCATGGGCGAGAACCACCACCTGTACAAGCCGGTGATGATCGGCGAAGTGAAGGGTGATGGCCAGTTCTCGGTGGTGTGGAAGACGCCGAAGGCGGTGCGTGCGCAGCCGTGGAGCCCGTTCATCGCGGGTAATGAAGGCAAGCCGGACAAGGTGATGTAAGCGGACGCCAGTCCGGCCCCTGACGATGGCTTCCTTCTCCCGCAAGGCGGGGGAGGGGAGCGCATCGCCCCCTTTCGCACACCCAGAACAACAAGGCGCTGAAGCGCCGCCACTGCGCCAGCCACTATGCCCAAACTACTTCCGACAATGGCCATGCCATGGCTGCGCGCCTTGCTGGCGGCGCTGCTGCTGGCGGCTGCGCCGTGGGCCGCGGCGCTGACGCAGGCCGACCTGAAGCCGCTGGCCGAAGACGATTTCGATGCCAAGACCGCCGCGCTGGCCGCACTAGCCAAGGCACCCCCGGCGGAAGCCGGCCCGATCCTGAAAGCCTTGCAGGACGACGCGCTGCAATATGCACCATCGGTCGGCATGGTGCGCCAGGACGGCGACAAGACCGTCGATGCCATTACCGGCAAGCCGGTCGCGGTGAAAGCCGACGAACTGGAGTCCCTGACCCTGAACAACAGCCTGCGTGCGCTGGTCGACAGCGCCGCCAGCAGCCTGCTGCTGCAGTCACCCGACATCGCGGTGCGTGCGCAGGCGGTCGCCACGCTGCGCGCCCAGCCGGAAAGCGCCTCGCGCGCCGCGGTCGAAGCCGCGCGCAAGAACGAGGCCGATGCCGGCCTGCGCACCAGCCTGGACGTGATCTGGGCCAACCTGGTGCTGGCCGAGCCGGCCGATCCGGCAGCGCATGACGCGCGGCTTGAAGCCATCCGCATCCTCGGCAGCGACAGCAACCCGCAGAGCCGCCAGAAGCTGGCGCCGCTGGTGGAGCGCGACAGTGCCGGCAACTACCGCGAGCCCGATGCCGACGTGCGCCTGGCCGCGCAGCAGGCGCTGGACACGCTGCGCAGCGACCAGCGCCGCGCCGAGCTGATCGGCAACCTGTTCGCCGGGCTGAGCCTGGGCAGCGTGCTGCTGCTGGCCGCGCTGGGGCTGGCAATTACCTATGGCCTGATCGGCGTCATCAACATGGCGCACGGTGAATTCCTGATGATCGGCGCCTATGCCACCTACGTGGTGCAGTCGCTGTTCCGCGCCTACGCGCCGGGTGCGTTCGACTGGTACCTGCCGGCGGCGCTGCCGGCCTCGTTCCTGGCGGCAGCCGTGGTGGGCTTCGTGCTGGAGCGGCTGGTGCTGCGCCACCTGTACGGCCGCCCGCTGGAAACGCTGCTGGCCACCTTCGGCGTGAGCCTGCTGCTGATGCAGGCAGTGCGCACGCTGTTCGGCGCGCAGAACGTGGAAGTGGCCAACCCGGCGTGGATGAGCGGCGGCATCGAGTGGATGCCGGGCCTGGTGATTCCCTACAACCGCATCGTCATCATCCTGTTCGCGCTGGCGGTGGTGGCGGTGGCGTGGGCGGTGCTGAACCGCACGCGGCTCGGGCTGTTCGTGCGCGCCACCACGCAGAACCGCACCATGGCGGCCTGCGTCGGCGTGCGCACCTGGAAGGTCGACAGCTACGCCTTTGCCTTTGGCGCCGGCATTGCCGGGCTGGGCGGCTGCGCGCTGTCGCAGATCGGCAATGTCGGTCCCGACCTGGGCCAGGCCTACATCATCGATTCCTTCATGGTGGTGGTGCTGGGCGGGGTGGGGCAGCTGGCGGGCACCATCGTCGGCGCTTTCGGGCTGGGCATCATCAACAAGTTCATCGAGCCCTTCTATGGCGCGGTGCTGGCCAAGATCTTTGTCCTGGTGCTGATCGTGCTGTTTATCCAGAAGCGGCCGCAGGGACTTTTCGCGCTCAAGGGGCGCAGCGCGGAGGCATGATGCAGCGATTCCAATCGAATTCTTCCGCTACCCCGTTCCGGCTTGCCGTGCCTGAGCGCCAGGCGCTGTTCTCGCGGCGCGGCTGGATGGCGCTGGCGGCGCTGGCGGTGATCGTCGGCATCGGCGTGCCGGTGTGCGCGCTGGTGTTGCCGGAGGGCCATCCGCTGCACCTGTCGGCCTATGCGCTGACGCTGGTCGGCAAGATCATGTGCTTTGCGCTGGCCGCGATCGCGCTGGACCTGGTGTGGGGCTACTGCGGCATCCTGAGCCTGGGCCACGGGCTGTTCTTCGCGCTGGGCGGCTACGCCATGGGCATGTACCTGATGCGGGCGATCGGGCGCGAGGGCGTGTACAAGAGCGAGCTGCCGGACTTCATGGTGTTTCTCGACTGGAAGGAGCTGCCCTGGTTCTGGCACGGCACAGAGCACCTGGGCTACGCGCTGCTGCTGGTGGTGCTGGTGCCGGGCGTGCTGGCGTGGCTGTTCGGCTTCTTTGCCTTCCGCTCGCGCATCAAGGGCGTGTACCTGTCGATCATCACGCAGGCGATGACGTATGCGGCGATGCTGCTGTTCTTCCGCAACGAGACCGGTTTCGGCGGCAACAACGGCTTCACGGACTTCAAGCGCATTGCCGGCTTTGCGATTGCGGCGCCGCAGACGCGCACGGCGCTGTTCGTGCTGACCTTCCTGGCGCTGCTGGCGGGCTTCATCGCCTGCCGCTACATCGTCACGTCCAAGCTCGGGCGCGTGGTCACCGCAGTGCGCGATGCCGAGATGCGGGTGATGTTCTCCGGCTACAACCCGCTGGGCTACAAGCTGTTCGTGTGGACTTTCTCGGCAGTGCTGTGCGGCATCGCGGGTGCGCTGTATGTGCCGCAGGTGGGCATCATCAACCCTGGCGAGATGTCGCCCGGCAACTCGATCGAGATGGCGGTGTGGGTTGCCGTGGGCGGGCGCGGCACGCTGATCGGGCCGGTGATCGGCGCATTCCTGGTCAATGGCGCCAAGACCCTGTTCACCGCCCACTTCGCCGAATACTGGCTGTTCCTGCTGGGTGCGATGTTCGTGCTGGTGACCTTGTACCTGCCCGATGGCGTGACCGGGCTGTGGAGCCGGCTGCGCGAGCGGCGTGCGGCCGCACCGCCAGCCGCTGCAGACCCTGTTTCCGCGCCTGCCGTGGCAGGCCGCACCGGAGGTGAAGCATGAATGCCGCACTCCAGCACGGCCAGGCCGAAAGCGGCGATGCCACCGGCCTGGGCCGCATCGTCGAGCCTGGCACCATCGATGTCTCGCACGGGCCGATCCTGTACCTGGAAGACCTGACGGTGCAGTTCGACGGCTTCCGCGCGCTGAACAAGCTGACCTTGTCGATCGACCATGGCGAGCTGCGCTGCGTGATCGGCCCCAACGGTGCCGGCAAGACCACGATGATGGATGTCATCACCGGCAAGACCGGGCCGCGCAATGCCAATGTCAGCGGGCGCGTGTTCCTGGGCCAGACCATCGACCTGATGCGGATGACCGAGCCGCGCATCGCGCAGGTGGGCATCGGCCGCAAGTTCCAGAAGCCGACGGTATTCGAGCAGCACGCGGTGTGGGAGAACCTGGAACTGGCGATGAAGGCCGACAAGCGCTGGTGGTCGTCGCTGCGCGCGCGGCTGACGGCAGAGGGGCATCGCCGCATCGAGGAAACGCTGGCGCTGACCGGACTGGAGGCCGAGGCCTACCGGCCCGCCGGGCTGCTGTCGCACGGGCAGAAGCAGCGCCTGGAGATCGGCATGTTGCTGATGCAGCAGCCGCAGCTGCTGTTGCTGGACGAGCCGGTGGCCGGCATGACCGATGAAGAGACCATGCAACTGGCGGCGCTGCTCAACGGCCTGCGCGGCAGCTGCTCGATGATGGTGGTCGAGCACGACATGGAGTTCGTCGCCGCGCTCGCAGGCGATGCCGGCCAGGTCACGGTGCTGGCCGAGGGCAGCGTGCTGGCCGAAGGCACGCTCGACAGCGTCAAGCGCGACGAGCGCGTGATCGAATCCTACCTGGGAAGATAAGCATGCTGCAGGTCAATGCACTGAACCAGTTCTACGGCGGCAGCCATATCCTGCGCAATGTCAGCTTCGACGTGCCCGCCGGCAAGCTGACCACGCTGCTGGGCCGCAATGGCGTGGGCAAGAGCACGCTGCTCAAGTGCCTGATGGGCGTGGTGCCCACGCGCAGCGGCAGCATCCAATGGGAAGGGCAGGCGCTGGAGAAGAAGGCGCCGTATGAACGCGTGTCTGCCGGGCTGGCCTATGTGCCGCAGGGCCGGGAGATCTTCCCGCGGCTGACGGTGGAAGAAAACCTGCTGATCGGCGCCGCCAGCCGGGCGCGGCCGTCCGGCGTGCCGGACCGGATCTACCAGTTGTTCCCGGTGCTGCGCACCATGCGGCTGCGCCGCGGCGGCGACCTGTCCGGCGGCCAGCAGCAGCAACTGGCGATCGGGCGCGCGCTGATGAGCGAGCCGGGCCTGCTGATCCTGGACGAGCCCACCGAGGGCATCCAGCCTTCCATCATCCAGGACATCGGCCGGGCGCTGCGCCTGCTGGTTGACGAGTTCGGCATGACAGTGCTGCTGGTCGAGCAGTACTACGAGTTCGCGCGGCATATTGCCGACCACTACGTGGTGATGAGCCGCGGCGAAGTGGTGGCGCGGGGTGCCGGCGCCAGCATGGAGCAGGACGGCGTGCGGGAGCTGATCGCCGTGTAGGGCGGCTGCGCGGCAGCGCCGGGATTTGTGGGCCATACGCTGCTTCCGCCAAGGCGGACAGCGCGCTATGATTGCTTGCAACTCCCGCCCTTGCGCGCGTCCCCACCGCCGGCTGTCCTTGCCATGCGCCATCCCGATTTTCCTTCCGCCCTCGCCGTGCCCGCCGCATGGCAGGCCACCCTGCGGCTGCGCTTTGCGCAGCGCGGCGAACGCACCGCGCTGACCGAGCGGTGCCACCAGGGGCCGCTGCTGGTGCAGAAGCCTCTGTACCCGGAAGGAGGCATCTGCCATGCGGTGATCCTGCATCCGCCAGCGGGCGTGGCAGGCGGCGACAGCCTGGATATCGACGTGACAGTGGAGGCTGGCGCGCACGCCGTGCTGGCCACGCCGGGCGCCACCAAGTGGTACAAGTCGCTTGGCCGCGAGGCGGCGCAGCATGTGCGCCTGTCGGTGGGCGCAGGCGCGCGGCTGGACTGGCTGCCGCAGGAGAACATCGTCTTCGACGACGCCCGTGCGCGGATTTCGACCGTGCTCGACGTCGCGCCCGGCGGCAGCGCGATCGGCTGGGATGCGGTGGTGCTGGGCCGGCAGGCATCTGGCGAGCAGTGGGCCAGCGGCGCGCTGTGGCTGGATACCCGCATCGGCGCCGGTGAACGCGCGCTGTGGATCGAACAATCGCATCTTGAGGCCGCGTCGCCACTGCGCACCGCGGTGGCCGGGCTCGACGGACTCAATGTGCTGGGCACGCTGTGGGCGGTAGGCGAGGGCGCGACGCAGGAACTGGCCGAAGCGCTGGCCGAACAGCTGCCCTATCGGCCGGAGCTGCGCGCCGGCGTGACCTGCCTGGCCGCCAACGGCCAGTCGATGCTGCTGCTGCGCGTGCTGGGCCGGCAGATGGAAGCCGTGCGCCACGTCATGGTCGACAGCTGGCAGGCGCTGCGCATGCCGATCCACGGTGTCGCGGCGCGGCCGCTGCGGCTGTGGGCCACGTAGGCGGCCAACAGAGACAACCGAACCCAAGAACCAGGAACAAGAGATGGAACTGACGCCGCGAGAGAAAGACAAGCTGCTGATCTTCACCGCCGCGCTGCTGGCCGAGCGGCGCAAGGCACGCGGGCTGAAGCTGAACTACCCGGAAGCGGTGGCGCTGATCACCGCCGCCATCATGGAAGGCGCGCGCGATGGCCGCACCGTGGCCGAGTTGATGCATGAGGGCACCACCGTGCTGAGCCGCGAGGACGTGATGGATGGCGTGGCCGAGATGATCCCCGAGATCCAGGTGGAGGCCACTTTTCCGGACGGCACCAAGCTGGTGACCGTCCACCATCCCATTGTCTGAACATGACCGTTCCCCGATTTTGACCACGATAACAAGACCAACCCGAGAGCCGACATGAACCGTACCGCCTGCCTGCGTCTTGCCCTGGGCACTTCCCTGACCGTTGCCGCCGGCGCCGCCCTGGCACATCCAGGCCACGATGCCGCCACCGTCAGTGCCAGCCTGTGGGCCGGCCTGGCGCACCCCTTCACCGGCGCCGACCATTTGCTGGCGATGGCGGCGGTGGGCGTGTGGAGCGCCTTGATTGCCCGCTCGGCTGCCGATACGCTGCGCCTGCCGCTGGCCTTCGTGGCGCTGATGCTGGTGGGGGCTGCAATCGGCCTGTCCGGTGTGGCGCTGCCCGCAGTCGAACCGATGATCGCGGCCTCATTGCTGGTGATCGGGTTGCTGCTGGCGCTGCGCGCGAAGTTGCCGGCGTGGGCCGGTACGCTGCTGGTCGGCGGCTTTGCCGTGTTCCACGGCTATGCCCACGGGGCCGAACTGCCCGCCACCGCTGGCGCGCTGCCTGCGGTACTCGCATACGTAGGCGGGTTTGCCGCCGCCACCATGGCGCTGCACCTGCTGGGCATCGGCGCCGGCACGCTGTTGCGCCGCCATGCCGGCTGGCTGGCCCGCGCGGCCGGTGCCGGCGTGGCGCTGTACGGCGCCAGCCTGCTGGTGGCCTGAGGAGAATGGTCATGATCCCCGGTGAACTGATGCCCGCCGACGGCGAGATCGAACTGAATGCCGGCCGCGCCACGGTCAGCGTGACGGTGGCCAATACCGGCGACCGGCCGATCCAGGTCGGCTCGCACTTCCATTTCTACGAGACCAACACCGCGCTCGCGTTCGACCGCGAAGCCGCACGCGGCTTCCGGCTGAATATCGCCGCCGGCACCGCGGTGCGCTTCGAGCCCGGCCAGACGCGCACGGTGGAACTGGTGGCACTGGACGGCGACCGCATCGTCTACGGCTTCAACGGCAAGATCATGGGAGCGCTGTGATGGCAAAGATCTCCAGGCAGGCCTATGCCGAGATGTTCGGCCCGACCACCGGCGACCGCCTGCGGCTGGCCGATACCGGGCTTATCATCGAGGTCGAGAAAGACTTCACCATCTATGGCGAGGAAGTGAAGTTCGGCGGCGGCAAGGTGATCCGCGACGGCATGGGGCAGAGCCAGCGCATGGCGAAGGACTGCGTCGACACCGTCATCACCAATGCGCTGATCGTTGACCACTGGGGTATTGTCAAGGCCGATATCGGCCTGAAGGGCGGGCGCATCGCGGCGATCGGCAAGGCCGGCAATCCGGATATCCAGCCGGGCGTGACCATCGTGGTCGGACCGGGCACCGAGGTGATCGCGGGCGAGGGCATGATCGTCACCGCCGGCGGCATCGACAGCCATATCCACTTTATCTGCCCGCAGCAGATCGAAGAGGCGCTGATGAGCGGCGTCACCACCATGATCGGCGGCGGCACCGGGCCGGCCACCGGCACCTTCGCCACCACCGTGACGCCGGGGCCGTGGTATATGGAGCGCATGCTGCAGGCGGCCGATGCCTATCCAATGAATATCGGCCTGCTGGGCAAGGGCAACGCCAGCCAGCAGGGGCCGCTCCTGGAGCAAGTGGAAGCCGGCGCCATCGGCCTGAAACTGCACGAGGACTGGGGCACCACGCCGGCGGCGATCGACACCTGCCTGTCGGTGGCGGACGCGACCGACACCCAGGTGGCGATCCATACCGACACGCTCAACGAAGCCGGCTTTGTCGAGGCCACCATCGCCGCGTTCAAGGGCCGCACCATCCATACGTACCACACCGAAGGCGCGGGCGGCGGCCATGCGCCCGACATCATCAAGGTGTGCGGCGAGGCCAACGTGCTGCCGTCGTCGACCAACCCGACGCGCCCGTACACGGTCAATACGCTGGACGAGCACCTCGACATGCTGATGGTGTGCCACCACCTGGACCCGTCGATTGCCGAGGACATTGCCTTTGCCGAAAGCCGCATCCGCCGCGAAACCATCGCCGCCGAAGACATCCTGCACGACCTGGGCGCGTTCTCGATGATCTCCAGCGACTCGCAGGCCATGGGGCGCGTCGGCGAGGTCATCATCCGCACGTGGCAGACCGCGCACAAGATGGCGCTGCAGCGCGGCAAGCTGCCGGGCGATCCCAACGATGCGCGCGGCGGGCACGACAATTTCCGCGTCAAGCGCTATGTCGCCAAGTACACCATCAACCCGGCGCTGACGCACGGCATCGCCCATGAAGTGGGCTCGGTTGAAGTCGGCAAGTGGGCCGACCTGGTGTTGTGGCGTCCGGCGTTCTTCGGCGTCAAGCCCAGCCTGATCCTGAAGGGCGGCATGATTGCCGCGGCCGCGATGGGCGATCCCAATGCGTCGATCCCGACACCGCAGCCGGTGCACTACCGGCCGATGTTTGCTTCGGCCGGCGGGGCGCTGCACCGTTCGTCGTTGACCTTTGTGTCGCAGGCGGCGCTGGCGGCCGGCATCGGCGAGCGCTACGGGCTGGCCAAGACGCTGTCGGCGGTGCGCGGCACGCGCACGGTAAGCAAGCGCGACATGGTGCACAATGACTGGCAGCCGCATGTCACGGTCGATCCGGAGACCTACCAGGTCGTTGCCGACGGCCAGTTGCTGACCTGCGAGCCCGCCACCGAGCTGCCCATGGCGCAACGCTATTTCCTGTTCTGACTGGCCGGCGCCCGCGCCCCGCATCGCCCATGCTGAAGATCGACAAACTCCTGAGCGCCCCGCACGGCATCGCGCCCGTGCTGGTGCGCCGCGCGCCCAAGCTGATCCTGCCCTTCGCCGAACGCAGCAAGAGCCGCCTGCGCGCGGTGCTCGACAACGGCGACGAAGCCGCGCTGTTCCTGCCGCGCGGCACCGTGCTGCGCGGCGGCGACCTGCTGGTGACTGAAGACGGCAGCTTCGTGGAAGTGCAGGCCGCTACCGAGGCAGTGCTGGAAGTGCGCGCGCAAGACCCGCATGCGCTGATGCGTGCGGCCTATCACCTCGGCAACCGCCATACGCCGGTGGAGATCGGGCGCGACTACCTGCGGCTGGAATACGACCCGGTGCTTGCCGACATGCTGCAGCGCCTGGGCGTGCGCGCCGAGCGTGCCGAGCTGCCGTTCGAGCCGGAGGCGGGGGCCTATGGCGGCGGGCACAAGCATGGGCACGATGCGACGTTTGCGGAGGACTATGCGGCGGCGCAGGCGGTGTTTCATGAGCATCATGGGCACGACCACGGGCATTCGCATGGACCTTCGCACGGACATGGTCATTCCCACGATCACGGTGATCCGCACCATGTCCACGATGAGCATTGCGGACACAAGCATTGATTGCGTGCCATGACCGGCCTGCCCCAACTGATCTCGCTGCTACATCTGGCATCGCCATCCCTGCCGATCGGCGGCTTCAGCTATTCACAAGGACTGGAAGCTGCGATCGATTGTGGCAGCGTGCACGATGCGCCGAGCGCCGAACGCTGGATTCGCGACAACCTGCTGCATGTGCAGGCGCAATGCGAAGCGCCACTGTGGCTGCTGCTGCATCGTCACTGGCTGGCCGGCGACGCTGGGCAAGTACGGACGTGGAACGACTGGTTCCGCGCCACGCGCGAGACTTCCGAGTTGCGGCTTGAGACCGAGCAGATGGGCTGGTCGCTGTCCAGGCTGATTGCGCAGATGGAGTGGGGCGCGCCGGTGCTACGCGAGACGCTGGCGGCGCTGTCACCGGTCTGCCTGCCGACGGCGTTCACTGCGGCATGCGTGGCGCTTCAGGTCGAGGCGCGCGATGGCCTCGCCGCCTACTGCTTTAACTGGGCCGAGAACCAGGTCGCCGCGGCGATCAAGGCGGTGCCGCTGGGCCAGGTGGCGGGGCAGCACATGCTGCGGCGCCTGCACGGCGCGGTGCTCGACACGGTCGATGAAGCCGCGCGCCGCGCCGAAGCCACGCCGCCGCAACTCTCCACCTTTTCCCCGATGCTGGGCCTGCTTTCCGCGCGCCACGAAACGCAGTACTCCCGGCTGTTCCGATCCTGAACTCATACCGCACCATGACCCAGGCCCGTACCAAGAAGAACCCTCCGCTGCGCGTCGGCGTCGGCGGCCCGGTTGGCTCCGGCAAGACCACGCTGCTGGAGATGCTGTGCAAGGCGATGCGCGACCGCTATGACCTGGTCGCCATCACCAACGACATCTACACCAAGGAAGACCAGCGCCTCCTGACGATCTCCGGCGCGCTGCCGGCGGAACGCATCATGGGCGTGGAAACGGGCGGCTGTCCGCACACCGCGATCCGCGAAGACGCCTCGATCAACCTGGAGGCGGTGGACCGCATGCTGGCGCGCTTCCCGGATGCTGACGTGGTCTTCATCGAGTCCGGCGGCGACAACCTCGCCGCCACCTTCAGTCCAGAACTTTCTGATTTGACGATCTACGTCATCGACGTAGCCGGCGGTGAGAAGATTCCGAGAAAGGGTGGGCCGGGCATCACCAAGTCCGACTTGCTGGTGATCAACAAGACGGACCTGGCGCCATACGTCGGGGCATCGCTGGAAGTGATGGAGAGCGATGCACGCAAGATGCGCGGCGCCCGGCCGTTCGTGATGGGCAGCGTCAAGTCCGGGCAGGGCCTGGACGAGGTGATCCGCTTTATCGAACGGCAGGGCATGCTGGGCGTCTAGTCTTTGTTGTCGCCCTTGGCATCGGATGCGGCGCTGGGGGTGTGAGTCAGCGACGGGCGGAAGCTGCCCTTGCCCGCCAGCGCCCGTGCCACCGCGGCCATCAGGTTCAGCTCGGGCTCGGTCAGCTCCGCCATATGGCGCACGGTGGCCTCGATCGCCGCGCGCTGGCGGTTGCCGAAGGGCGCGCGCGATTGTTCCACCTGCAGCTGGCTGGCGTCTTCTTTCTCTGCGCAGGCGAGACCCAGGCTGAATTTGCCGCGGACCGCCATGAATGGTGGGGCTGCCTGCGCGGGGGCCTGCGGCTGTGGTCGCCCGGGCGCGGCTGCCTGCTGCTGGGCGGCGGCGAGCTATTTTGCGCCGGCGCCAGGCGTGCCGATGCAGGTGCAGGCAATGGTCGACACCATCCTGGTGCGCACCGTGCCGCAAGGGCCTGCCGATGCCTCGCGGCCGGTGGCGCTGCCTGCGGGCGGATGGCACTGCGCGCTGGGCGGCATTGCCGCGGTCGAGGCCAATGGCGCAGAGGGGATGGCCGGCATGCACGTATTGCCAGCCGAGGTGGTGCGGGCACAGGACCCGCAGCCGGAGCAGGGCATGCGGCCGGAGTTCATCCGGCTCGACCAGTCAGGCGAAGACTGGGCGCAGCGGCTGCAGGCGCGCGGGCTGCGCTGGGCGCTGTGCTACCGCGGCGCCATCGGCCTGCACTGGCATGGCGCGCTGGTGCGGGCCGGCGGGGACATGGCCTTCCTGCAGCCCGGCACGCTCTACGCGCCGGACCCGCACGAGTCATGCCGGCTGTTGCCGGGCACCGGCCTGCTGTGCTGCTTCGGACCGGGCGATGACGCGGACCTTGGCGTTGCGGCCCGCGGCGGCCGGCGCGCGGACGGATATGCCGTTGCGTGCCACGCGCTGGCGCCGGCCTGATGCCAGGCGAGGCAGCCGGGGCCAGGGTCCCGGCTGCTGCAATACCAGGCTCAGTGCCGCTTGTATTGCGTGGCGCCGAACAGCACCTCGCGTGCCTTGTCGTCCTGCAGCGCCTTGCGCGCGCTGGCCAGCACCTCCACGCCGCGCTTGACCGCGGGGCGCTCTGCGATCTCGTTGAACCAGCGCTTCAGGTGCGGGTAGTCGTCCAGGTCCACGCCCTGGTTCTGCCAGCTGCGCAGCCACGGGAAGGTGGCGATGTCGGCGATGGTGTACTGCTCGCCGGCCAGGTAGGCGTGCTTTGACAACTGCGTGTCGATCACTCCGTACAGGCGCCTGGCCTCGTTGGTGTAGCGGTTGACCGCGTACTCGATCTTCTCGGGCGCGTACATGCGGAAGTGGTGCGCCTGGCCCAGCATCGGGCCCACGCCGCCCATCTGGAACATCAGCCACTGCAGCGCCTCGTACTTGCCGCGCACGTCCTCGGGCAGGAACTTGCCGGTCTTGCCGGCCAGGTAGAGCAGGATGGCGCCCGATTCGAACAGCGAGATCGGCTTGCCGTCCGGGCCGTCGGGGTCGACGATGGCGGGGATCTTGTTGTTGGGGCTGATCTTCAGGAAGTCCTCGCCGAACTGGTCGCCGGCGCCGATATTGATCGGATGGACCTTGTACTCCAGGCCGCATTCTTCCAGCATGATGTGGACTTTGTGGCCGTTGGGCGTGGCCCAGGTGTAGACGTCGATCATCGCAAAAGATCTCCTGGCTGCGATCGTTGGGGATGGCCACATCAACCACTGACGTGGCGAACCGGGCGATTTAAGCACAGAAGAAAAAAACGCGCAGACTGGCTGCGCGTTTTCCATACTGCCGGCAGGGCCGAAGCCCCGCGGCGTTGCCAGGCGGTCAGAACCCGCGTGCCACCGGCATCCTGATGTCGTCCGGGTTCAGATTCATGTGCTTGGCCAGCTCCAGCTTGGCGATGGCGTTGCGGTGCACCTCGTCCGGGCCGTCGGCCAGGCGCAGCGTGCGCTGGTGCGCCCACCAGTTGGCCAGCGGGAAGTCGCTGGAGACGCCGGCGGCGCCATGGACCTGGATGGCCCAGTCGATCACCTTCAGCGCCACGTTCGGGGCGATCACCTTGATCATGGCGATCTCGGCCTTGGCCACCTTGTTGCCCACGGTGTCCATCATGTACGCTGCCTTGAGCGTCAACAGGCGCGCCATCTCGATCTCGCAGCGGGCTTCGGCGATGCGTTCCTGCGTCACGCCCTGGCTGGACACCGGCTTGCCGAAGGCCACGCGCGACAGCGCGCGCTTGCACATCAGTTCCAGCGCGCGCTCGGCCACGCCGATGCTGCGCATGCAGTGGTGGATGCGGCCCGGGCCCAGGCGGCCCTGCGCGATCTCGAAGCCGCGGCCTTCGCCCAGCAGGATGTTCGAAGCCGGCACGCGCACGTTCTTCAGCTCGATCTCCATATGGCCGTGCGGCGCGTCGTCGTAGCCGAACACCGGCAGGAAGCGCTTGATGGTGATGCCCGCGGTATCGGCCGGCACCACGATCATCGACTGCTGCTCATGGCGGCCGGCGTCGGGATTGGTCTTGCCCATCACGATGTAGACCTTGCAGCGCGGGTCGCCTGCGCCCGACGACCACCACTTGGTGCCGTTGATCACGTAGTGGTCACCGTCGCGCTCGATGCGGCATTCGATATTGGTCGCGTCCGACGAGGCCACGGCCGGCTCGGTCATCAGGAAGGCCGAGCGGATCTCGCCGGCCAGCAGCGGCTCGAGCCACTTGTCCTTCAGTTCCTCGGAGGCATAGCGCTCCAGCGTCTCCATGTTGCCGGTGTCGGGGGCCGCGCAGTTGAAGACCTCGGCCGACCAGGGCACCCGGCCCATGATTTCGCACAGCGTGGCGTACTCCAGGTTCGACAGGCCTTGCGGCGCACGCGGCGAGCGCGGCAGGAACAGGTTCCACAGCCCGGCTGCACGCGCCAGCGGCTTCAGTTCCTCGATCACCTTGGTCGGTACCCAGGCGTTGCCCGCGCGGCGATTGGCGTCGATTTCCTCCGCGAAACGCTTTTCGTTCGGGTAGATGTGCTGGTCGAAGAAGGCCAGCAGCTTGGCCTGCATTTCCTTGACCTTCGGGCTGTATTCGAAATCCATGTGGTCTCCTCGCTACGGAATCAGTGGACGCCGGGGTGGGTGGCGGCGCCTCGTTGGCCTCGGCAGGCCCCGGCATCAGTGCGGCATGGGCCGATGGAATGCACTCTATCTGAAAGCCGGTAATAAGAAAAATGAATTTTCTGGATTTGCCAGTATCAATTCCCTGCATTCCGTGCCAGAATCTTCGGCATGCAGCTCTCCCGCATCGACCTGAATCTCTTCGTGGTGTTCGACGCCATCTACAGCGAAGGCAGCATCACCGCGGCCGCGCGCCAGCTCAACCTGACGCAGCCCGCGGTCAGCCATGCGCTGGGCCGGATGCGCACGCTGTTCGACGACCCGCTGTTCGAGCGGCGCGGGCAGGGCATGGCGCCCACGCCGCTGGCGCGCTCGCTCGCCGCCGAGGTGCGCAGCGCGCTGCAATCGTTCGCGCGCACGCTGCAGGATACGCCGCACTTCGATCCCACCAATACCGTGCGGCGTTTCACCATCGGCATGCGCGACGCGCTGGAATCCACGCTGCTGCCGCCGCTGATGGCGCGTGTCACGGCAATGGCGCCGCAGGTGGAGATCGCCGCGATCCGCTTCGACCGCCGCGAGATGGAGTCCGAGTTGCTGGCCGGCACGCTGGACGCCGCGCTGGACATCTTGCTGCCGGTCTCGCCCGCCATCCACCACGCGCCGTTCATGGCCGATCCGATGGTGGTGCTGGCGCGGCGCGACCATCCGCTGGTGAAGAAGGAACTGACGCTTGAGCGCTACCTGGCGGCCGAGCATGTGCACGTGTCGTCGCGCCGCCGCGGCGCCGGGCTGGAAGACCAGGCCCTGCACCGCATGGGCCTGACGCGGCGCGTGCGCCTGCGTTGCCAGCACTATGCGGCCGCGTGCCGCGTGGTCAGCTGCACCGACCTGCTGGCCACGCTGCCGCTGCGCTATGCGCGCATCGCCAATGAGCCCTATGCCAACCGCCTGCTGTCGCTGCCGTTCAAGGTGCCGTCGCTGGAACTGCACCTGTACTGGCATGCGGGCGGCGAAAACGACGGTGCCAACCGCTGGCTGCGCGAGCAGCTGATGGCCGTGATGGCCGCGCTCGGCACCGGCATGGCCGACGTGGCTGCCGCCAGCTAAGTGCGCCCGCGCCCGCATGGCTGGCACCGCAAGCACCCCGCGCGGCGCCCCGGTGCGGCGCGCGCGGGTCACACGTAAGGAATTGTTCATGGGCTAGACCCTCCCGGTCCGCGCCCATACCATCGTCCGGTCTTTCTGCCCCCGGCGCCGCCGCCGCGAGCCCGTGTCCACACGGTGCTGGCGATGGTTGCCGCGCCGGCTGTCCGCGCCTGCGGATCCCCCGGGGCAGGTTCCTTCCTCCGATGACCACGACGATTCAGAACGATGACCGGGAAACGCTTGCTTGCTGATCACCAACCCATGCCTCCGCGACGCGCGCGGCGCACCACGCTCGCCCTGACCACCTTTTGCGCCGCTGCGGCGCTGGCACTGTCCGCATGTGGCGGCGGTGGTGGCGATGGGGGCGATGGGGGCGGCGGCGGTACTTCGTCGAACGCATCGCAAGCGAACGGGCAGGCCAGCGCGCCGTCCGGCTCGGGCTCGACCACGCCATCCACCGCAGGTGCCTGCTATACCGTCAGCGGCACGGCGCCGGCACCCGCGGCGGGCGGCGGCGTCTCGCTGCTGCCGGCGCGCGGCAGTGCGGTCAGCAATTACCGCGTGCTGGAAGAGCCGCGCACCGCCGGCCTGTGCTACGCCAACTATCGGCGCGAGCAGGTGGGCCTGCCGCCGCTGGCGGCACGCGATCCGCTCAATACCGTGGCGCAGAACCACACTGCCTACATGCTGGCCAACGCCACGCTGACGCACGACGAGACCAGCGGCAAGCCGGGCTATACCGGCGCCACGCCCAACGAGCGCATCCAGGCCGCCTATCCGACCAATGCCACCGCGGAAGTCGTGGCCGGTGCCAACCGCTGGACTTCGGTTGCCAATGCGCAGCTGTCGATGTCGCCCAAGGACGCGCTGGTGTCGGACCTGGTCAACGCGCCGTTCCACCGCGCCGCGCTGCTGGGCAGCTACGGCTCGGCCGGCAGCGGCTTTGCCGAGCGCGTGGGCCCGGACGGCAGCGGCACCTCGGCCAGCTACTACCAGACCATCGACCTGGCCGATGCATCGAAGGGCGGCAGCGACAACCAGATGGTGGCCTACCCGTACAACGGTCAGGCCGACGTGCCGGCCAGCTGGGTCAACTCGGAAAGCCCCAATCCCGCGCCGGGCTACGAGGGCAAGACCGTGGGCTATCCGGTATCGCTGCAGGCCATCAACACCTCGCTGCAGTTCGATGCCGACAACTTCGTCATCACCGACGCGCAAGGCAACAATGTCAGCTGCCTCAAGGTTGACAGCCGTTCGTCGGGCCTCTCCAGCGCGGCACGCGGCCTGGCGATCTGCACGCCGGTGGCGCCGCTGGCCAGCCAGCAGCGCTACAGCGTGCGGGTCACCGGCCGGCTGGGTTCGCAGCCCGTGGACCTGAGCTGGTCGTTCACCACGCGCTGACCAGCACTCGCCAACGCACCGGCGCGCTCATTGCGGCGCGCCGTGGCGCAGTTCGATGCGCACCTGGCCCGGGGCCAGCGTGCGGTCGGCCTGCACGGCAAATGGCACCGGCGGGCGTTGTGCCGCCGGCATCGACTGCCAGAGCCGTCCTGCCCATTCCCTGATTGCCTCACTGTCCGGTTCGGCCGCCAGCAGCGTGACCGATGCCGCCGCCGGCATGCGCGCAGCCGTGGCGGCGGGGTCGTCCTGGATGGACACGACCATGCTGGATGCGGTGTGCGCGGCGGGGGCGCGTGCGGCCGCCATCGGCGGCGCCGCCTTGCGGGCGAAGTCTGCCTGCGGCGCGGCCGCCGGCGGTGCCGCGGGTGCCGGCATTGCCGGCTGCGGGACTGCCTCTGCCATGGCCGGATACGCGGGAGCGGCCGGTGCGGCGGCCACAGCCGGCGCCTGGGCGGATAAGCTTTCGGTCGCCTGCGGCGGTGCTTGCGTGGCGGCCTCGCGTGGCGCCGTGCCCCGGGCCGTTGCCGGCGCGCGGCTGAGCTGCCCGGCGTGCGCCGGGGCAGGCCGCTCTTCCCGCCGCGCGGCCGGGGCAGCTTTCGGGGCTGGCGGCGGGTTTGCCGGCGCGGCGGTCCCAGACTCCGCCGCAGCTTGTGGTGCGGGCGCTGCTGCCATCTCTGCGGCGGGTGCCGCGGCCGGGGCGGACACCTGTTCAGGCGCCGATGCCGGCAGCAGTGCGCCGTCATCGATCTGCCGCAGTACGATGCTGGTGGTCAGCCCGGCCACCGCCGCGACGCTGGCCACGAGCCCCAGCGAGCGCCACCAGCGCCGCGCGCGCGCGGCGCGCGCAGCCATGGACTGCGCTGTGGTCCGTGTTGCCCGTGCTGGTGTTGCCGCCTCCGCCGCCTGTGCCTGCAGCCATGCGCTGGCAGCGGCACCGACCGGGGCACCCAGAATCTCCGCTGCGGGCTCGCCTGACGCCACGCGCGCAAGCAGCGCATCGCGTCGCGCAGCCTGCGCCGCCTGCAGGCGCGCGGCTTCTTCCAACACCGCCGTGGCAAGCGTTGGCGGCGCGGCGAAGGGCAAGGCCGCCGCGCCGGCCCGCAGGCGATCCGCTTCCTGTTGTGCCGCACGTGCGGCCGCGTGCACCGACTCCGCCAGCGCAGCGGACGACGCGTAAGCGGGCAGCTCCCGCAGCAGTGCCGAAAGCCGGTCCTTGCCGTCGATAAATCGGTCGGCCGCGTTCACGACGGCGTCTCCTGCGAGCCCGGCACGCTGCCGGCCAGGTCTGCGCGCAGGCGCGCAAACGCATAGCGCAGCCGGCTCTTCACCGTCTCGAACTTCTCGCCGAGCATCTGCGCAATCTCTTCGACGCTCATGTCGCTGAAGAAGCGCAGCACCACCACCTCGCGCTGGGCGACGGGCAACTGCAGCAGCGCGCGATGCACGTGGTGCGCGTGCTGGCGCAACTGCAGCTCCGCTTCCGGCGACAGGTCGTCGGCCGGCATCTCCGCTGGCTGGTCGTCCAGGGCTTCGCGCTGGCGCGCATCGGCGCTGCGCACCTGGTCGAGCCAGGTATTGCGCGCGATCTGGAACAGGAAGGTGCGGAACGCCGCGTCCGGCTGGTAGTCGCCGCAGCGGGTCATCAGCTTGACCCAGGTCTTCTGCGCGATGTCTTCCGCTTCGCCGCGGTTGCCCTGGCACAGCCAGGCCACGTAGTTGTAGAGGCCGGCGTTATGGCGGCGGAACAGCTCGGTGACGGGCTGCTCGATGATGCCGCCCGCCACCAGCAGCATCAGGTCATGGTCGGGCAGCGCCGACAGCGCTGCGCCGGGCGTGGCGGCTGTGGGCGCGGCGGAAGGGACGGGGTCGGGTGCCTGCATGCGCCCGAGTATAGGAGAGCGCAAGGCGGCGCGACAGTCTGCCGCGCCGCCTTGCGCCGGCTCGCGGCCCGGGCTGGTGTCAGCGTGCCGCATGCTCGGCCGGCCCGCCGCTGCTGGCGCCGGTCGGACTGGCCGTGCCCAGGCTCTGTGCCAGGTCCACCAGCTTGAGGAACTCGCCCCGATAGCCAAAGCGGTCGGTGCCGCGGGCGCCCTGGGCCAGCGCGCGGGCATCTGCGTAGCGCCAGTCGCCGGTGAACTTGCCGCCGCGCAGCACCTGGCCGAAACCGGCCACCGCCGCGGCAAAGCGGAAGTCGTCATCGCCTTGCGCCAGCGGGCGGATGGCCTGCCGCGCGACGGTGATGTCCATCAACTGGCTGGTGCTGGCGGCGGGCAGCTTGTAGCGCAGCTTGATGTGCGCCAGTTCGCCGTCGCGCCCCGGCACGGGTGCGGCCAGCTGGTAGCGCAGCGGATCGACCAGCCCGGGCTGGCCGGCCAGCGTCAGCTCATACAGCGCCGTCACGGTGTGGCCCGCGCCGATATCGCCGGCATCGACCTTGTCGTTGTTGAAGTCCTCGCGCGCCAGCATGCGGTTCTCGTAGCCGATCAGGCGATACTCCTTCACCGTTGCCGGATTGAATTCCACCTGGATCTTCACGTCGCGCGCGATGGTGGCCAGCGTCGAGCTGATCTCGCTGACCAGCACCTTGTTGCCTTCCATCAGGTTGTCGATATACGAATAGGCGCCGTCGCCGGCATCGGCCAGCTGCTCCATCAGCTGCTCGTTGTAGTTGCCGGTGCCGAAGCCGAGCGTGGACAGCGACACGCCGGACTTGCGCTTCTCTTCCACCATGCTCTTGAGCTGCCGGAAGTCGGTCACGCCCACGTTGAAGTCGCCGTCGGTGGCCAGCAGCACGCGGTTGATGCCGCCGGCGATAAAGCTCTGTTGCGCGGCCTGGTAGGCCAGCGCGATGCCACTGGCGCCGGCGGTGCTGCCCCCGGCCACGAGCTGGTCGACGGCGGCGCTGATGGCGGTCTTGTCGCTGCCCGGCGTGGGCGGCAGCGCCACGCGCGTGCCGCTGGCATAGGTGACCAGCGTGATGCGGTCCTGCGGGCGCAGCTTGTTCACCAGCAGCGTCAGCGAAGACTTCAGCAGCGGCAGCTTGTCCGGCGAGTTCATCGAACCCGATACATCCACCAGGAATACCAGGTTGGCAGGCGGCAACGCGCCGCTGGCCATGTCCTTGCCCTTGATGCCGATGCGCAGCAGCACATTGGCCGGGTGCCAGGGCGCGGGCGCCAGCGCGGCATGCACGGCGAACGGGCGACCGTCGGCGGGCTGGGCATAGTCATAGGGGAAGTAGTTCAGCAGTTCTTCCACGCGCACCGCATCGGCCGGCGGCACGCGCCCGGCATTGAGCATGCGGCGCATATTGCTGTAGCTACCGGTATCGACATCGATGCTGAAGGTGGATACCGGCGCCTGCGCCACCAGCCTGACGCCGTTTTCCTCGATGACGCCGTAGCGTTCGCGCTCGGCCGGCGCAGGCGGCGGCAGGTGGTAGGGCATGGCCAGCGCGGCGCGCGGGGCGACGGCATGCAATTCCATGGCGGGCGTTGCCTGGCCAGCCTTGGCGGCCTGGTCGTGCGTGGGCGCCGGCGCTGCGGGTGGCGGCACAGGCTGTGCCACTTCCTGGGGAAGCGACGGCGAATGCCCGCCGCAGGCCGACAGCGCCAGTGCGGCAGCAAGACTGGAAATGACGGCCGGTGCGCGAAGTTGCATGTTTTTCTCCTGAGCGGCCGCGGGGCGGGTTCCCGGTCATGACGGCCTGTCGATGAAACGGCGCAGATTAGCGATCGGGGTTAAACCGGGAGAATTTTTTGCTGCGCCTTCATGTGGCCCCCGCATGTGGCGGCAGTCAGACTTTCTTGCCCCAGAATGCGCCGATCGCCACTACAATCGTTTGATCCTTCCCCCAGGAGATATCGCATGGCTCACCCTGACCTCTCTTCGATGGCGTGGCGCGGCGCGCTGGCCCTTGCCCTGACGGCGCTGCTCGGTGCTTGTGGTACCCAGGGCGGAGGGACCGCCACGCCGGCCGCGCCTGCCGCCCCGACCGCGACCACGCCACCGGCCGCCATGCCGCCGGCACCGGAAGTGTCGTCCGGCTATCGCCCCGGCATGTCCACGGCCTACGCGCAGCGCCATATGGCGGCCGCGGCCAACCCGCTCGCGAGCGAGGCCGGGCGCGCCATCCTGCGCCAGGGCGGCTCGGCCATCGATGCCGCCATCGCGATGCAGGCCGTGCTGACGCTGGTCGAGCCGCAGGCCACCGGCATCGGCGGCGGCGCCTTCATCATGTACTGGGATGGCAAGAACGTTCAGGCCTTCGACGGCCGCGAGACCGCCCCTGCCGGCGCCACCGAAAACCTGTTCCTGCGTTCCGACGGCAAGCCCATGGAGTTCAGCGAGGCCCAGATTGGCGGACGCTCCGTCGGCACGCCCGGCGTGATGCGCGCGCTGGAAATGGCGCACCGGAAGCACGGCCGCCTGCCCTGGGCCAAGCTGTTCCAGCCCGCCATCGACCTGGCGGAGAAGGGCTTCCCGATCTCGGAGCGGCTGTACACGCAAGTGGCGGCCGACAAGTTCCTGGCCAATTCGCCGGAGATGGCCGCGTACTTCCTGGATGCACAGGGCAAGCCCAAGCCGGCCGGCACGGTGCTGAAGAACCCGAAGCTGGCGCAGACCCTGCGCGATGTCGCCCGGCGCGGTGCCGGCGTGCTCTACAGCGGACCGATCGCGCGCGATATCGTCGCCAAGGTGAACGATGGCAGCAATGCCGGCTCGCTGTCGCTGGCTGACCTGGGCAGCTACCGGGCCAAGCAGCGCGTGCCGGTCTGCACCGACTACAAGCGCTGGAAGATCTGCGGCATGCCGCCGCCGTCGTCGGGCGGCATCGCCATCGCGCAGATCCTGGGCACGCTGCAGGCGCTCGAAACCAAGAATCCCAAGTACGCGCTGGCCGCGCTCAAGCCACAGGGCGTGAACACGCCGGCGGTGATGGAGGCCAATCCCGACGCGGTCCACGCGATCTCCGAAGCTGACCGCCTGGCCTATGCCGACCGTGGCCTGTACGTGGCCGATACCGACTTCGTGCCGGTCAACGTGACCGGCCTGGTCAGCCCGTCCTACCTTGCCACGCGCGCGGAGCTGATCGGCGACAAGAGCATGGGCAAGGCCCAGCCAGGGGTGCCGCCGGGCACGGCGATGGCTTACGCGCCCGACCGTTCGCCGCCGCGCGTTTCCACCTCGCAGATCGTTGCGGTCGATGACCGCGGCGGGGCGATTTCGATGACCACCACGATCGAGTCGTACTTCGGCTCGCATCTGATGGTGCGCGGTTTCATGCTGAACAACCAGCTGACCGACTTCTCCTTCGTGCCGAGCGAGAACGGCAAGCCGGTGGCCAACCGCGTGGAGCCGGGCAAGCGCCCGCGCTCGTCGATGGCGCCGACGCTGGTGTTCGACCGCGAGAGCGGCCAGCTGGTCGCCACGGTCGGTTCGCCGGGCGGCTCGCAGATCATCGAGTACGTGTCCAAGACCCTGGTCGGCATGCTGGACTGGAACATGGACGTGCAGGCCGCCATCGGCATGGGCAACTTCGGCAGCCGCAACGGCCCGACCGAGGTGGAGAAGGGGCTGGTGTCGCCGGGCCTGGTGCAGGCACTGCAGCAGCGCGGCCACCAGGTGGCCGAGATCGAGATGACCAGCGGCACGCAGGCCATCATGCGCAAGCAGGGGCCTGACGGCAAGGCGGTGTGGGCGGGTGGTGCGGACCCGCGGCGGGAAGGGGTGGCGCTGGGGGATTGAGCGCCGCGCGACGCGGATGAAAAACGGGCGCCTCGGCGCCCGTTTTCTTGCCGCAGCCGTTGCTGCGTCAGCCCTTCGCCTTCTGCGCGTACTGCCACCCCATCTCCGCCATCGGCCGCGCGCGCTTGCCCGCGTCCAGCGCCTGCGCCGACGACGCGGTACCGTCCACCACGCGCTTCATGATCCCCTGCAGGATGCCGGCGATGCGGAACATGCTGAAGGCCAGGTAGAAGTTCCAGTCGCCGGTGATCGGGCGGCCGGTGCGCTGCTCGTACAGGCGGCGGTAGCTGGCTTCGTCGGGGATGCCCAGTGCGGCGAAGTCCACGCCTGCAATGCCGCGGAACTGGCCCGGGGCGATATGCCAGCTCATGCAGTGATAGCTGAAGTCCGCCATCGGGTGGCCCAGCGTGGACAGTTCCCAGTCCAGCACCGCCAGCACGCGCGGCTCGGTCGGGTGGAACATCAGGTTGTCCAGCCGGTAGTCGCCATGCACGATCGAGGTCAGGTCGGCGTCTTCCTGCGGGATATGCTGCGGCAGCCAGTCCATCAGCGCGTCCATTGACGGGATCGATTCGGTCTCGGACAGCTTGTACTGCTTGGTCCAGCGCTCGATCTGGCGCTGGAAGTAGTTGCCGGGCTTGCCGTAGTCGCCCAGGCCGATGGCGTTGTAGTCGACCGTGTGCAGCGCGGCGATGACGCGGTTCATCTCGTCGTAGATGGCGCTGCGTTCGGCGGTGCTCATGCCCGGCAGCGACTGGTCCCACAGCACGCGGCCGGCGACGAACTCCATGATGTAGAAGGCGCGGCCGATCACGGACTCGTCCTCGCACAGCGCGTACATGCGCGCCACCGGCACGTCGCTGCCGGCCAGCGCGGCCATCACGCGGTACTCGCGCTCGATCGCGTGCGCCGAAGGCAGCAGCTTGCTCTTGGGGCCGGGCTTGGCGCGCATCACGTAGGTCTGGCCCGGCGTGACCAGCTTGAAGGTCGGGTTGGACTGGCCGCCCTTGAACTGCTCCACGGTCAGCGGGCCGGCAAAGCCCTCCACGTGCTGGCGCATCCAGGCTTCCAGCGCGTCGGTGTCGAAGCGCTGCTGGTCCGCCACCGGGCGCGTGCCCTCGAAGTGCGATACGTTGCTCGTCATGCTGTCTCCGTTGGTTTTCTGTTCGGTATCGGTTGGGATTCGATCAAGTCCGCGGCGCACTCAGCCCTGCGGCTGGCGTCCGCGCAAATACTGGTGCAGCAGCACTTCCATGGTGGTGTGGCGCGTGCCGCTGTGAACGGGCGTGGGCGGCGAGTAGTTGGTCATGCGCACCACCCAGTCGAGCGGATCGTCGCCCATGTCGAGCACATTGATGCAGCCCGCGGTCTGCAGCAGCGAGCCGAAGAACACGCGCCGTCCGCAGGTGATGGCCTGCGACAGGATGGCGCGGTTGGTGCCGCCATGCAGCACCATCAGCGCGGTGTCCCAGTCGGGATCGGCGCGCAGGCGCTCCAGCGCGGGCAGCACGCGGTCGAGGAACTGGCCGATGGTCTCGCCGTTGAGGAAGCGCTTGTCTTCGGGGACTTCGCCCTCGAAGGCGCCGACGAAGGCGTCGCGCAGGTCGTGGTCGGCGATGGTGGACAGGTCGCCGCCACGGATTTCCTGCAGCGCGGGCCAGACTTCCGGCACCACGTCGTCCATCCCGGGCAGTTCGGCCAGCACGCGCTCAGCCGTCTCGACGGTGCGCGGCAGGCCGCTGACGATGACGCGGTCGAAGCGAATCTGTTCGGCGGCAAAGGCGCGCCCGGCGGCGGTGGCCTGCATGCGGCCGGTCTCGTTCAGGGGCACCATCTCGGGCAGGGCAGGGCGCCCGGCCTCGTCAAAATATGAAACGGCACCATGCCGCATCAGGTAGATGCGGCGACGCGAGGACGGCGGCAATTCCATGCGTTGTCTCCTTGCATTGTGCCGGCATGCCCGTCTGCCGCGGGCTGGCCGTTCGGGTAAAGCCAGGCGTCCGGCGCCCGGCTTCAGCGGTACTGCGGCTTGCGCTTTTCCAGGAAGGCGCTGATGCCTTCGCCGCCGTCGGGGTGATGCAGCGCGGCGACGAAGCTGTCGCGCTCGGCCAGCAGGTGTTCGGCGCGCGATGCGGTGGCCGCGTGGTTGATCAGATCCTTGATGCGGCCCACGGCGTGCGGCGACTGGCGGGCAAGGCCGGCGGCCAGGCGCAGGGCCTCGTCCAGGGCCTGGCCCGGCTCGGTGACGCGGTTGACCAGCCCGAACTGCGCCAGCCGCGCCGCGTCCACCGGCTTGCCTTCCATCATCAGTTCGCTGGCCAGCGGGCGCGGCAGCGCGCGTGCGATCTCGTACGAACCGCCGCCGTCGGGCGTGAGCCCCACGGAAACATAGGCCATCACGAACTTGGCATTGCTGGCCGCCACTACAAAGTCGCACGCCAGCACCACCGAGAAGCCCGCGCCCGCGGCCGCGCCTTCCACCGCCGCGATGATCGGCTTGGGAAAGGCGTGCAGCGACTCGACCCAGCCGTTCAGCAGGGCGATGCTGGCGGCCTGCACCTCCTGCGGCTGGCTGCGGTTGCCGAGCAGCCGGTTCAGGTTGCCGCCGGCGCAGAAAATGCCGTCGGCGCCGGTGATGATGACTGCGCGCACCGAGTCATCGGCCGCAGCCTGATCCAGCGCCTGCTGCGAGGCCGCGTAGATGTCCGGGTGCAGCGCATTGCGTGCCTCGGGGTTCGAGATGGTCAGCACCAGCGTCGAATCGACGCGGTGGGAAAGCAACTGTGCGGGCATGGGCGTGGCTCGGTCGGTGGGGCGGTGGCGGGCTTACTGCTCTTCGGCCAGCAGCGACAGGCCCAGGCCGGCACGGCGCCACAGCCACGGGCTCGGGCGGTAGCGCATGTCGCCGGTGAGCGCTTCCATGTTGCGCAGCGTCTCCAGCACCAGTTGCGGGCCGACCGCATCGCCCAGCGCCAGCGGGCCCTTGGGATAGCCCAGGCCCAGGTTGACGGCGAGGTCGATGTCCGACGGCGTGGCGATGCGTTGCTGCGCGATATCGCTGGCGATATTGATGATGCAGCAGAGCACGCGCTGCGCGACGAAGCCGGCCGAGTCGCGGATCACCGTGACCGGCACGCCGTCGCTGCCAAACAGGCCGTGCGCGGCATCACGGGCGGCGGCGCTGGTGGCCGGCGTGGTCATCAGCGTGCGGCGCTTGGTGGCCTCGAACGGCAGCAGCGTGTCGATGGCGACGGTGCGGGCCGGGTCCAGGCCCTGTTGCAGCGCGCTGGTGGTGGCGTCCAGGCCGAGCGGGGTGACGATGATCAGCGCATCGGCCGACGGCTTGTTGCCGCCTTCCGGGGTCACGCCCAGCGCGCCCAGCAGCTTGCTCACCATGGCGTGGCCGCGCTCGCTGGCGTGGCTGACCCACACGCTCGACGGGCGCGCGCCCGGCACCGCGGCAGCGGCCGGCACTTTCTTCTGGCCATCGGCGTACGAATAGAAACCAGCACCCGCCTTGCGGCCGATCAGCCCGCCGACCGCGCGGATCGCGGTGATCGGCGAGGGGCGGTAGCGCGGTTCTTGGTAGAACTGGTTGTAGATCGATTCCATCACCGGGTGCGACACGTCCAGCCCGGTCAGGTCCATCAGCTCAAACGGCCCCATGCGGAAGCCGGCCTGCTCGCGCATGATGTTGTCGATGTCGGAAAACCCGGCCACGCCTTCCTGCGCGACCTTCAGGCCTTCGATATTCATGCCGCGGCCGGCATGGTTGACGATAAAGCCCGGCATGTCCTTGCAGCGCACCGGCGTATGGCCCATGCGGCGCGACAATGCCATCAGCGCGTCGCCCACCGCGGGGTTGCCCGACAGGCCGTCGATGACCTCGACCACCTTCATCAGCGGCACCGGGTTGAAGAAGTGGTAGCCGGCGATACGGCCCGGGTGCCTGGCGCCGACTGCGATGGCAGTGATCGACAGCGACGACGTGTTGGAGGCAATGACGGCGTCTTCACGCAGGACCGCTTCGAGCTTGGCGATCAGGTCGCGCTTGACTTCCAGTTTCTCGACGATGGCTTCCAGCACCATGTCGCAGCCGGCCAGGTCTTCCAGCGTGCCGCAGGGCTTGACGCGGGCCAGCGTGGCCTCGGCGTCGGCAGCGCTGATCTTGCCCTTGTCGGCGAGCTTCGCCAGCGTGTCCTGCAGGTACTGGCGCGCGGCGGCCACCGCTTGCGGGTTGGTGTCGTACAGGTTGACGGTCAGGCCCGCCTGCGCGGCGATCTGCGCGATGCCCCGGCCCATGGCGCCGGTGCCGACGATACCCAGCGTATCGATGGTGAAAGTGCTCATCATTCGTCCCAGAAGTTGTGGTTAAATTAGCACGATCGTACGTTTTTTGCACCTTCCGCGACAGTCCAGCGGGGCAGGCGGCGTGCGCTGATCGGCCAGCCGGTACACTGCAGACCCCGGATGGTCCACAATCACCCGACATCCGCACCGGGCGATGCGGGGATCATTCCAATAACGGAGAGAGACGACATGCTGAAGCTCTGCGGTTTTGCCGCCAGCAACTACTACAACAAAGTGAAGCTGGCGCTGCTGGAAAAGAACGTGCCGTTCGAAGAGGTGCTGGCCTGGATCGGCCAGACCGACCCGGCAGCCACGCCCGCGGGCAAGGTGCCCTACATCATCACCGAATCCGGCCCGCTGTGCGAGTCCGAAGCCATCGTCGACTACGTAGAGGCGGCCTATCCGCAGACGCCGCTGCTGCCGGGCGACCCGTACCAGGCCGCCAAGGTGCGCGAGATCGTCGTCTTCATGGAACTGTACCTGGAGCTGACCGCGCGCGAACTGTACCCCGAGGCATTCTTCGGCGGCAAGGTCAGCGATGGCGTCAAGGAACGCCAGCACAAGCTGCTGACGCGCTATGTCCCCGCCTTCGCCAAGCTGGCGAAGTTCTCGCCGTATATCGCCGGCGACACCTTCACGCTGGCCGACTGCGCCGCCGCGGCGCACCTGCCGCTGGTGTCGTCGTGCACCAAGATCATCTACGGCACCGATCTGCTGGCCGACCTGCCGGTCAAGGACTACCTGAAGACGCTGTCGGCGCGCGAATCGGTGCAGAAGGTCAATGCCGACCGCAAGGCCAATCTTGAGCTGATGGCGAGCCGCAGCAACAAGTAACCGGCAACAAGCCGGCCACAAAACCGGCGGCACAAGGTAAAACGCCCGCGATTGGATCGCGGGCGTTTTTCGTTGGCGCAGAGGCCAGGCCTGCGCCTACAGCTTGCCCAGCCGCTCCAGCGCCAGCGCCAGTGTCTCTTCCTTCTTCGCAAAGCAGAAACGCACCACGCCCGATTCACGCGGCTGCGTGTAGAAGGCCGAGACCGGGATCGCGGCCACGCCGATCTCGCGCGTCAGCCACATGGCGAAGTCGGCCTCGCTCAGGTCGGAAATGGCCGAGTAGTCGACGCACTGGAAGTAGGTGCCGTCCGACGGCAGCAGCTTGAAGCGGCTGTTGGCCAGCCCGGCGCGGAAGAAGTCGCGCTTGGCCTGGTAGAACGCCGACAGCTGCAGGTAGGGCGCGGGATCGGCCATGTAGTCGGCCAGGCCGTGCTGCACCGGCGTGTTCACGGTGAACACGTTGAACTGGTGCACCTTGCGGAACTCGGCCATCAGCGCGGCCGGCGCGGCCACGTAGCCGACCTTCCAGCCGGTCACGTGGTAGGTCTTGCCGAAGCTCGAGATCACGAAGCTGCGGCGCGCAAGCTCAGGATGGCGCGAGACCGAGGCGTGCTGCTGGCCGTCGTAGACCATGTGCTCGTAGACCTCGTCCGAGAGCAGCAGGATGTCGGTGCCGGCCAGGATCTGCGCCAGCTGGTCCATGTCGGCCGCGCGCAAGATCGTGCCGGTGGGGTTGTGCGGCGTGTTGATCAGGACCATGCGCGTGCGCGGCGTGATCGCGGCGGCCAGCTTGTCGAAGGGCACGCGGAATTCCGGCGCTTCCAGCGTGACCGGCACGGCGGTGGCGCCGGCCAGCTCGATCGCGGGCAGGTAGCTGTCGTAGCACGGCTCCAGCACGATCACCTCGTCGCCCGGATGCACCGCGCACAGGATCGCGGTCAGGATGCCCTGGGTGGCGCCGGCGGTGACGGTGATCTCGGTGTCCCAGCTGTACTGGTGGCCATAGAGGCTGGCGATCTTGGCGGCGATGGCCTGGCGCAGGCGCGGCACGCCAGCCATCGGCGGGTACTGGTTATGGCCGGCACGCATGGCAGCGGTCACGGCATCGACGATCCTGGGGTCGCAGTCGAAGTCTGGGAAGCCCTGGCCCAGGTTGACGGCGTTCTTCTCGGTGGCCAGCGCGGACATCACGGTGAAGATGGTGGTGCCGACGGCGGGCAGGCGCGAAGGCGGCGGGGTCAGCGGCGTCAACTGGGTGTGGGTGGTGTCTGCGGACATGATGCGAACGTGTCGATGCGGTGGGGACGGGGTGCGATCAGGCGTGCGGCGCCACCACGTAGGCGGCGCCGGGAGCCGACATTCTAAAGCGGATCGGCGGCGCTGGCGGCGCCAAGCGCGGCCAGCCAGGCGCCGAAGGCCGGTGGCGTCATCACTTCCACGCCGCTGCTGCGGCGCAGGCGGCTGCGCAGCTTGAGCACGGCCTTGTCCTTCGATACCAGGCAGGCGGCGCCGGCAAAGTGGGCCAGCTCGATGAACTTCTGGTCGTCGGTGTCCTTGCAGCGCGGCAGGCTGATGGCGTCGTAGTCGGCCTGCGGCGGCGCGGCTTCCAGGCTGGCGAGGCGGTCGACAGTGGCCAGCGCGGCATCGATATCGACGTCAAAGCGGGCAAATTGCGGATAGGCCAGCACCCGGCGCAGTTCCTCGCGGCAGTCGGCGCGGATCACCGGGGCGATGGTGCCGGCCTCAAGCGCGGTGCGGATCGGCTCCACATGGGGGTCGCGGAAGACCAGCAGGTCCACCCAGATGTTGGAGTCGAGCACCACGCGCGGCGCTGATGTGACGCCGGCGGGGCTGGCGAAGAGGGTGGTTCCGGTGGTGTCGAGGCGCATTCGCTACAATCTTGGCTTGTTTGTCCTTGGCTACTGCCGCGATTTTGCCATGCTCATCGTTTTGTCTCCCGCCAAGTCGCTGGACTATGAGACTCCTCCGCGCCTCAAGACCCATACGCTGCCGCGCTTTATCGACCGTTCCGCCACGCTGATCGAGCGCCTGCGCAAGCTGGCGCCGCAGGATGTGGGCGCGCTGATGGACATCTCCGACAAGCTCGCGGTGCTCAATGTGACGCGCTACGGCGACTGGTCGCCGGAGTTCACCGCGGCCAACAGCAAGCAGGCGGTGCTGGCCTTCAATGGCGACGTCTACGATGGCCTGGACGCGAAGACGCTGTCGGCCGATGACCTCGGCTTTGCGCAGAAGCACATCCGCATCCTGTCCGGCCTGTACGGCGTGCTGCGCCCGCTGGACTGGATGCAGCCCTACCGTCTGGAGATGGGGACGCGCCTCGATAACGTTGCCGGCAAGGACCTGTACGCGTTCTGGGGCGACGATGTTACGCAGATGATCAACGCCGACATGGCCGCGCTCAAGCAGGAAGGCGCGCCGGTGCTGGTCAACCTGGCCTCGGAAGAGTATTTCAAGGTGGTGCGGGCCAAGGTGCTGCAGGCGCGCATCGTCACGCCGGTGTTCGAGGACTGGAAGGGCGGCCGCTACAAGATCATTTCGTTCCACGCCAAGCGCGCGCGCGGCACCATGGCACGCTACGCGGTGACGCAGCGCGTGACCGAGCCGGAAAAGCTCAAGCGCTTTGCCGAGGACGGCTACGCCTTCGACGCCGCGGCCTCGGATGCCACCCGCTGGGTGTTCCGCCGCCGCCTGGAAGACTGAAACCCATCGCCACGAGACTGCCAGCCATGCCTGCCGACATGCATATCTCTTCGCAATTCGACTCCGGCGCCATCGAGGTCGAGGCACTCGACCGCGCCGACGATATCCGCCTGCGCATCCGCGCCGACTCGCACGCCGACTTCCGCCAGTGGTTCCATTTCCGCCTGCAGGGCGCGGCGGGGCAGGCGTGCCGGATGCACTTCCTGAACGCCGGCGACTGCACCTATCCGGATGGATGGCGCGACTACCGCGCGGTGGCCTCGTACGACCGCGCCAACTGGTTCCGCGTGCCGACGCGCTTCGACGGCCAGGTGATGACGGTGGAATGCACGCCCGAGCACGACAGCATCTGGTTTGCGTATTTCGAGCCGTATCCGGATGAGCGCCACCTGTCGCTGCTGGCCAGTTGCCAGCGCTCGCCGCTGGCGCGGCTGTCGCACCTGGGCAGCACCGTGGACGGGCGCGACATGACCCGCGTCACGCTGGGCCAGCCCGGCCCCGGCAAGAAGACCGTCTGGATGATCGCGCGCCAGCACCCGGGCGAGAGCATGGCCGAATGGTTTGTCGAAGGCGTGCTGCAGCGCCTGACCGGCACCGGCATGTGGGCGGGCGACCCGGTCGCGCGCAAGCTGCTGGAGCGCGCGGTCTTCCATATCGTGCCGAACATGAACCCGGACGGTTCGGCGCGCGGCAACCTGCGCACCAATGCCGCCGGCGCCAACCTGAACCGCGAGTGGATGGCGCCGAGCCCGGATACCAGCCCCGAGGTCTACCACGTGCGCCGCGCCATCGAGGCCAGCGGCTGCGACATGTTCTTCGACATCCATGGTGACGAGGGACTGCCGTACAACTTCGTCGCCGGCAGCGAGATGCTGCCGGGCTTTACCGAGGCGCGCCGGCGCGAGCAGCAGCGCTTTATCGAGGCCTTCAAGCGGGCCTCGCCGGATTTCCAGGATGTGCACGGCTACGCGGCCAGCAAGTACAACGCGGATGCACTCAAGCTGGCGTCCAAGTACATCGGCCATACCTTCGGCTGCCTGGCGCTGACGCTGGAGATGCCGTTCAAGGACAATGCCGATCTGCCGGATCCGGCGGTCGGCTGGAACGGCGCGCGCAGCGCGCTGCTGGGGACGGCGATGCTGCAGGCGATCCTGGACTACCTGGGCTGAGCCAGCGCAAACGGCCCAACCGGACGAAACCGGGTGGGCCGGAACGGCCTTGGCGCGGACGCGGTGCGCCCGCTTTGCGCCTATTGCTTCTTCTTGGTCTTGCTGGTCGTCTTGGCCGGGCCGGAGGTGGACTTGGCGGTCGTTGACTTCGACGACTTGGACGCCGACGCCTTGTCCGACTTCGACGCCGTGCTCTTGCCTTTGGCCCCCTTGCGGCTCTTGCTTGCCGAAGTGTGCGTAGCAGCAGGCACGGCCGGCTCGGCAGCCGGTTCGCTGATGGTGGCGCCGCCGCTGTCCAGCAGCTCATACGCCAGCATCATGCCGTCGTCATAACCGCAGCGCACCTTCACCGGCTGCCAGTCGTCGCTGCCGCGGCGCTTGTGCGCGGTAGCGGCGAAGGTGACCACCGAGCTGACCGGCACGGCCTGCTTGCCGGGCGAGAAGCGTCCGTTCCATGGCTCGGTCGTGGCCTGTCCCGCGGCGAGCGCGCCGGTGGGGATCTTCAATGCATCGTAGCTGGCCGAGCGCGGCACCACCCAGCTGGCGTGGGCGGCGCAGTCCGCCACGTCGCTGGTGGCGTTCTCGGTCTTCATCAGTTGTTCGCGCATGCGGGTCCGGTACTCGGACAGGCTGACGCGGCCACGGTCGGGCAGGGTGACGGTCTTGGTGGGCGGAGTGGAAGTGGCGGGTGCCGGGGCGGCGGCAGGTCGGGCGGGCGCGGCGGTGGGTGCCGGGGCAGGGCCGGCGCTGGCATCATCGGCCGGCATATTGGCGCAGCCTGCCAGCGCGATCGCACCGGCCACTGCGGCAGCCACCATGCGGAGCCGGCTGCCGAGCAGTTCGGAGATTCGTCGGATCACGGTGTGAGCGGTGTGTGCGTTCTTGGGTTTTGCCCGCGGGGCCGCAGGGGCCGGCAGGCAAGATGGGTTCGCAAGGAATGCCATGATAGAGGAAACCTATCTGACAAAGTTCCTAAATCTTGTTACCCATTCTTCCAAGGCTTGAGGTCGTGCAGCAAGTGACTTGTGCACTAGCAGGAATCCCTTCTCTCGCACAACTGCGGTGAACCCGCAGCGTATGCGGGGCTGCGTGGCGCAGCCCCGGCCCGGGTCA
The DNA here is from genome assembly GCF_058795055.1 of Cupriavidus sp. GW823-FHT06D04. Classification (NCBI taxonomy): domain Bacteria; kingdom Pseudomonadati; phylum Pseudomonadota; class Betaproteobacteria; order Burkholderiales; family Burkholderiaceae; genus Cupriavidus; species Cupriavidus sp. GW823-FHT06D04. The sequence goes on along the minus strand of NZ_JBXAHL010000014.1, from coordinate 72,582 downwards.
GGCCACGCGCGACGGCATCGAGCGCGTAAAGCGCAGCAGCTCGTCGAGCAGCAGGTTCAGGTCATGGCGCAGCCTGGCAAAGCCCGCGGTATGCGTCAGGCCCACCTCGTCCATATAGAGCTTGCGGTTGACCTCCAGCTGCAGGCTGTGGCAGCCGGCCTGGGGCTGTCCCACCACGCGCACGATCTCCACGCCCTTGTACGGGTGGTTGCGCCAGACGTCGTAGCCCATCTCCTTGAGCACGCCCTCGACCCGGTCGGTGAAGCGCTTGTCGCAGGTGGTGCCGTCGCGGTCACCCACCACGAAGTCCGGATGCTCCAGCCCCGGGAACTCGGTGGCGAATGGCGCGGCGTGGCTCGGCATCGAATGACAGTTGATATGCCAGGCGCTGCCGTGGCTGGCGACGGCGCGGTCGGCCAGCTTCTGCAGCTGCGCGTAATAGGGCAGGTAGCAGCGGTTGATGCGCGCCTGCACTTCTTCCACGCTCAGCTTGCGGTCGTAGATGGCCTCGCCAGTGTCCAGCACGCGCCAGACCAGGCCCTTGCCCAGCCGGGTCTTGGAGGTCTCCTGCCTGGCGCCGGGCCACGGTGTGTCGAGCAGGGCTTCGTCGATTTCTTCCAGCGCGCGGTTGGCGTCCAGATAGCTGCGCGGGAAGCCCGCGCACAGCAGCGGGATGCCGCGCGCCGGGGCGCCGGCGTAGAGCTCGTCGACAAAGGTGTCTTCGGCCTGGCGCAGCAGTTCCAGCGGTAGCGCGGGGTCGGGGCGGAAGTCCGTCGGGTAGGTCGTCGCGCTGTGCGGCGAGTCCAGGAACAGCGCCGCGGGCTCGCCCTCGGGCTGGTACAGGTAGAACGGACTGTCCGCGGTGGTTCGGTCGGTGTCGGTCATGGTGTTGCTGTGGAATCAGTCGAGCGAGATCTTGGCGGCGGCGGCCACGCGCTTGTTCTTGGCCACTTCGCTCTTGATCTGGGCGGCAAAGTGCGCCGGCGTATCGCCCACCGGGGTCGCGCCCAGCTTCTCGAGCTTGGCCTTCACTTCCGGCAGTGCCAGCACCTTGACCGCGGCGGTGTGGAGCCTGGTCTGGATATCCGCCGGCAGGTTGGCCGGTGCGATCAGGCCGAACCAGGCGGCGTCGTTGACTTCGCCCAGGCCCAGTTCGGCAAAGGTCGGCACGTTGGGCAGCGCGGCCACGCGCTTGGGCGCTGCCACGGCGAGCGCACGCAGCTTGCCGCCTTCGATGAACGGCAGCGACGACGGCAGGTTGTCGAACAGCACCTGCACCTGGCCGGCCAGCGCGTCGTTCAGCGCCGGGCCCACGCCCTTGTAGGGCACGTGCAGCAGTTCAGTCTTGCTGCTCATCTTGAACAGTTCCCCCATCATGTGCGAGACGCTGCCGTTGCCCGCCGAGCCATAGGCAAGCTTGTTGGGCTGCGACTGCGCCAGCGCGATGAAGGACTTCATGTCGGTGGCCTTGACCGCCGGGTTGATGCTCATCACGTTGGGCACCGAGGCCAGGTTGGTGATGGTGGTGAAGTCCTTGGTTGCATCGTAGGACAGGCGCGGGTAGACCGCCGGATTGATGCCATGGGTCGAGGCCGTGGCAATGCCCAGCGTGTAGCCGTCCGGCGCCGCCTTGGACAGGAAAGCGGTGCCGATGCTGCCGCCGGCGCCGCCGCGGTTGTCCACCACCACGGCCTGGCCCAGTTGCTGGCCGAGCTTGTCGGCGACGATGCGCGCGACGATGTCGGTGGTGCCGCCTGCGGGGAAGGGCACCACCAGCGTGATCGGCTTGGTCGGGTAGCCGGCCTGGGCGAAGGCGCTGAAGGAGATGCCGGCAGCGGCGGCGGCCGAAGCGGCGGCCAGGAGTCGGAGAAGATGGCGACGTTGCATGACGGGGTCCAGGGGAAGGGGAGGAATAAAGTGGATTTCACGATTCTGCGCGCCCGGGCAAGCGTGCCGCAAACGAAATAAAATCCTTAGCTCATTCCATTTGGTCGTAAAGTAGAGGTGATTTATGCGACGCCTATGTCCGTCGCTGACCGAGTTGCAGGCCTTCGAGGCTGCGGCGCGTCATAACAGTTTTACCGTAGCCGCGCGTGAACTGCATGTCACGCAAGGCGCGGTCAGCAAGCAGGTGCGCAGCCTGGAGGCTTACCTGGGCGTGGAGCTGTTCCAGCGCGTGCGCCAGCGCCTGATGCTGACCAAGGCGGGCGAGCGCTACCTCGAGCGCATCGGCCCCAGCCTGAACGAGCTGGAGGCCGCCACCGTCGAGCTGATGGCGCGGCAGGGGCGGGGCGGCGTGCTGCATATCGCCAGCATGCCGACGCTGGGCGCCAAGTGGCTGATCCCGCGCCTGCCGCAGTTTTTCGCGCGCCATCCGGAGGTGACGCTGGAATTCGTGCCGCACGCGCAGGGCTACGATTTTTCCGAGCCGGACCTGGACGCCGCGATCCGTTTCGGCGACGGCGTCTGGCCCGGCAGCCTGGCCGACTACATGACCGGGCGCGAGGTGCTGCCGGTGTGCCGCCCGGGCCTGCTGGCGTCCGAGCCCGGCGGCGTGGCGCCCACGCCCGCCGCGCTGCTGCGCTATCCGCTGCTGCACCACACCACCGTTCCCGAAGCCTGGCCCGACTGGTTCGCCACGCTGGGCGTGCCGACCCGCGAGGCCTGGAGCGGCGCGCGCTTCGACCAGTTTTCGCTGCTCACGCAAGCCGCGCTGTCGGGTCTGGGCATCGCGCTGATCCCGCGCTGCCTGATCGAGGAAGAACTGGCCACCGGGGCGCTGGTGGTGGCGCATCCGGCCCAGGTGCTGGCCAAGAAGGGCTATTACCTGTGCTATCCGGAGCAGAAGCAGCACCTGCCGGCGCTGCGCACATTCCGCGCATGGGTGATGGAAGGGGCCGACCTGGCGCGGCCCGCCTGACGTTCAGCCCACGTCCGATGTCAACTGGCGCAACTGCTCCAGCAGCTTCGCTGCCGGCGCCGGCAGGATGCCCTGGCGGCGCCGGTACACCGCCAGCCGGCGCGGCGCCTGGGCGCCTTCAATGGGCAGCGGCTGGATCATGCCCGCCTTTTGCTCGGCCTCGTACATCGGCGCGGCCATCCAGCTGAGGAAGCCCGCGCGTGCCACCAGCGCCTTGAGCGCAATGATCGAGCGGGTTTCGGCGACGATCTCCGGCGGCGGCAGCCCGGCCCGTGCAAACAGCCGCTGCAGTTCGTCGAATGGCGCTGTGCCGCGCGGCGGCATGACCCAGCGGCAGCCGACCGTATCCGCCAGCCGCAGCGCCGGCCGGCCCATCAGCGGATGCCCGGCGGCGGCGACCACGAAGCTGCTGTCGCTCCAGCCCACATCCGCCACGGCGCAGATTTCCTCGTTCTCCGGCAAGGCGATGCCGATAACCAGGTCGATCTCGCGGCGCAGCAGCGCATCGGCCAGGAAATCTCCCACCCCTTCGACGATGCGCACGCGCAGCCCGGGCCAGCGTGCCAGCACCGCCTCGATCGCCTCCGGCAGCACCACGCTGGCCACGCTGGCGACGGTGCCCACGCGGATGGTGCCGGCGGCCAGCCCGCGCAGCGCGCGCACGGCCTCGGTGGCGTGCTCGGCCTCGTGGCGCAAAAGGTTGGCGTGCGGCAGCAGGGCCTCGCCGCAGGCGGTCAGCACCATGCCGGTGGCATAGCGTTCGAACAGCGGCGCGTCCAGCTGGGCTTCCAGCCGCTGGATGGTGCGGCTCAGTGCCGGCTGGGTCACGTTCAGCTGTGTGGCCGCACGGCCCAGGCTGCCGTGTTCGCACACCGCAAGGAAGGCAAGAAGCTGGCGCAGATCGAGGGTCATGCCGAATCGTAATGACTTTGCCCCGAAACGGCAATTTCTGGGCAAGGCCTGATTGTCCATACTGGTCGGCAAGCTTTGTCTCTAATTCCGCACTGGAGCTTCCTCGACCATGGCCAGTTCTGCCTCGCCTGCCGCCTCCGCCACTCCCACCACCGTGCGCACCGCGGTGCTGGACCTGGTGCGCGCGTTCGGCATGACCACCATCTTCGGCAATCCCGGCTCGACCGAGCTGCCGCTGTTCCTCGATTTCCCCGACGACTTCCGCTACATCCTCGGCCTGCAGGAATCCGTGGTGGTGGGGATGGCCGATGGCTATGCCCAGGCCACCCGCAATGCGGCCTTCGTCAACCTGCACTCGGCGGCCGGCGTCGGCCATGCCATGGGCAGCATCTTCACCGCCCACAAGAACCGCACCCCGATGGTGATCACGGCCGGGCAGCAGGCGCGCTCGATCCTGCCGTTCGAGCCCTTCTTGTTCTCGGCTCAGGCCACCGAACTGCCCAAGCCCTACGTGAAGTGGAGTTGCGAGCCGGCGCGGGCCGAAGACGTGCCGCTGGCGATTGCGCGCGGTTACTACATCGCCATGCAGCCGCCGCGCGGGCCGGTGCTGATCTCGATTCCCGCCGATGACTGGGCCCGGCCATGCGAGCCGGTGCTGCCGCGCACGGTCAGCACTGAAAGCCGCGTGCAGCCGGCACTGCTGGCGCAGATCGGCGACGCTCTCGATGCCAGCCGCCGGCCGGCGTTCGTGGTGGGCGCGGCCGTGGACCGCGATGGCGCCTGGGACGACGTGGTGCGGCTGGCGGAACGGCACCAGGCGGCGGTGTGGGTGGCGCCGATGTCGGGGCGCTGCGGCTTTCCGGAAGACCATCCGCTGTTTGCCGGCTTTCTGCTGGCGATGCGCGAGAAGATCGTCGGGCTGCTCACGGGCCACGACCTTGTTTTCGCGCTGGGCGCGGCGGCCTTCACCTATCACGTCGAGGGGTTTGGCCCCCATGCGCCGCCCGGGGCGCAGGTGGTGCAGCTGATCGACGATCCGAATATCGCCGCATGGGCGCCGGTGGGCACTGCCGCAGTCGGCAGCATCCGCCAGGGCGTGGCCGACCTGCTGGCGCGCCCGGCGCCGCCGCGGCGCGAAGCCCCGCGCCCGCGCGTGCCGGCACCGCGCGCCGAGCCCGGCACGCCGATGACCGTCGCCTATGTCCTGCAGACGCTGGCGGAGCTGCGCGACCCCGATTCCATCGTGGTCGAGGAAGCGCCCAGCGCGCGCCCGGTGATGCATCGCTACCTGCCCATCCTGCGCAGCGAGACCTTCTATACGATGTGCAGCGGCGGGCTTGGCTACGGCCTGCCCGCGGCAGTGGGCGTCGCGCTGGGCAAGCCGGGGCGCAAGGTGATCGGCCTGGTCGGCGACGGCTCCAGCATGTATTCGATCCAGGCGCTGTGGAGCGCCGCGCAACTGGGCCTGCCGATCACGTTCATCGTGCTCAACAACCGGCGCTATGCCGCCCTGCAGGAGTTTGCGCCGACCTTCGGCTTTGGCAGCGATGATCCGCTGGTCGGCACGGCATTGCCCGATCTGGATTTCGTGTCGATTGCGCTCGGGCATGGTTGCGAGGCATCACGGGTGACTCATCCTGCTGCATTGCGCGAAGCGCTGGCGACAGCCCTGCGCATGCGTGTGCCGACCGTGGTGGAGATCGAGGTGGCCTGAGCCGCAGCGCCAGACGACAGACGAAGTACCCCTTCCAGGAGACTCCAGGATGCAAAACATCACCATGCTGATCAACGGCGAGCGCACGCAGGCCGCCAACGGTGCCACCTTCGAGCGCCGCAACCCGCTTGACCACAGCGTGGCCACGCGGGCGCCGGCAGCCACGAGCGCCGATGCGCTGGCCGCGGCCGACGCTGCCGCGCGCGCCTTCCCGGCCTGGCGCGACACCGGTCCGGGCGAACGGCGCGCCTTGCTCATGCGCGCGGCGCAGGCACTCGAAGGCAAGGCCGGGGCACTCACCGCCGCGATGGCGGCGGAGACCGGTGCGTCGGCGATGTGGGCCGGCTTCAATGTGCACCTTGCCGTCGGCATGCTGCAGGAGGCCGCCGCGCTGACCACGCAGATCAACGGCGAGGTGATCCCCTCCGACGTGCCGGGCAGCCTGGCGATGGCGGTGCGGCAGGGCGCGGGCGTGGTGCTGGGCATCGCGCCGTGGAACGCACCGGTGATCCTGGGCGTGCGCGCTGTGGCCACGGCGCTGGCGTGCGGCAATACGGTCATCCTGAAGGGTTCGGAGATCTGTCCGGCCACGCATGGCCTGATCGTCGATGCGCTGGCGGAGGCGGGCTTCCCGGCGGGCGTGGTCAACTTTGTCACCAACGCCCCGGCCGATGCCGCCGCGGTGGTCGAGACCATCATCGCCCACCCGGCCGTGCGCCGCATCAACTTCACCGGCTCCACGCGCGTGGGGCGTCTGATCGCGCAGACCTGCGCGCGCCACCTGAAGCCCGTGGTGCTGGAGCTGGGCGGCAAGGCGCCGCTGGTGGTGCTCGACGATGCGGACCTGGACGCCGCGGTGGACGGTGCCATCTTCGGCGCCTTCGCCAACTCGGGCCAGATCTGCATGTCCACCGAGCGCATCGTGGTGGATGCCAGCATCGCGGACGCCTTCGTGGCACGCTTTGCCGCGCGTGCCGGCGCCTTGCCGCTGGCGGATCCGCGCACCGGCCCGGCGGTTCTGGGCTCCGTGGTCGACATGAGCACCGTCGAGCGCTGCAACGTGATGATCGACGACGCGCTGGCCAAGGGCGCGCGGCTGGTCTGCGGCGGCAAGGCGACCGACACGCTGATGCGGGCCACGGTGCTGGATCACGTGATGCCGGACATGGAGATCTATCGCGAGGAATCGTTCGGGCCGGTCAAGGCCGTGGTGCGCGTGGATGGCGTGGAAGCGGCCATTGCCTGTGCCAATGATTCCGCCTATGGGCTGTCGGCGGCCGTGTTCGGCGGCGATGTGGCGCGCGCGATGCGGGTGGCCGGCCGCATCGAATCGGGCATCTGCCACGTCAATGGCCCGACCGTGCAAGACGAGGCGCAGATGCCGTTCGGCGGCGTCAAGGCGAGTGGCTATGGCCGCTTCGGTGGCAAGGCCGGGATCGATGCCTTCACCGAGCTGCGCTGGATCACGGTGCAGACCACGCCACGGCAATATCCGTTCTGAGTGGCGCCGCGGAGCGCTGCGGCAGGCAGTAGCAAAACATAAGACAGGAGACAACCATTATGCGATTCCCCCACCGTATCGCGCGCGCCCTTTGCGCCGCACTGTGCGCGCCGGGCCTGCTGGCTGGCGTGAGCGCGCCGGCCGCCGCGCAGCCGTGGCCGGACAAGCCGATCCGGCTGGTCGTCAACTTCCCCGCCGGCGGGGCCGCGGATACGCTGGCGCGCGGCATCTCGCCCGGTCTGTCCGAGGCGCTGAAGCGTCCGGTGGTGATCGACAACCGCCCGGGCGCCAACGGCATCGTTGGCGGCGATGCCGTGGCCAAGGCGCCGGCCGATGGCTATACCTTCCTGCTGACCTCGGGCGGCGCGGTGGCCATCGACCCCTTCCTCTACAAGAAGATGCCATACGACCCGCTCAAGGACCTGACCCCGGTCGCATCGGTGGCGCTTGTGCGGGTCTACCTGCTGGTGCATCCGTCGGTGCCGGCGAAGACGCTGGACGCGTTCATCGCCTATGTGCGCGAGCATCCGGGCAAGCTCAGCTACGGCTCGGCCGGCAACGGCAGCACGCCGCATATCGCTGCCGAGATGTTCAAGCGCGCCGGCAAGCTGGACGCCGTGCACGTGCCGTACAAGGGCGCGGCCCCGGCCCTGAGCGACCTGCTGGCAGGGCAGGTGCAGTTCATGTTCGATCCCGGCCCCGGCCTGCAGCACGTGGCCAGCGGCAAGCTCAGGCTGCTGGCGGTGGCCAGCGCCAAGCGCGCGGCGCAATACCCGGACGTGCCGACGCTGGCCGAGGCCGGCCTGCAGGACGTCGACGGCGACTCGACCTTCGGCGTCTATGCGCCCGCCGGCACGCCGCCGGCCATCGTCGAGCGCATGAACCGCGAGATCAACCGCGCGCTCGCCGGCGTGCAGCTGCAGGACAACGTCAACAAGCTGGGCGGTGCGGTGGCGCCGCTGAGCATCCAGGCGTTTGCCGAGCGGCAGAACGTGGATCGCGCGCGCTATGGCAGGTTCATCCGGCAGGCGGGCATCACCGTGGACTGACCCATGAAAAAGGGCGGCATGTCGATGCCGCCCTTTGCGCGCTTCAGCAGCCAGCGCCGCCTTACTTCGACAGCACCTTCATCGCCTGTTCCAGCCCCGCCAGCGTCACCGGATACATCCGTCCCTTCATCAGCTGGTTGATGACCGTGATCGACTGCCGGTACTGCCACAGGCCTTCCGGCTCCGGGTTGAGCCAGACGAAGTGCGGGAACTGCTCGGTCATCCGGTTCAGCCATACCGCGCCGGCCTCGGTGTTGTTGTACTCCACCGAGCCGCCCGGCTGCAGGATCTCATACGGGCTCATGGTGGCGTCGCCGACGAAGATGATCTTGTAGTCGGGCGTGTACTTGTGCAGCAGGTCCCACGTGGCCAGCTTCTCGGCGTGGCGGCGGCGGTTGTTCTTCCACACGTAGTCGTACAGGCAGTTGTGGAAGTAGTAGTACTCCAGGTGCTTGAACTCGGTCTTGGTGGCCGAGAACAGCTCTTCCACGCGCTTGATGTGGTCGTCCATCGAGCCGCCCACGTCCATCAGCATCAGCACCTTGACCTTGTTGTGGCGCTCGGGCCGCAGCTTGATGTCGAGCAGGCCGGCGTTGGCCGCGGTGGAGTGGATGGTGTCGTCCAGGTCCAGCTCGGTGTCGGCGCCTTCGCGGGCGAAGCGGCGCAGCCGGCGCAGCGCCACCTTGATATTGCGCGTGCCCAGTTCGACCTGGTCGTCATAGTCCTTGTAGGCGCGCGCCTCCCACACCTTGATGGCGGTGCGGTTGCCCTTGGACGGGCCGCCGATGCGGATGCCCTCGGGGTTGTAGCCGCCGTGGCCGAAGGGCGAGGTGCCGCCCGTGCCGATCCACTTGTTGCCGCCCTCGTGCTTTTCCTTTTGCTCCTCCAGCAGCTGCTTGAGGCGCTCCATCAGCTTGTCGAGGCCGCCCATGGCCTCGATCTTGGCTTTTTCCTCGGGCGAGAGTTCGCGCTCCAGCGTCTTCTGCAGCCAGTCGAGCGGGATGTCGGACTTCCAGTCGACCAGGCTCTCGACCCCCTTGAAGTAGGCGGCGAAGGTCTGGTCGAACTTGTCGAAGTGCTTCTCGTCCTTGACCAGCGTCATGCGCGACAGGTAGTAGAACTCGTCGATCGACGGCGAGATGACCTGCGCCTTGAGTGCTTCCAGCATGGTCAGGTATTCCTTGACCGAGACCGGCAGCTTGGCGTGGCGCAGCGAGAAGAAGAAATCGATCAGCATGATGCCTCGCTTTCAGTCGGCGGCCGCTTCAGCGCGGACGGTCGAGCTGGAATTGCAGGTGTTGCCGCACCGCCGGCCATTCGCTGGCGATGATCGAGAACACCACGGTGTCGCGCAAGGAGCCGTCCGGCATGCGCTGGTGGTTGCGCAGCACGCCGTCCTGCTTGGCGCCCAGGCGCGCGATGGCGGCGCGGCTCTGCTGGTTCATCCAGTGCGTGCGGAATTCCACGGCGATGCAGTCGAGATGCTCGAAGGCATGGCCCAGCAGCATCAGCTTGCATTCCGTGTTCAGCGGCGTGCGCTGGACGCGGCGCGCATACCAGGTGGAGCCGATCTCCACGCGCCGGTGGGTCGCGTCGACATTCATGTAGGTGGTCATGCCCGCCAGCTCGCCGGCGGCGTCGCGCACCGCGAACGGCAGCATCGAGCCCTGTTCCTGCAGCGCCAGGCGCCGCGCGATCTCGGTTTCGATCCGCTCGGGCGCGGGCACGCTGGTGTACCAGAGCTTCCACAGCTCGCCGTCGGCGCAGGCGCTGCGCAGGCCATCCGCATGCTCGGCGCGCAGCGGCTCCAGCGTGACGTGCCGGCCCACCAGCGTGACGGGTTTGACGAACGCAGTCATGGCGGGCGGTGCCTCAGCGGTTGGCGCGGTTCATGAACACCAGGCGCTCGAACAGGTGCACGTCCTGCTCGTTCTTCAGCAGCGCGCCATGCAGCGGCGGAATCGCGGCCTTCTTGTCCGGGCTCTTCAGCGCCTCGGGCGGGATGTCCTCGGACATCAGCAGCTTGAGCCAGTCGATCAGTTCGGAGGTGGACGGCTTCTTCTTCAGGCCCGGCAGGTTGCGCATCTCGTAGAACGATTCCAGCGCGGCAGCTACCAGCTCGCGCTTGATGCCGGGGTAGTGCACGTCGACGATCTGCTGCATCGTCTCGGCATCGGGGAACTTGATGTAGTGGAAGAAGCAGCGGCGCAGGAAGGCGTCGGGCAGCTCCTTCTCGTTGTTCGAGGTGATGATCACCAGCGGGCGATGCTTCGCCTTGACCAGTTCGCGCGTCTCGTAGACATAGAACTCCATGCGGTCGAGTTCGCGCAGCAGGTCGTTGGGGAATTCGATGTCGGCCTTGTCGATCTCGTCGATCAGCAGCACGACCTGCTCGTCGCCATCAAAGGCCTGCCACAGCACGCCCTTGACGATGTAGTTGCGGATGTCGTGGACTCGGTCATCGCCCAGTTGCGAGTCGCGCAGGCGCGACACCGCGTCGTACTCATACAGGCCCTGCTGCGCCTTGGTGGTCGACTTGATATGCCACTGCAGCAGCGGCATGCCCAGCGCGGCGGCGACTTCCTCGGCCAGCATGGTCTTGCCGGTGCCGGGCTCGCCCTTGATCAGCAGCGGGCGCTGCAGCGTGCGCGCGGCATTGACGGCCAGCTTGAGGTCGTCGGTGGCGACATACTGGTCGCTGCCCTCGAAACGGGCCTGCTGGGCGATGGAAGCTTGGGCGGAAGCGTTGGCGGTGTTTGACATGAGGCAACCTGAGGTGACGGCCTCGGATCGAGGGCCGGGTTGGCGTGCTTGGCGCGGTCTCTTCGCGCTGTCATGCGCGCTTTCATTATGGAAACAGGGTCCGGTGCAGGGCGCCCGCAAGCTGCTGGCGGCAGCATTCGCGAACGGTCGTGCAGATTCCCGGGATCAGCCAGTATAAAAGACCTTTGCGGTTCGTGTTGGGGCACGCTGACAGGCCGTCGGTGGTCCGGGCCGGTTGCTGGACTGGCAGGTGCCGGCTGCGGTACAATGCGGCGGTTTGACGCGCCCCCACGTCCAGTTCTCCAGCATCCGGCAGTCCGCGTTCAGAAGTCCCAGCGGCCCTTCCGGGTCGCGGCGATTGCGAGAGGTGGTTCCAGAATGGTGTTCCACATCCCTGCAACAGAGCGGATGCGACATGTCTGGCGGGTTGCACCTCGGCAATCCGTCCGGCTGCCCTGGTTTTCCCCGCAGAAGCATTCTGAAACCGTCTCCGCCCGGCAGGGCAGGTCACACGGTTTAACTTCCAATCCGCAAAGACAATGAAAAAGCTCCTCACGATGGTGGTGCTGGGCGCGGCTGCAACGGCTGCGCAGGCACAGGAAGTCAAGGGCAATGGAGACGCTGCCAAGGACAAGGTTGCAATGTGCATCGGATGCCACGGCATTCCGGGCTACCGTGCGTCATTCCCCGAAATCTATGAAGTGCCGATGCTGGGCGGCCAGAGCGCCAAGTACATCGAGAACGCGCTCAAGGCCTACCAGAAGGGCGAGCGCAAGCACCCGACCATGCGCAGCATCGCCGCGACGCTGACCGAGCAGGACATCGCCAACGTGGCGGCCTACTACTCGCAGCAGAAGGCCGGTACGCAGAACAATTCCCTCAAGTAAGAGACCCTCATGAATACGCTCAAGACGCTTTCGTTCGCGCTCGGCGCACTCGTGCTGGGTGCTGCCGCGATGCCGGCCTCGGCCGCCGACCTTGCCGCCGGCAAGGCGCTGGTGGAAAAGGGCGCCTGCGTGGCCTGCCATGGCGCGGGCCTGAACGCCCCGATCTCGCCGGACTACCCCAAGCTGGCGGGTCAGCACGCCGACTACCTGTACCACGCGCTGGCGTCGTACCAGGTGTCGGGCAACGCCCTGGTGGGCCGCTCCAACGCCATCATGGCCGGTCAGGTCAACGCCAATCCGGCCGTGACCGACAAGGACGGCAAGCCGCGCCCGTTCACCCGCAAGGAGCTGAAGGACATCGCCGCCTACATCGAGTCGCTGCCTGGCGACCTGGTGCTCAAGAAGTAAGAACGCGCGGCGGCTGCCGTGCCGATGCCAAAAAGCCGCTTCCCTGGAAGCGGCTTTTTGTTGTGTGCGGCAGCGCGGGGCCCGGGCCCCGCCGCGGCATCAGTTGCCGCTGCCCGAGGCCAGCCGGCGCTGGCGCACCGACTCGGCCAGGCCCTCGAGCACCTTGACCGAGTCGTCCCAGCCGATGCAGGCATCGGTCACGGACTGGCCGTAGGTCAGTTCCTCGACCGGCTGGCCCTGCACGTGGTCCTGGCGGCCCGCCACCAGGTGCGATTCCACCATCACGCCGATGATGCGCTGGTCGCCGCCGGCGATCTGGCGGCCGATGTCCTCGCACACCGGGATCTGGTTCTCATGCCGCTTGCTGCTGTTGGCGTGCGAGGCATCGACCATCAGGCGCGAGGCCAGGCCGGCCTTGGCGATGGCGTCGCACGCTTCCTGCACGCTGGCTGCGTCGTAGTTGGGCGCCTTGCCGCCGCGCAGGATCACGTGGCAGTCCTCGTTGCCCGAGGTCGACACGATTGCCGAGTGGCCGCCCTTGGTCACCGACAGGAAATGGTGCGGCTGCGACGCGGCCTTGATCGCATCGACCGCGATCTTGACGTTGCCGTCGGTGCCGTTCTTGAAGCCCACCGGGCACGACAGCCCGGAAGCGAGTTCGCGGTGCACCTGCGACTCGGTGGTGCGGGCGCCGATCGCGCCCCAGCTGACCAGGTCGGCGATGTATTGCGGGCTGATCATGTCGAGGTACTCGGTGCCGGTGGGCACGCCCATCTCGCTGATGTTCAGCAGCAGCTCGCGCGCGGTGCGCAGGCCATCGTTGATCTTGAAGCTGCCATCCATGTGCGGATCGTTGATCAGCCCCTTCCAGCCCACCGTGGTGCGCGGCTTCTCGAAGTACACGCGCATCACCACCTCCAGCTCGCCGGCGAAGCGGTCGCGCTGGACCTTGAGCAGCTTGGCGTAGTCCAGCGCGGCGCGGGTATCGTGGATCGAGCACGGGCCGATGATGACGATCAGGCGGTCATCCATGCCGTGCAGGATGCGGTGCATGGCCTGGCGCGCGCCGTAGATCACGTCCGAAGCCTGTTCGGAGCAGCCGAACTCGCGGATCAGGTGCGCGGGCGGCAGCAGTTCCTTGAGTTCGCGAATGCGCAGGTCGTCGGTGTTCTTCAGCATGATGGCTCCAGGAATCTTGTGAGGTCGTGAGTGTGTGGGGTAACAAACAGGTATAAAAAAACCGCCAGGGTCGCTGGCGGTCTTTTTTGTATTCGGGGCGCTGCTTACAGCCGTCCCTCCCTATCCGCCAGCGGTGTGAGATCGCTAAAAAAGTAAAAGTAAAACTTGGCGGACATGGCGGAAAAAGGCGTTGGCTTGGGTCAGCTTGAATCGATTATCGTCGTGGGCGCCGAATTTATGCTGCACTGCGTAGCAGAAAGGCAGGAAATTGCGCGCCGGTCGGTCAATTTTCGGCGTGCGTCCGTTGCTTATCGCGCGGCGAAGCATCTTTATAGCGCCTTTTGCCAGGGTTGGCAAGTGTCGACGAGGCCATGCGGTGCGCTGGCGCACCGATCTCCGGCGGCTTGCAGCCTTGCCGCGCAAGCCTTGTCCCGCCGCCGCTTTTCGGCTTTTCCCAACATAACCGGGGGCTATATTGGAACCGGGGAGCGGTGAGCACGGGGAGGTGCATCATGAGCGTCGATGAAGCGAGGCTGAATGCCTTCATGGAAAAATTCATCAACGATATCGGCGCGGTGATGCATGCCGCGACCGTGGTCGTGGGCGATGAACTCGGCCTGTACAAGGCGATGGCGGAAAAAGCCATGACCGCAGAAGTGCTGGCGGCAAAAACCCATACCGACGTGCGCTACCTGCGCGAATGGCTGTCGGCTCAGGCGGCCAGCGGCTATGTCGACTATGACCCGGCAACCGGGCAGTTCAGCCTGAACGAAGAGCAGGCCTATGCGCTGGCGCAGGAGGGCAGCCTCGCATTTATCCCGGGCGCGTTCCAGATCGCGGTGGCGCAGTTCCGCGCCATCCCGAAGATGATCGATATCTTCCGCAACGGCCGCGGGCTGGGCTGGCACGAGCACGATCCCGCGCTGTTCCACGGCACCGAGCGCTTCTTCCGGCCCGGCTACGCGGCGCACCTGGTCTCCGAATGGATTCCCGCGCTGGACGGCGTGGAGGCGCGGCTCAAGGCGGGCGCGTCGGTGGCGGACGTGGGCTGCGGCCACGGCGCGTCGACCATCATCATGGCGCAGGCGTATCCGGCCTCGCGCTTTGTCGGTTTCGACTACCACGAGCCTTCGGTGCGCCATGCCGCCGAAGCCGCGCGCCGCGCCGGCGTGGCCGAGCGCGTGCGCTTCGAAGTGGCCACCGCCAAGGACTACGGCGGCAAGGACTATGACCTGGTGGCGGTGTTCGACTGCCTGCACGACATGGGCGATCCGGTCGGCGCGGCGCGCCACGTGCGCGAGACCCTGCGTGCCGATGGCGCCTGGATGATCGTGGAGCCGTTTGCCAACGACACGCTGGAGCAGAACCTCAACCCGGTCGGCCGGGTGTTCTATTCCGCGTCCACCTTCATCTGCACGCCGGCGTCGCGCGCGCAGGAAGTTGGCCTGTGCCTGGGCGCGCAGGCGGGCGAGACGCGCATGCGCGCGGTGGTTGAGCAGGCCGGCTTCCGCAGTTTTCGCCGCGCGGCGCAGACGCCGTTCAATTTGGTGTATGAAGTGCGGCCGTAAGGCTGGGACGATCCCATGAAAAACGGGACCCCGCGGGGTCCCGTCTTCGTCATCGCCGGACCGCTCAGGCGGTGCCGCCCACCGTCATGTTCTCGATGCGCAGCGTCGGCTGGCCCACGCCCACCGGCACGCTCTGGCCCTCCTTGCCGCAGACGCCGACGCCCGAGTCCAGGCGCATGTCGTTGCCGATCATGGTGACGTCCTTCAGCGATTCCGGGCCGTTGCCGACCAGCGTCGCGCCCTTGACCGGATAGGTGATCTTGCCATCCTCGATCATGTAGGCCTCGCTGGCCGAGAACACGAACTTGCCGTTGGTGATGTCCACCTGGCCGCCGCCGAAGTTGACCGCATACAGGCCGCGCTTGACGCTGGCGATGATTTCCTGCGGATCCCTGTCGCCGTTGAGCATGTAGGTGTTGGTCATGCGCGGCATCGGCAGCGCGGCATAGCTTTCGCGGCGCGCGTTGCCGGTGACCGGCATCTTCATCAGGCGCGCGTTGAGCGTGTCCTGGATATAGCCGCGCAGGATGCCGTCCTCGATCAGCGTGGTGCACTGGGTCGGGTTGCCTTCGTCGTCCAGGTTGAGCGAGCCGCGGCGGTTGGCCAGCGTGCCGTCGTCGACCACGGTCACGCCCTTGGCCGCGACGCGTTCGCCCATGCGGCCGGCAAAGGCCGACGAGCCCTTGCGGTTGAAGTCGCCCTCCAGGCCGTGGCCGACGGCTTCATGCAGCAGCACGCCAGGCCAGCCCGGGCCCAGCACCACGGTCATCGCGCCGGCCGGGGCCGGGCGCGCGTCCAGGTTGACCAGGGCCGAAGAGACGGCCTCGTCCACATACTTCTGCAGCAGCTCGTCGGTGAAGTAGCCATAGGCATAGCGGCCGCCGCCGCCGGAAGAGCCGACCTCGCGGCGCCCGCCGTGTTCGGCGATCACCGTGACCGAGACCCGCACCAGCGGACGCACGTCGGCGGCGATCACGCCGTCGCTGCGCGCCACCAGCACCACGTCGTATTCGCCGGCCAGGCCTGCCATCACTTGCACCACGCGCGGATCCTTGGCGCGCGCCATGCGCTCGACGCGCTCCAGCAGCGCCACCTTCTCGGCCGCGCTCATGGAGTCGAGCGGGTCGTTGGGCGTGTACAGGTTGCGCCCGGCGTGCGTGGCCAGCTCGCCGGCCACCTTGACGCGGCCGCTGCCGGCACGGCCGATGGTGCGCGTGGCCGCCGCGGCCTGCGACAGCGCCGCCAGGCTGATGTCGTCCGAATAGGCGAAGGCGGTGCGGTCGCCCGAGACCGCGCGCACGCCCACGCCCTGGTCGATGCTGAAGCTGCCCGACTTGACGATGCCTTCTTCCAGGCTCCAGGCCTCGTTGCGGGTGTACTGGAAGTACAGGTCGGCATAGTCGACCTTGTGCGTGAAGATATCGGCCAGCACGCGCTGGAGCTTAGCCTCGTCCAGGCCGTACGGTGTCAGCAGCAGTTGCTGCGCAGTGGCCAGGTTGCGGATTCCGAGATCGCCGGCGTTCATGAGATGTCCTTTCTTCCTGGGAACGCGCCGGCTTGCGGCCGGCGCGGCAAAAAATTCTCTGGGCGGGCGCCGGTGGCGGCCCCCGCGGTTGCGTACATGCTACAGCACCCGGTGTCGCAGTGCCGGCAGGTTCTGCCGGACCTCTGCCAGGCGCGCGGGGTCGATCACGCCGCCGACCACGCCTTCGCCTTCAGGCAGCGTTGCCAGGACCTCGCCCCACGGATCGACCAGCATCGAATGGCCCCAGGTGCGCCGGCCGTTCTCATGCTTGCCGCCCTGTGCCGCGGCCAGCACATAGCATTGGTTTTCAATGGCGCGGGCGCGCAGCAGGATCTCCCAGTGCGCCTGCCCCGTGGTGTAGGTGAAGGCGGCCGGCATCAGAATCAAGCTGGTGCCGTCGCCGGCGGCCAGTCCGCGGTAAAGCTCGGGGAAGCGCAGGTCGTAGCACACCGACATCGCCACCCGGCCGCAGGGCGCATCGAAGCTGACCGGCGTGCGCCCGGCCAGGATGGTGCGCGACTCGTCGTAGCTTTCAGTGCCGCGGGTAAAGCCGAACAGGTGGATCTTGTCGTAGCGCGCCACGCGCTCGCCGCGCGGGTTGAAGGCGAGCGAGGTGTTGTACACGCGCGCCGGGTCGTCGCACCACATCGGCAGCGTGCCGCCGACCAGCCAGATGCCGTGGCGGCGTGCCGTATCGGCCAGGAACTGCTGCACCGGGCCGTCGCCGTCATGCTCGCGCACCGCCACCTTGTCCGATTCGGAGCGGCCCATCATGCAGAAGTATTCGGGCAGCAGCACCAGCGCGGCGCCGCCGGCGGCGGCCTCGGCGATCAGCGCGCCGGCGCGCGCCAGGTTGGCATCGAGCGAGGTGCCTGTCACGGTCTGGATGGCGGCAACGCGGAACGGGGCGGGGGCGGCGGGTGCAGTCATAGGCGGGGCGGGCGTTGTTTTCCTCAGCGCGGGAAGGCGGGGTCGGCGCGGTTCTGGAAGGTCGGGGCTTGCGCCTTATTGTCCTCCAGTTTGCCGATCTGCGGGTTAGCCCAGCTACCGCTGATGCGGTAGTGCTGGGTGAACACCTTGGAGAACTCGTCGGCAAACAGCAGTTGCGCGGCCAGCGTGCCGATGCCCAGCACCGGGTTGATGAAGGCGGCCGCGATCGAGGTGGAGGTGGCGTTGATGCGCGGCACCACCTCCACGCGCAGGTCCTGGGTCTCGCGCAGCAGGTTGGCGGTGCCGCTCATGCTGGCCATGATCTGCGGGCTCCTGAGCTCGAAGTCCTGGATCGTGCCGACGCCGTTCTCGATCGTGCCGGTGCCGGCAATGCGGTCGAACACCAGCCCGCGGCCCGACAGGGTGCGGAAGTCCAGCGTGGCAAAGCGCAGCAGGCCCTGCAGGCTGAGCACGCCCAGCAGCCGCGCCGCGCCGGGGTCCACGCTCAGGATCTGGCCATTCTCCAGGTCCAGCGACAGCTTGCCCGACAGCGTCGGGTAGTCGATCGACAGCGGCGAGCCGCGCCAGGCCACGCGGCCTTCGAGCTTGCCCTTGCCGTCGCTCAGCGTGTGTGCCAGGCCCAGCCGGTCCAGCGTGGCGCCGGCATCGCGCACGTCGATGGTGAAGGACAACAGGGTGCGGCGCTCGGCATTGGCGTCGGCGCGCAGCCGGCGCGGCACGCGCCAGCTGCCGCTGCCGGTCAGGGTGGCGCCGGGCTGCTCGATCTGCAGCTTGTCCAGGGTCCAGACCGGGTCGGCAGCGCTGGTGCCGGTATGGGCCTTGACCTCAAGCTTGCCGAAGTCATGCCCGCGCAGCATGAACTGATCGGCCACCAGGTCGATCGCGGGCAGCTCGTCGATGCTGCTGGCAAGCGCGTCCACCACGTTGTGCTCGTCGCTGGCATCGGGCACGTTCAGGCGCGCCAGGCGCAGTTGCAGCGACCCGGTGGCCGAGGGCCCGGCCGGACGCCACTGCACCGCGCCGGCCACCTGGCGCGAGTCGATCTTAGCGTTCCAGCCACCGGCCTCGCGGTTGGCGTCGAGCACCACCTCATCCAGCGTGCGGCCCATGGCGTGCAGCGCGCGCGCGCGCAGCGCAATGCGGCCAGGCAGGAAGGGCGAGGGCGCCTCAGCGGGGCCCGCGGTGCCGGCACCGCCACCGAAGGCCGCCCGCCACGCATCGATATCGAGCTGGTCGAAGGTGGCCGCGGCGCTGACACCGGCCGCAGGCAGCGGCGCCGCCTGCTGCACGCCGATGCCGCCGGCGAGCACGTCGATGCCGCCGCCCTGGTCGCGGCGCAGCAGGTAGCGCGCGTTCAGCGCATGGCCCAGCTGCACCACCAGTTCGCTGGCGCCGGCGCGGCCCGGGGCGCTGGCCGGGCGCAGGTCCACGCGCAGCGCCAGGTCTTGCGCCGCGGCCTTGGCCAAGGGCGCGGGCAGGCCGCTCGCCATGCCATTCAGTTCGGAGCTCAGCTGCACCTGCAGCTGGCGCTCGCGCGTGGCGATCACGGCGCTGTAGCTGGTGCTGCCTTCGAGCCGCGCGGCCACCGGCGCCAGCGCCGAGCCCGCGGCAGCCTCGCGTAGCCCCGCGGCCGAGACGCTGCCGCTGGCGGTGACGTGCGTGGCGCCGTCCGGCTGGGTGCCGCCGCCGAGCCGGATCTCGCCACCGAGGAAGCGGGCGCGCATGTTCTCCAGCCCGAAACCGTGTTCGTTGAACGTGATGGTGCCGTTGGCATGGCCCAGTTGCGGCAACTGCGGGCTGAGCACGACTTCGTTGCCGGGGAAGCGGAAGCGGCCGTCCACCTTGGCGGCATTGGCGTGTTCCAGCGGCATGTCGAGCTTGAGCCTGAGCTCGCCGTTGCCGTTGGCCTGCGCCGCATCGGCCACGTGCGCGGTCCATTCGCGCACCGGCGAAGCGTTGATGTAGCGCAGGAAGCCCTGCACCGGTCCGCTGGCGCCGCCGTCGATCACCAGCTTGCCGTGCGGGCCAAGGTCGTCGATGCGGCCCTTGACGTCCTGTAGCGTGACGCCGGGGATATCTTGGACCGTGGCCCGGCTCGCCAGGAACGTCATGCCGCCGCGGTCGAACACGACCCGCCCGGCAATGTCGGTGAACGTGGGCCACGCCTGTACGCCGGCGGTGGTGCCGCTCGCGGTCTCATGCGGGGCGATCTGGTAGCTGACGTGTTCGATCGGCACCTCGACGCGGAACTCGCCGGCCTTCTCGTGCGGGGCACGGAACGGGAAATGCGCCAGGTCGCCGCGCAGCACGAAGCTCACGCCGGCCGCTTCGCCGCCCGCCAGCGCGCCGGCCAGGTAGTGCCGGGTGCCGGCCGGAATGCTCAGCGGCAGGTAACGCGGCACGCGCGCCACCTGGGCGCGGGTCATGTCACCGGTCAGGTTGGCGATGCCGGATACACCGTCGCCGCCTGCGCGCCAGGTGCCGCGCACCGAGCCGGCCGCATCGGCATTGGCAAAGCGCACGCCGTCCAGCGTGACCGCGAGCTTGCCGCCGGTGTGGGTCCAGTGCACTTCGCCGCCGATCTGGTCGAACGGCAGCCGCGGCTCCTCGAACAGGCCGGGCAGCACCAGTGCCGCGTCATTGCCTTCGAAGCGGGCATTGCCCTGCTGGTCATCGAAGGAGAAGGTGCCGGACAGGTGCGAGAAGCCGGGCGTGCCCAGCCGCGGGTGACCGCTGGCGTCCATCGCGGGCACGGCCGGCTGGCCATTGACCGAGACGTCGCGCAGCGTGCCCTGCACGCTGTAGAGCGGCTTGCCGCCGCCGCGCTCGAGCATGCCGGCGCGATCGCGGCTCCAGGTCACGTTCAGGTTGTCGATGTGGCCCGCCGGCTGCAGCGCGCGCAGCCGGCGCAGCACCGCGGTGTCCAGCGGCATCGAGCTGGACACCGCGCGCACCGTGTTCAGGTCCAGCGTGGGCGCCTTCAGCGAGAACTTGCGCAGGGTGCCGTCATTGGCGGTGGCCCAGCCGAGGGTGACCTTGCGCATGCCTTCGCGCCAGGTGCTGTCGGCGGGGGTGCCCTCATCGTCGCTGGCGGGCAGGGGTTGCCAGAGCAGGGTGTCGACGGTCAGCAGGTTGCTGCCGTCACGCTCGGTCCGGTGCAGCAGGAAGGCCTGCGCATTGGCCAGGCGCAGCGGGGCGGAGGCGCCGGCCAGCTGCAGGTCGACGCCGCTGGCGCGCAGCCGGGTCTGGCTGCGCACGATGCGGCCCTGGCGGAATTCAATGCTGCCGTCGGTGCTGAAGGTGCCGCTGGCGACGCGCTCGAACATCGCCAGGTAGCGCTGCAGCACCGGCAACTGCAGCTGGCCGAGGTCCCAGCTGGCCTGCCCGGTCCAGTAGCGCCAGTTGCCGGCGCTGTGCAGGTAGTCGTTGCGGAAGGTGGACTGCACTACCAGGGGGCTCGGCCCCAGCGCCGGCGAGCGCGCTTCCAGTTCCAGCGTATGGCGCACGCCATCGCGGCGGGTATCGAGGCGGATCTCGCCGATATCGAGCTGCGGCAGGCCTGCCTTTTCGTCCAGCCAGCGCAGCTTGCCGTCGGACAGCGCCACGCGCCCCTGCGACATCAGCCAGCCCAGGAAGCGGTCGTCGTCCTGCTGGCCGCCGGTCGCGTCCACCACCATGCCGCCCACCAGCAGCCTGCCCTCGGGCGTGCGCCGCACCAGGATGTCGGTGCTGGTCGCGCCTAGGCTGACGAACTGCAGGTTCATACTGAACAGCGAACGCCACGACAGCTTGCCGTCGAGCGTGGCGGCCGCAAGCAGCACGCGCCGTTCGGGGTCCACGGCGCGCAGGCCGCGGGCGCGGAAGGCTGGGTGCCAGCCGTCCCAGTAGGTATCGAGCGCGCCGATGCTGACCTTGGCCGAGAGCGCCACCGAGCCGCGCTCTTCCAGCCACTGGCGCGCGGTGGATGCCTGTGGCCACAGCACGAAGCGGATCAGCAGGCCCGCCACCAGCGCCAGCGCGGCCAGCACCAGTGCCAGCCGCACCAGCGCGCGGCCCAGCCCGCGCCAGAACGGGTGGCGCACGGCTGCCGCCACGCCGCGCGCGCAGGCGCGCAGGAACGTGCCCGCGCGTGCGCGGGCGGAACCGCTGCGCCGGGCGCTGGCGGCATCGTTGGCCGGGGGATTCACGGCGTGTGGCGGGGCCAGGGTGGAGGCGGCCTCCGGCCCGCCCGCGCCGCAATTGGGGGGGGAACCATCAGCGGGTGGTGGGGCGCGGCTGGACATGCGCAGATTATCCGACAATACTAGCCGCTCTCCAATCTGGTGCCCGGCCGGCTGAAACAAGAACGCGCAAGCTGCGCGCACCCAACGCGACAATAGCGACGATGGCGCGCCCGCTGCGCGGACAACAGGACGCGAGCATCGGGTGAACCGCGGGGCGAACCACGGGCCGCACCTTTTCTCGCATTTCAAATACTGGAATGACTGCCTCTGAACCGACGAGTTCCGCCGCTGGCGACGCTGCTGACCAACATGGCGCGCGCGCCACACCGGATCCGGCCAATCCAGCGAATGCGCAGCCAGGGCCGGGCCCCGGCACCATGGCTGCCGGCGCCTTTGCCATCACCGCGGCGCAGGCGCTGCAGCCGGCTGACGGGGTTGGCCAAGCGGGCGGCCACGTATTGTACTCGGCTGCGTATTCGCACTACGCGCGCCGCGTGCTGCAGGCCCGGCCGGATTTGCCGGCCGTCCTGGCCGCCGCGGCCGCCCAGCCGCTGACGCGCGCCTGGATGCAGGCGCGGCTGCAGGCGCTGCACGAGCCCTCGGCCGATGCCGAGGAATCCGCCAAACGCACCCTGCGCCGTCTGCGCGCCGAAGTGATGTGCGCGGTGATCGAGCGCGATTTGCGCGGCCTGGCCACGCTGGGCGAGGTCACCGGCGCCATGACCGACCTGGCCGAGCTGGCGATCCAGCATGGCCTGGCGATGCTGGGCGACGACCTGGCCGCCACCTTCGGGCGCCCGGTCGGCGCCCAAAGCGGCGAGGTGCAGGAGCTGGTGGTGGTGGGCATGGGCAAGCTGGGCGGGCGCGAGCTCAATGTCTCGTCCGACATCGACCTGATCTTTCTCTATGACGAGGACGGCGAGACCCAGGGCGGCTCGCGCAGCCTGTCCAACCACGAGTACTTCATTCGTCTCGGCCGCCGCCTGATCAACCTGCTGGCCGAGGTGACCGCCGATGGCTATGTGTTCCGCGTCGACATGCGGCTGCGCCCCAACGGCGATGCCGGCCCGCTCGCGTGCAGCCTGGGCATGCTGGAGGAATACCTGGTGGTGCAGGGGCGCGAGTGGGAGCGCTATGCCTGGATCAAGGGCCGCGTGGTGTCGGCGCTCGACACGCCGCACGCGCAGCGCACCGCCAGCCTGCTGGCGCGGCTGACCACGCCCTTCGTGTTCCGTCGCTACCTGGACTATGGCGTGATCGCCGCCATCCGCTCGCTGCATGCGCAGATCCGCAGCGAGGCCGCCAAGCGCAGCGGCGGGCTGGCGGGGCACGGCGTCAACCAGCGTTCGTTCAATATCAAGCTGGGCCGCGGCGGCATCCGCGAGATCGAATTCATGGCGCAGGTGTTCCAGCTGATCCGCGGCGGCCAGGACCCGGTGCTGCGCGTGCGCCCGACGCTGGAAGTGCTGGCGGTGGCGGTCGATCGCGGGCTGTTGCCCGCCGGCCAGGCCGAGCAGCTCGGCGATGCCTACCGTTTCCTGCGCCAGCTCGAACACCGGCTGCAGTACCGCGACGACGCCCAGACCCACCACCTTCCGACTTCGCCCGACGAACAACTGGCGGTGGCGCGGATGATGGGTTGCGCCGACTGGCAGGAACTGCTGGCGCGCCTCGCGGCGCTGCAGGAGCCGGTGGCGCAGCAGTTCGAAGCCACCTTCTCGGATCCCGATGCCGCCCCGTGCGAAGCGCTGTGGCCGGGCATCGTGTTCGACGACAACGCCGCGCAAGCGCAGGACAACCTGGAACAGAAGCAGGACGACGCGGCCTGCGACGATGACGCCGCGCCCTGTCAGCGCCTGCAGGCCGCCGGCTTCACCGACTGCAACGGGCTGCTGGACCGGCTGCGCGCGATCGCCTCGTCGCTGCGCTACCGCGCGCTGTCCGAGTCCAGCCGCGCGCGCTTCGATCAGCTGGTGAACCGCGCGCTGGACCTGGCCGCGCGCCAGGACGACGCCGACAGCACCATCGCGCGCTTTATCGACTTCCTCGAGGCGATCAGCCGCCGCGCCTCCTACCTGTCGTTGCTGTCCGAGTATCCGCAGGCGATGGACCGCGTCGCGCAGACGCTGCATGCCTCGCGCTGGGCCGCGGCCTACCTGACGCGGCACCCGCAGCTGCTGGACGAACTGCTCGACAGCGATGCGCTGGCCGGCGCGCCCGACTGGGCCGCCTTCCGCAAGCGCCTGCATGAACGGCTGCTGGCCGCCGAAGGCCAGATCGAGCAGCAGATGGACATCCTGCGGCGCGAGCATCATGTCGAGACCTTCCGAGTGCTGCTGCAGGACCTGCAGGGCATGCTGACGGTGGAGCAGGTGGCCGACCGCCTGTCCGACCTGGCCGATGCCATGCTCGAGGCCACGCTGGCAACGGTCTGGCGCCAGCTGGCCACGCGCCACCGCGACACGCCGCGCTTCGCGGTGATCGCCTACGGCCGGCTGGGCGGCAAGGAACTGGGCTATGCCTCGGACCTGGACATCATCTTCCTGTACGACGACGACCATGAGCGCGCGCCCGACGTCTACGCCGCCTATGCGCGCCGGCTGATTACCTGGCTGACCAGCCATACCGCCGCCGGTGCGCTGTTCGACGTCGACACGCGGCTGCGCCCCAACGGCGCGGCCGGCCTGCTGGTGACCAGTTTCGAGGCGTTCCGCCGCTACCAGCTGCGCGAAGGCGACAACACCGCCTGGGTGTGGGAACACCAGGCGCTGACGCGCGCGCGCTTCTGCGCCGGCGACGCCGCCATCGGTGACCGCTTCGAGGCGCTGCGCGGCGAGGTGCTGTGCCAGGAACGCGATGCCGCCGCGCTGCGCGACGAGATCGTGCAGATGCGCCGCAAGGTCGCCGAAGGCCATCCCAACCCGACCGACCTGTTCGACCTGAAGCACGATCGCGGCGGCATGGTCGATATCGAATTCACGGTGCAGTACCTGGTGCTGCTGCACAGCCGGGCGCACCCGCAGCTCACGCGCAATGCGGGCAATATCGCGCTGCTGCGCGAAGCGGGCGAGCTGGGCCTGATCGACGCGACGCTGGCACTGGCGGTGGGCGATGCCTACCGGCTGTTCCGCGCGCGCCAGCACCAGCTGCGGCTCGAGGGGCAGGCGCATGCGCGCGTCGCGCCCGCGTCGGTGGCGCAGCAGACCGGACAGGTGCGCGCGCTGTGGCAGGCCGTGTTCGGTGAGGCCTGACGCGGCAGTTCCGCCGGCACCGGCCGGGGCATCGTGGCCGGGGTTGCTGGCGGCGATCGCGCTGGTGTGGGCGCTGTCGGCCTGGTTCACCTTCATGCCATGGTGGCATGCGCATGGCCTCTACCTGCGCGATGCCGTGCGGCTGGACGGCCAGTGGTGGCGCCTGGCCACCGCCATGTGGGTGCACCTGGATGGACACCACTGGCTGGCCGACGCGCTGGCGGCCACCGGCGTGCTGGCCATCGCCGCGCGCGCGGCGCGTGCGCACACCCTGTTGCTGGTGCTGGTTGCCTGCGGCATCGGCGTGCAGGTGGTGCTGCTGCGCGCGCCGGCGATTGCATGGTATGGCGGGCTCTCCGGCGCCTTGCACGGGCTGGCCCTGTGGGGCGCGCTCGCGCTGTTGCGGGCATCGGGCCTGGCGCGCGTCACCGGCGTGCTGCTATGCCTGGGCGTGCTGGCCAAGGTCTGGGTGGAACAGTCGTGGCTGGCGCCGGTGGTGTTCGAACCGGCCTGGGGATTTGGCGTGGTGCGCCTCGCGCACGCGGCCGGCGCCGTGGCCGGCCTGCTGTGCTGGGTCTTGCAGGAGTGGTGGCTGGCGCGTCGCCCGGCCCGCGGCGACGACGCCTGAGCCGGCCGGGCGCCGGGGTTACAGGCGACGCCGCAGCGCGAAGGCCAGCAGGCCGGACAGCGCCAGCAGTATCGCGGTCCAGGGCGCAATGGCGCCGCCGCCACCGCCACCACCATTGCCCGGTGCCGGCGCAGCCTGCGCCGGTGGTGTGCCCGCCGCGGCCGCCAGTGCGCCGTCGGCATCGAGCAGGCCGGCGCCGCAGACGCCCGGATTGGTGGTGCAATAGGTGCCGGACGGATGCGGGCGTGCCGAAGCCTTCAGCGCTGCGGTGACCTGGGCCGGAGTCAGCGAACCATTGACCGCGAACATCATGGCCACCACGCCCGAAACCATCGGCGCGGCGAAGCTGGTGCCCGCGGATGACGTCACGACATAGTTGCCAAGGCCAGTCTTGCCATCGTTGTTCAAGGTGCGAATGACCGAGGGCGTGGTCGTGCACTGCCCATTGACTACCTGCGAGTTGCCGCATCCGCCGCCCGGCGCGCTGATCGCGACCTGCGGGCCGACGTTGGCATAGCTGGCATTCTCGCCGTCGTTGGCATGCGCCGTGACCGCGATCACGCCGCTGCAGTCGCCCGGCGCTTCCACCGCGCCGCGCTCATTGCCGGCGGCGGCCACCACCACCACGCCGCGCGCGTTCAGGTCGTTGACGGCCTGTTGCTCAATGCTGCTGCAGGTGCCGCCGCCGAGGCTGATATTGACCACGCGCGCCGGCGTCGCATTGGCCGGCACGTTGGGTACCGACAAGCCGCCGGCCCAGCGCATGGCGTCGACGGTATCGGACAGCAGCGCGCCGCAGCGGCCCGAGACGCGCACGGGCAGGATGCGCGCGTTCCAGTCGACGCCCGCGATGTCCTGCGCATTGTTGGTCTGCGCGCCCAGCACGCTCGCCACGCGCGTGCCGTGCCAGCTGTTGTTGGTCGCCGTCTGCGTGGGCGTTGAACTGCCCGGGCAGGTGAAGTTGGCCGGGACATTGTCGCCGGCGTCGGTGGCATCGGCGTCGCGGCCGTCGCCGTCATTGGAAATGGTGCTGCTGCTGATGAAGTCGTAGCCCGGCAACACGCGCGCCGCCAGGTCGGGGTGCGGCAGGATGCCGGTGTCCACCACCGCGATCACCACGCCGCTGCTGCCGCGGCTGCGGTCCCACGCGCGCGGCAGGTTGACGCCGCCCACCGCCGTGCCGGTACCCATCAGGTAAGGCTGGCGCGAGATGAACTCGGGATCGTTGGGCAGGGTGTCGTGCAGCTTCAGCCAGCGGTCGGGCACGGCATCGGCGATGCGTGGGTCCTGGCGCAGCCGGGCCGCCGCGGCTTCCGGGTCGGCAGCGAGTGCGTCGGGCACCTGCAGCAGGTGCAGGTTGCCGCCCATGGCGCGGCGCGCCGTGACGGCAATGCCGGTGCGCTCGCTCAGCTGCTTGAGCGCATCCGCCGCGGCTGCAGGCGTCTTGCTGCTGCCATCGCTGGCGGTGCCATTGGCGCCGTCACGCCAGCGCACGATGATCTGGCCAGTGTAGGCGGGTGCGGCATGGGCGCCGGCAGCCAGTGCCGCGCTGGCCGGCATCACGCCGCACACAGCGGCGGCGAAGACAATGGCCCGCCAACGGCGGGTCACGGGGCTGCTACGGAAGTCGGACTGCGCGGGTTGCGGCATGTATTCCTCCTGGGGCGTAGCGCGCGAGGGGCTTGTTATGTAGCGAATACGATCCAGCGTGGTTGCGCAAGGGCAACCGAAGGCTTAAGTCCTGTCGTGCATCCGGGCTCAGCTCTGCGGCATGTCGCGGCTGGTGGGAATGTTGCGGTTGGGCTTGAGCACGCGGTCGGGCTCGGCGGTCTCGATGCGGGGCGTGGCGCGCAGGGTCTCGACCGCCTGGTCGAGGGTGGCATCCGCCGACGGCGAGATCGCGGTGACCAGCCAGACGCCGCCGGACATCGGGCGCTTGACCACGTAGCGGATCGGGCCCTTGATCTCGGCCAGCAGCTTGCCGGCGTCCTCCGACAGGTTCACCGCGGGCGGCTTGAAGCGCACCATGATGTCGCCCAGGGAACGGTCGTCGCTGATGCTGCCCGGCGGCGGGGCCGAGGACTTAGGCTGGGCCTGGCAGGCGGACAGCGCCAGCAGTGCGGCCGATGCGGCGGTGGCGATGGCCAGCACGGCGCGCAGCGATGCGCGCGGGCGTTGCCGGAGGCCGGCTTGCGCTTGGCGGGTCATGGTGAAGCTCCTGTCAGTATATGGATTGGCGCACGTGCGGGGGCGGCTTTCAGCCGGCGGCGCGGCGGCTGCGCCGGCCATCCTTGCCGCCCGTGCCGCGTGCGGGCTGGCTGCCCTGGCCGCCGGCCATGCCTTGCGCCAGCATTTCTTCCGCATGTTGCAGCGTGGTGGCGGTGACAGTGGCGCCGCCCAGCATGCGGGCGGTCTCGACCACGCGCCCGGCGGGGTCCAGCACCCGGATGCGCGAGCGTGTGACCGAGCCGTCGCCTGCATCGGTGGTTTCCTTGCTGACCAGCAGGTGGGTGCCGGCCTGCGCCGCCACTTGCGGCAGGTGCGTCACGCACAGCACCTGGCGCGCGCGGCCGAGCTCCTGCAGGCGCCGGCCGACCACTTCGGCCACCGCACCGCCGATGCCGGTATCGACCTCGTCGAAGATCAGCGTGGGCGTGGGCGAGGCCTCGCTGGTGATCACCGAGATCGCCAGGCTGATACGCGCCAGTTCGCCGCCCGAGGCCACCCGGGCCAGTGGCCGCGGGCTCACGCCGGCATGGCCGGCGACCAGGAATTCGACCTGCTCCAGTCCATGGCTCTGGCCTTCGTCGAGCGCATTGAGTGCGGCGACAAAGCTGCCGCCGGCCATCGACAGGCCCTGCATGGCGTCGGTGACCGCGGCGGACAGCGCCTGCGCGGCCTGCTTGCGGGCGTGGCTGAGATGCTGTGCCAGGGTCAGGTAGGCGGCCTTGGCCGCGGCCTCGCGCGCCATCACCTTGTTCAGGTCCTGCGCGGCCTGCAGGTCGTCCAGCTGCTGGCGGCGGGCCACCAGCTCGTCGGGCAGTTGCTCGGGCGGCAGGCGGTACTTGCGCGCGGTGGCGTGCAGCGCCTGCATGCGTTCGTCCACGGCCTGCAGCCGCTCGGGATCGAGTTCGAGCCGGTCGACATAGCGCATGAGCGAGTGCGCGGCTTCCTCGGCCTGCATCTGCGCAGGCTCGAGCGCGGCCAGCACGTCGCGCAGCGCGGGATCGACATCGGCAAGCTGCTGCAGCTTGTGCACGATGGTATTCAGCGCCGACAGCACCGAGCCGTCGGCCTCGGACAGTGCGTCGAGCGCGACGCGGCTGCCGTCGATCAGGCCGGCGGCATGCGACAGCCGGTTGTACTCGGACTGGATCTCTTCCCATTCGCCCGGCTGCGGGTTGAGCTTGTCCAGTTCGCCGACCTGCCATTCCAGCCGTTCTCGTTCGAGCTGCATCTCGCGCGACTGGTGTTCTACCGCCTCGCGCTGGCGCACGCAGGCACGCCAGGCGCGCCAGGCCTCGGCCACGGCGCCGGCCTGCTGGGTGAGGCCGGCGTGGGCGTCGAACAGCAGCCGCTGCGCGTCGGGGCGCAGCAGCAGCTGGTGCGCGTGCTGGCCGTGGATGTCGACCAGCTGGTCGCCGACTTCGCGCAGCTGCGCCAGGGTGGCGGCGGCGCCGTTAATAAAGGCCTTGCTGCGGCCGCCGGCATCGACCGTGCGGCGCAGCAGCACGGTATGCACGCCGTCTTCCGCTTCGCTGTTGAGCTCGCGCTCGGCCAGCCAGGCATCCAGTGCCGGGTGGGTCGAGAAGGTGGCGCTGACGCTGGCGCGCGGGGCGCCTTCGCGCACCACGCCGGCATCGGCGCGTTCGCCCAGCACCAGCGCCAGGGCATCGATCAGGATGGATTTGCCGGCGCCGGTCTCGCCGGTGAAGACGGTGAAGCCAGTGGTGAAGTCCAGGTCGAGCGTATCGACGATGACGAAATCGCGGATGGACAGGCTGCGCAGCATCGTGGCGTGGAAGGTAGTCGGTCCGATGGGTTCGGGCTCAGGCTTGAGGGGCGGCTTGATACTGGCTCAGAGGCGATTGTCTTCGGAAGGATACTCGTGCCAGTGCAGCTTCTTGCGCAGCGTGGCGTAGTAGTTGTAGCCGACCGGGTGCAGCAGGTTGATGGATTTTTCGGAGCGCCGCACCACGATGCGGTCGCCCGGCAGCAGCGAGGTCAGCGACTGCATGTCGAAGTTGACGCTGGCGTCGCGCGCGCTGGCCACCTCGATGGTGACCTCGGCGTCGTGCGGCAGCACGATCGGGCGGTTGGACAGCGCGTGCGGGGCGATCGGCACCAGCACCACGCCCGACAGCGTCGGATGCAGGATCGGGCCGCCGGCGGACAGCGCGTAGGCGGTGGACCCGGTGGTGGTCGACACGATCAGCCCGTCCGAGCGCTGGTTGTACATGAAATGGCCGTCCACCGACACCGCCAGCTCGACCATGCCGGAGATGCCCGAGCGGTTCACCACCACGTCGTTCAGGGCCAGCGCGGAGAAGATGTCCATGTCGTCGCGCACCACGCGCGATTCCAGCAGCAGGCGGGTCTCGGCCTCGTACCGCCCGTCGAGCATGTCGGGCAGCACGGTGTGCGCGTCTTCCAGCGCGATGTCGGTCATGAAGCCCAGCCGCCCGTGGTTGACGCCGATCAGCGGCACGTCGTAGCCGGCCAGCTGGCGGGCGATGCCCAGCAGCGTGCCGTCGCCGCCCAGCACCACGGCCACGTCGGCCTGCCGGCCGATCTCCTCGGCGGACAGGGCAGGGTAGCCGGTTAGCCCGGTGGCCAGCGCGGTTTCGCGCTCGAACACCACGTCCTGCCCGTTGCGCAGGATATAAGAGGCGATCTCCTCCAGCGGCCCTTCGATGCCGGCAGTGGAGTACCGGCCCACCAGGGCGACGGTCTTGAACGAAGTGCGCACGGCGCTGGCTTTCGGGGGGGCGGACATGCGTGGATTAGACCATACCGCCATGACGGTTGTCAGCAGGCGCGGACGGGCGGCCCAGGCCGCCCGCCAGAAGGTCCAAAACTTGCGTAAAATCGGGGCATCATGGATGAACGCTCCAAAACGCTGCTCAAGACCCTGATCGAGCGCTATATTGCCGAAGGGCAGCCGGTCGGTTCCCGCACCCTGTCGAAGTACTCGGGGCTGGACCTGTCGCCTGCGACGATTCGCAATGTGATGTCCGATCTGGAGGAAATGGGCTTTATTGCCAGCCCGCACACCTCGGCCGGCCGTATCCCGACCCCGCGCGGCTACCGGCTGTTCGTCGATTCGATGCTGACGGCCAAGCCGCTGGAGCACAACGCCGACCTGGCCGAGCTGACCGGTCAGATCCAGGACCAGCTCGGCGGCCAGCAACTGGGGCCGCAGCGCATGATCACGGCGGCGGCGCGCACGCTGTCCAACCTGTCGCACTTCGCCGGCGTGGTGATGACGCCGCGCCGCGCGCAGGCGTTCCGGCAGATCGAATTCATGCGGCTGTCGGACAAGCGCATCCTGCTGATCATCGTCAGCCCCGAGGGCGACGTGCAGAACCGCATCATCCAGACCGAGCTGTCATACACGCCGGCCCAGCTGATCGAGGCGGCCAACTTCTTCAACTCGCACTATGCCGGCATGAGCTTCGACACGGTGCGCGGCCACCTGCGGGTGGAACTGCAGGACCTGCGCCGCGACATGTCGCAGCTGATGCAGGCCGCGGTCGAGGCCGGCAGCGTCGCCGAGGACGAGGACGACGACCACGTCTTTATCAGCGGCGAGCGCAAGCTGCTGGAAGTGGAAGACCTGGCCTCCAGCATGGACAAGCTGCGGCGCCTGTTCGACGTGTTTGAGCACAAGACCAGCCTGCTGCAGCTGCTGGACGTGTCCAGCCATGCGCAGGGCGTGCAGATCTTTATCGGCGGCGAAAGCCGGCTGGTGCCGATCGAAGACATGGCGGTCATCACCGCCCCGTACGAGGTTGACGGCCAGATCGTCGGCACGCTCGGCGTGATCGGCCCCACGCGCATGGCGTATGAGCGCGTGATCCCCATCGTCGACATCACCGCGCGCTTGCTGTCGAGCGCCCTGAGCCAGAACTAGTGCAAAGACTGGCTGGTCTGACAAGCAGTTCCATTCCTACCGAGCGCGGCAATCGCCGGTGCGCCGCACCGGCGCCATCCCGGCACCGTGCCAACCCGGAAGCGACATGACGTTTTCTCCCGAACCGGCCTACCAGCACGGCCACGCGCCGCGCACGGCGATCCTGCTGGTCAACCTGGGCACCCCGGACGCACCCACGCCCAAGGCGGTGGGGCGCTACCTGAAGGAATTCCTGTCCGACCCGCGCGTGGTTGAGATCCCGCGCGTGGCCTGGCTGCCGCTGTTGCATGGGGTGATCCTGCCGCTGCGATCGCGCGCCTCGGCGCTGAAGTATGAATCGATCTGGCTGCGCGAGGCCCATATGACGGGCTCGCCGCTGCTGGTCTACAGCGAGCGCCAGGCCCATGCGCTGCAGCGGCTGCTGAACCAGCATGGCCATGAAGTGACGGTCGCGTGCGCAATGCGCTACGGCAACCCGTCGATCGCCTCGGTGCTGGAGGCGCTGCGCCGGCAGGGCTGCGAGCAGGTGCTGGTGCTGCCGATGTATCCGCAGTACTCGGGCACCACCACGGCCACGGCCTTCGACGAGGTGTTCCGGGTGCTGGGCCAGTGGCGCAACCAGCCCGAGCTGCGGCTGGTCAAGCATTTCCATGACCACCCGGCCTATATCTCGGCGCTGCACCAGCAGGTCGGCGCCTATTGGGCGCGGCACGGCATGCCGGACTTTGCCCGCGGCGACAAGCTGATCCTGTCGTTCCACGGCGTGCCGCGGCGCACGCTGGAGCTGGGCGACCCCTATCACTGCGAATGCCTGAAGACCGGCCGGCTGCTGGGCGAGGCGCTGGGCCTGCAGCCGGGCCAGTATCAGGTGACGTTCCAGTCCCGTTTTGGCAAGGCGGAATGGCTGCAGCCGTACACCGCGCCGACGCTGGCCGAGCTGGGCAAGGTCGGCGCGGGCCGGGTCGACGTCTTCTGCCCGGGCTTTCCGGCCGACTGCATCGAGACCCTGGAGGAAATCGCCATGGAAGGGCAGACCGAGTTCAAGGTCGCGGGCGGCAAGGATTTCCACTTCATCCCGTGCCTGAATGATGCCGATCCGTGGGTCGCGGCCATGGCCGAGATCGCGCTGCAGCACCTGCAGGGCTGGCCGCTGGCCACGCCGCATCCGCACGAACTGGAAGCACGGCGCACGCGCGCCCAGACCCGGGGAGCGGCGGCATGAATGTCGACTTTGCGCCGGATGCGCGCCAGCGCATCGACAAATGGCTGTGGTGCGCGCGCTTCTTCAAGACGCGCTCGCTGGCGGCCGAAGCGGTGGAGCGCGGCAAGGTGACCGTGAACGGCCAGCCATGCAAGAACTCGCGCGAGGTGAAGCCCGGCGACATGGTGGTGCTGGAAGCGCATCAGCAGCGCTGGGAACTGGTGGTGAAGAGCATCGCCGCGGCGCGCGGGCCGGCGCCGGTGGCGCAGACGCTATACGAGGAAAGTGCCGAAAGCCAGTCCCGCCGGCTGGCCGATGCCGAACGCCGGCGCCTGCAGCCGGAGCCGTCCGCGCAGATCCAGGGGCGCCCGACCAAGCGGGACCGGCGCCGCATCGACCACCTAAAGAGCTGAAATGACAACGCGGCGGCACCGGGAAGCTCCGGTGCCGCCGCGCAGTGGGCACAGGGTCAGGTGGCGCTTATTCCTGCGTGACTTCCTGACTGACGATAGGGACGATGTAGTGCTTGAACACCGCCTTGCCGCTGCCATACTCCGTATCGCGCGAGGTGAATGCGCCGGAAAGGCAGATAAAGACGGTCATGACCGCCAAGGCGGCCACAAGGCAGAGCGTCACGACTGGCAGCTTATGCATGGCCAACCTTTCGGAAGAGGCACAAAGTTGAACCATCTCCAGGACCCCCGACATTTTTGTCATTTTTCTTACTGAGAATCTTAGTGAGTGCGATGCAGCAAAGCAATAAGGCGTCGATTGCATATGGGTGGCCTTTGTAACCGTGTGTTTCCGCGTCACGCCAGCGCCACTCTTGAAAACCTGCGCCTTGCCACCACCTGCACGGAACACGCGCCGATTTACCACCCGCGGCCAGGCCCACGGCGGGCCGCGACAATGCATTGATACGGATCGACATGGAAGAACAGAAGCAGACGCCAACCACCCAGACGCCTACGCCCGCGGGCGAAGAGGCGGCCAACGCCAGCCAGGAAACCGGTGCGCCGGAAACCGCTGCCGTGGATGACGTGGCGGCCCAGCTGGCCGCCCTGGAAGCCAAGGCGCGCGAGCATTACGACCTGTATATGCGCGCCGTTGCCGAAGGCGAGAACATCCGCCGCCGGGCGCAGGACGATGTCGCCAAGGCGCACAAGTTCGCCATCGAGAACTTCGCCGACAACCTGCTGCCGGTGATGGACAGCCTGCAGGCCGCGCTGGCCGACGGCTCGGGCGATATCGCCAAGCTGCGCGAAGGCGTCGAACTGACCGCGCGCCAGCTGGCGGCCGCCTTTGAGCGCGGCAAGATCGTTGAACTCAACCCGGTGGGCGAGAAATTCGACCCGCACCGCCACCAGGCCATCTCGATGGTGCCGGCGGACCAGGAACCCAATACCGTGGTGACCGTGCTCCAGCGCGGCTACACCATTGCCGAGCGCGTGCTGCGGCCGGCGCTGGTGACGGTGGCGGCACCGAAGTAAGCCGGCCCGGGACGGCGGCGTGCCATCCTGGATTGCGACCTGACGCCCGGTGCCGGCTGGCCCGGGCGTTTGTCATTCTGGAGCGAGCATGACCACTGAACCAGGCGCCGGCTCGGCGCAGTCGTCCCCGGCCCCCCACCTCGACCACCGCGCCTTCGAGGCGTTCGGCATGCGCGAGGTCGATGACGGCATCATCGACGCCGCCATAGCCGGGGCCGGCGACGCGCTGGTGTGCGTGTTCTTCTGGGGGGTGGACTGCTTCAACTGCGAGATGGCCAAGAAGGCCATGCTGGCCAACCCCGAACCGGTCCGCGCGCTGGCGCTGCACTGGCTGCATGCCAACGTCTACGCGCATCCCGGGCTGGGCCGGCGCTTTGGCCTGCATGGCATCCCGGTGTTCATGTTCTTTCAGAACGGCAAGAAACTGGGCTGCGCCACTGGCTGGCATGGCCACGGCCAGTTTGCCGCCGCGGTGGCCAATGCGCGGCTCAAGGCCAGCGGCAAGCCGCTGGCCGGCTGAGCGGTCTGGCCGTTCAGCGGGTTCAGCGGGACAGCGCGTAGCCGATGCGGAACTGCCACGGCAGCTTGTGGTTGTAGTCCAGCAGGCTCTCGCCATAGCCGACGAAGTAGCCCGCCATCAGGTAGCCCGCGGTGCCGGGGATCAGCCGCGCCATCGGGTAGGTCAGCTGGGCGTCGACGCTGCCGTACCACTTGCGCGTGCCCTTGCGCAGCGTGGCGGAGAACTCCCATGAGTCCGGGCGCCCGTAGGCAATGCCCAGGTCCATGAAGCCGCGGTAGTGGGCGATGTCGGGGTTGTCGCCCTTTTCCACATAGGCATAGAGCTTGGGCGCGACGCGCCAGTGCCAGTCGTTCTGGTCGCCGAAGTAGAAGGTCGGCTTGACGAAGACCGTATTGATGCTGCGCGATTCGTCGCCGCTGCGGCCATTGGATTCATGCTCCAGGCCGGCCGCCAGCGACAGCCGGCTGATGACGTTGTTGCGCACGCCGGTATCCGACAGGTAATAGAACAGGCTGGGCCGGTAGTTGGTGTCGCGGAACGGCTTGGACTGCTCGGACAGGTCCCACAGCGAAAACTGCGTGTAGCCCACGTACAGGTTGTCGAACAGGCGCTTCGACGCCGGGTCCTCGCCCTGAAACAGGCGGTACTTGAAACTCAGCTGGAACTTGGCGTTGGCGCCGTCATGCGCGCCGACCATGAAATACATCGGGTCATGGAACGACAGCCGGGCGCTGTCGCGCAGGTCGGCCGGCGCGGGTGCGGCGGCGCCCGCGGTGGTGACCGGGGAGACCGGCACGGCTGCGGTAGCGGTCGCCGGCTCTGCGGCGTCGGTGGCCGGCTCGGTGCCGTTCGCTGCCGGTGCCTTGCCGGCGACCGGTGGCGCGGCGGTGGCGGGTTCGCCGGGCTGCGGCAGGCGGTTCAGCGTCACCAGTACCGGCGCGGCGTCGATGCCGGTGGCATCCAGCCGCACCTGGCCGCGCAGGGCCGGGGGCAGCGCCACCGTGTAGCGGATCGCGCGGTGCTCACCGCGGCGCAGGTTGACCACGGCCGGGCCCGAGACTTCGCGCCACAGCACCAGCCGCACCGGCGCCTGCAGGTCGCCCGAGGCGGTCACTTCGAGCGTGTCGGGAATCCGGTAGCGGCGCGTGGCGTCGTCGGCGCTGACCACCAGCGTCAGCGTCAGCGGCTGGTTGCCGTCGATCACGCGCGGCGGCTGCAGCAGCGCCACCCCGGCGTGGCCGGCCAGCGGCCAGGCCAGCATCAGCGACAGGCAGAGCGGGGCAACGGCGCGGCCGGCGGGCGCGAGCCGGCGCCGGCGGGGGAGGGCAATACGGGGCATGGTTTGCGGGCACCGCGCCGCCATATGACGGCAACGCGGCTAGGGAAATGCGGACCCCAAAGCCTACCACGCACCCATCGGAGGGTTGTGACGAATTGTACGCAGCACTTGATGCGTCTCGCGTACCGGACTTAGCGGTTGGCGCGGCGCTTCACGCAATCGACGTAGTGGTCGCCGTCGGGCGGCTGGCCGGTGCGTTGTGCCTGCCACAGCATTTCGCCCAGGCATTCCATCACCTGATGCTGGGCTTCGTGCGGGGAATCCAGCCGGCGCGCCAGCGCCTCATAGGCCTGGCGAATGCCGCGCGGCTGGTCGACCGAGACCTGCTCGGAGATCGACAGGTGCATCGACAGGTGCAGGAAGGGGTTGGTCTGGCCTTGCTCGGGAGTGTAGTCCTGCGACAGCGCACCTTCACTGTCGCGCAGCAGGCCGTGGTACTCGGGGTGCTCGCCGATCCAGTCGATTGCGATGGCTTCCAGCGGGGTCAGCACGCCGCCTGTGAGCTGCTTCTGCCAGGCATCGCAGAAGAACCGGCGGACTTCTTCTCGGGAGGGATTAAACATGGTGGCGACATTGTAAACGAGGGCCGCGGCCCGCGCTGGCGGCGCCGCTTGTTGCAAGCGGCGCCAAGTAGAATGCGGGATCGCCGACTTTCCGCCCGCTCGATGACCGCTTCCGCCCAAACCGCCCCGGACCACGCCCGCGACAAGCTGGCCGGCGTGCTGCTGATCGCGCTGTCGGCCAGCGCCTTTGGCGCCATGGCGATCTTCGCGCGCTTTGCCTACGCGGCCGGCGCGGATGTCTACGGGCTGCTGCTGGTGCGCTTCATGCTGGCCGCCGCGGCATTGGCCTGGGTGATGCGCACGCGCGGCATCGCCTTGCCGCCGTGGCGCCGCGTGCTGGCGCTGGCGGCGATGGGCGGCATCGGCTATGTCGGCCAGTCGTTCTGCTTCTTCAGCGCGCTCAACCATGCGCAGGCCAGCCTGGTGGCGCTGTTGCTGTACCTGTATCCGCTGTTCGTGACGATCCTGGCGGCGGTCTTCCTGAAGGAGCGGCTGACCACTGCCGCGGTGATCGCGCTGGTGTTGTGTTCGGTGGGCGCCGGCCTGACCGTCGGCGGCGGCGAGGGCTCACCGCTGGGGATCGCGCTGGGGCTGGCGGCGGCGGTGATCTATTCGGTCTATATCATCGTCGGCGCGCGCGTGACTGCCGGCGTCAACCCGATCGCCACCACCACGGTGATCTGCACCGCGGCGGCGCTGGTCTACGGCGCCGTCGGCCTGCTGCGGATGGGGGCGGGCGCGCCGCCGCAGTTCCCGGCCACTGCCGGCGGCTGGCTGGCGCTGGCAGCCATCGCGCTGTTGTCGACGGTGCTGGCGATCCTGACCTTCTTCGCCGGCCTGCAGCGGCTGGGCGCAGCGCAGGCGTCGATGCTGTCGACGCTGGAGCCGGTGGTCACGGTGCTGCTGGCGGCGCTGCTGCTGGGCGAGCATATCGGCGCGGCGCAGGCCGTGGGCGGCGGGCTGATCCTGGCCGGCGTGCTGTGGCTGACCCGCCGGGGCAGTGCGCCGGCGCCGGCCCGCGCCGATATGCAAGGGAATTGAACGGGTTGCTCAAAGGCGCTGTCGTGGGGCGCACAAGGCGTTGGGTACAATCGCGCCTTCTCTTAAATCTCGTACAGGAAAGAAGCGCATGTCCCAGATCGACAACGCCGCGCTGGCGCAGCTGTTCACCGAAGCCCGCACGCACAACGTGTGGCAGGACCGCCACGTGGACGACGCCGTGCTGCACCAGATCTATGAAGCGATGAAGTTCGGCCCGACCGCTGCCAACAGCAGCCCGGCGCGCATCGTGTTTGTCAAGAGCGCTGCCGAGAAGGCGCGCCTGGTGGACTGCGTGTCGGCCGGCAACGTCGACAAGACCCGTTCGGCGCCGGTGACGGCCATCATCGCCTTCGACACCGCCTTCCACGACCAGCTGCCCAAGCTGTTTCCGCATGCCGACGCCCGTTCCTGGTACGCCGGCAACGCCGAGAAGATCGCCCGCGACGCGCTGATGAACAGCTCGCTGCAAGGCGGCTACTTCATCCTGGCGGCGCGCGCGCTGGGCCTGGACTGCGGCCCGATGGGCGGCTTCGATGCCGACAAGGTCAACGCGGCCTTCTTCCCTGACGGCAAGTGGCAGGTCAACTTCCTGTGCAACCTGGGCTACGGTGAGGCCGACAAGCTGTTCCCGCGCGGCCCGCGCCTGTCGTTCGACGAAGCCTGCCGCATCGTCTGAACGCGCTGCGCACCAACGGTGCCAGACAAAAAAGCGACCCGCCGTGGTCGCTTTTTTTTGTCTGGCGCGCGGCGGCGGCTTCAGGCCGTCCACTCCTGCACGGGATTGCAGGCCAGGTAGCGCTGGGGTTCGGCAATGCCAAGCCGCGCGCGGGCCGCGTCGATGGGTTCATGCAGCAGCCTCTCGTAGTCCTCGCCCAACAGCCATTGGGCGCGGCGGCCCAGCCGGTAGCCCTCCAGCACGGCCCGCGCAAAGGCCAGGCTGCCGCTCACGCGCAGGCTCTTCAGCGACGCCGCGATGGCGATGAAGGCCCAGCCCTTGCCGCCGGTCTGGGCATAGCTGAATGCCACCAGTGCGGCTTCGCCAAGGCTCTCATCGGCCCGGTAGCCGGTAAGCACATGCCAGATGTCGTGGATGTCGCGGGTACGCCGGCCGAACCACATGTAGGCGTCCTCGACCACGGGCTCCTGGTCCAGGTTCGAGACCTTGGCCAGCCCGTCAGCGCTGTAGCCGGTCTGTTCCAGGAAGGCGCGATAGGCCGCGCCCACCGTGCCCGGTGCGAACCTGGCCACGTAGGCGGGATCGGACAGGCGCTCCGCCAGCTCGACGCGCTGGTAGACCATGCGCCGCCCGTCCGGTGTGCTCAGCAGGCGGCTGAAGTTGCGGGGCATGGACGGCCCGTTGAGTGCGCGCATGATGCGGAACACCTGCTCCGTGTCGTTGCCATTCGCCATCAGCTTGCGAACGGCCTGGAACGCGGTGAAGACATCCTGCTTGTAGGGGTTGGAACCGGTGGTGGTGGCCATGGGCGGGGCTCCGTGGATCAGGCGACTTGCGCCTGGGCCGGCGCGGGTACATGCAGCCGGGCGGCGGTGTCGCGGACGAAATCGACGCTGGTATCGACGGCGGTCACCGGCAGCATATGCCCGCCGCTGACCAATGTCAGCGTGGCGCCGGGGACCTTGGCGACAAGCGCTTCGCCATGCTCGGCAAAGTCCAGGATGCGGTCTTCGCGGCCGTAGAGGATACTGACCGGCACGCGCAGCGTGCCATAGCGGTGCAGCAGCGCCGGCAGGCTATGCGCGGCACCGATCAGGTCTTCGGACGCGGCCAGGAAGTGGCAGGGCCGCAGCGCCAGCAGGCCGCCTCCGCGCGTCGGGAAGTCGTCCGGCACCGGGTCCGGGCCGAATACGATGTCCATCACGGCTTCGCGCCGCCGTATCGACATCGGCACCACCAGCGTCCATGCCATCAGCCGGCGCAGCCACGCGCTGTGCACGGTCATGGCCTGGAACACCGGCGAGATCGCCTTGGGCGGGTGCGTGAGCGGCGCGATCAGTGCCAGCCCGCCCACGCGATCGGGGTGGTGGATGGCCAGCGCCAGCGCAATGGCACCGCCCAGCGAATGGCCCACCACCAGCGGACGCTCCAGGCCAAGCTTGTCGCACAGCGCGGCGAGCGCCGCGGCCTGCGCCGGCAGGTCCGCGGCGCTGCCCGGCGTGCGTGTGGAGTGGCCCGCGCCGGGGCGGTCGACGGCGATCACGCGGAAGTGCTCGGCAAGCGGCCCGATCATGCCGTAGCTAAAATTCTCAAGCTGGCCAGACAAGCCATGCACCAGCAGCACCGCCGGGCCCTGGCCGCGCTCCACCACATGCAGCCGCGCGCCGGGCACCTCGACAAAGCGGCCGGGCGGCGGCATGGCGGCTTCGATGCGCCGGGCGGTGCGCCACGTGTACAGATACAGCGACGCGCCCAGCACCAGGATCAGCCCGATCAGCACCGCGAAGACGGTCAGGACGATGGTCATGATTGCACCTCGCTGGCGGCAACGGCCGGCACCGTGTTTTTGTTCGTGGTGTCCTGGCTGTCCCGGTGCGCCCGGTGTGCCAGGGGAGAGGGAGGCGGGACATCGAACTGCAACACGCCGTCTGCGACGCGCCCGTGCCGAATCGTCAGCAGGTCCTTCAGGTAGTTCTGGTGCACGCGCCATGGCTTGCGATGCCCTTGCCGGGGCAGCACGGTGGCGGCACGCTGCACGTAGCCGGAGGTGAAATCCAGGAACGGGGTCGGCTCAACGTCAGCGGGGGCGCGCGGCACGGCAATGCGGTGGGCGTGGCGATCCATATGACGCAGCAGGCGGCAGACGTACTCGGCTGTGAGGTCGGCCTTGAGCGTCCACGAGGCATTGGTGTACCCGAAGGCCAGCACCAGGTTGGGCACATCGCTCAGCATCATCCCCTTGTAGGCCAGGCATTCGGCGGGGCGGCGCGGCTGGCCGTCTACAGTGAGCGCAATGTCGCCCAGCATGTTCAGCTTCAGGCCGGTGGCCACCACCACGACATCCGCGGCCAGCGTCTTGCCGCTGGCCAGCACGATGCCGTCTTCGGTAAACCGGTCGATGGTGTCGGT
Source organism: Cupriavidus sp. GW823-FHT06D04 (assembly GCF_058795055.1). NCBI lineage: Bacteria > Pseudomonadati > Pseudomonadota > Betaproteobacteria > Burkholderiales > Burkholderiaceae > Cupriavidus > Cupriavidus sp. GW823-FHT06D04. The sequence goes on along the minus strand of NZ_JBXAHL010000014.1, from coordinate 31,731 downwards.
CACCACCGATGCGTGCCCGTCGCGGATCGCGCGGAACAGGTCGCCGTCGGGCACCAGGCACAGGCGCTGGTCCCACGGCCTGTAGCGGGGCGTGAAGTGGGTGCCGACGTCATAGCCTGGCGTCAGTTGCGCTGCCGCCATGCCGATCAGGCGCTGCCTGACGCGATCCGGCCGGCGCCGCGCCAGCTGGAAGAACATCATGCCCAGCAGCACGTTCTTCCAGCGCGTGGCGGCGTAGGCCAGCCGCTCCGGCAGGATGCGGCGCAGCTTGTGGGCGATGGCGTCCTCGCCGGGGCGCGTCACGATATAGGTGGGAGAGCGCTGCAGCATCGTCACGTGCGCGGCGCTCTTCGCCATGGCCGGCACCAGCGTGACCGCCGTGGCGCCGCTGCCGATCACCACCACGCGCTTGCCGGCGTAGTCGAGCGATTCGTCCCAGAACTGCGGATGCACCATGCTGCCGCGGAATTGTTCTTCGCCTGCAAATTCGGGCCGGTGGCCCTCGGCATAGCTGTAATAGCCCGCGCACACATAGAGCAAGCGTGCGCGCAGGCGCAGCCGGCTGTGGTCCGCCGTGCGTTTGGCTTCGACCGTCCAGCAGGCTGCGGCGCTGTCCCATGCCGCGCTGACGACCCGATGGCCAAAGCGGATATGTGACGTGATGCCGGCCTCTTCGGCGGTTTCGCGGATATAGGCGCGAATCGACGGCCCGTCGGCGATGGCCTTGGCGCCGCGCCAGGGCTTGAAGCGGTAGCCCAGCGTGTACATGTCCGAATCCGAGCGGATGCCGGGGTAGCGGAACAGGTCCCAGGTACCGCCCATGGCCTCGCGCGCCTCCAGGATGGCGTAGCGCTTGCCGGGGCAGCGCATTTGCAGCTGGCGCGCGGCGCCAATGCCGGACAGGCCGGCGCCTACGATCAGGACATCGAGGACTGCGTCATCGGAACTTGGGGCGGTCATGGCGGATCCGGACGAGTGGCACTTCTGACAACATAGATTGTCAGAAGCGATCCGGCAAGTAATCTGACAATAGGGAATGTCATAATGGCGCACATGACGACCGAGCTCACCCCCGCGCGCCGCTACCGCGGCGCCGAAGCCGAAGAACGACGTGCCCAGCGCCGTGTGCAGCTGATTGCCGCGGCCGTGCAGGTCTACGGCGAGCGCGGCTACCAGAACGCCACCGTCAAGGCCGTGTGCGAGGCCGCGGGCCTGACCGAACGGTATTTCTATGAGTCGTTCGCCAACAGCGAGGCCTTGCTGCTGGCATCGTTTCAAACAGTGACCCACCGCTTGCTGCACACCCTCGCCCTGGCGGGCGAGGGGGGCGGAGGCGATGGCCAGCAACGCGCGCTGGCCATGCTGCGCGCCTATTTCGGGGCGCTGCAGCGCGAGCCGCGTTCAGCGCGGGTGTTCCTGGTGGAAATCCGCGGCGTCAGCAAGCTGGTCGACGGGGCGTTGGCGGAGTCGCTGGATGAATTCGGCGGGCTGCTGGCGCAAGCGCTGCTGCCGCCGGGACGCAAGCTGGATCCGTTGCTGACGGCGGGGGTGGCGGGCGGGGTGGTCCACATCGCCCTGCGCTGGATCACACACGGCTACGCGCCCGATGTGGAGGTGGTCGCGCGCACGGCGCTACAGCTGGCCTTGGTGTTGGCGCACGAGCCGGACTAGCCTCGGGTCACAACTGCGGCGCCGGCGTCTTTTCCCTGAACTCGCATAGCGGCTCGATCACGCAGTGCCAGCACTCGGGCTTGCGCGCCTTGCAGACGTAGCGGCCGTGCAGGATCAGCCAGTGGTGGGCATCGTGCAGGAACTCATGCGGCACGCACTTGAGTAGCTTTTGCTCGACGATCTGCACAGTCTTGCCCGGCGCCAGCCCGGTGCGGTTCGCTACCCGGAAGATGTGCGTGTCCACCGCGATGGTGGGCTCGCCGAACGCGGTGTTGAGCACCACGTTGGCGGTCTTGCGGCCCACGCCCGGCAGTGCCTCCAGCGCTTCGCGCTCGGGCGGGACCTTGCCGCCGTGGCGCTCGACCAGGATGCGGCAGGTTTCGATCACGTGCTTCGCCTTGGTCTTGTACAGCCCGATGGTTTTGATGTACTCGCTGAGGCCGGCTTCGCCCAGGTCCAGCATCTGCCGCGGGGTATGCGCCACCGGGAACAGCCGCCGCGTGGCCTTGTTGACGCCGACGTCGGTCGCCTGCGCCGACAGCAGCACGGCGATCAGCAGCTCGAACGGCGAGCTGTATTCCAGTTCGGTGGCCGGGGCAGGGTTGGTTTCGCGCAGCGTCTCAAAGATGGCACGGCACTTGGCGGCGTTCATTTTTCTTCTGGGTCGGTATTGGCGTTCTGGTCGGATCCAGGCCTGGTAAGCCCTGCGCGCGCGCGCCGTGCTTCGGCGGCGTCGATCTGGGCCTGCACCGCAGCCGAGACATTTTCCGTGTTGCGCGGTTGCGCGGCCTGCTGCTTCTGCCGGGCGCGTTCGATCGCGGCCTGGATGATGGCGCGCTTGCGTTCCTGCGCGGCGCGCTCGGCATCGTTCTCCGGCGCTTCGGCCTGCACCGCGGCCAGCTTGGCGGCGGCCTTGGCGGCCAGGCGCGCGTCGTTTTCCTCGCGCTCGCGCACCAGCCGCGCATTGCGCGCCAGGTAGCGCGCGTGCGCGGCATCGGCCTGCGCCTGCGACCACGCGGCCCAGCCGGTGCGTTCGCCGGTGACCGGGACCATGTCGATGCAGTCGACCGGGCAGGGCGCCACGCACAGGTCGCAGCCGGTGCACCAGTCAGGGATCACCGTATGCATCTGCTTGGCGGCGCCGGCAATCGCATCGACCGGGCAGGCCTGGATGCAAAGCGTGCAGCCGATGCAAAGGCTCTCGTCGATGCGGGCCACCGCGCGCGGCTGTTCGCTGCCGCGTTCCGGGTCCAGCGGCAGCGGTTCGGTGCCCAGCACCGCGGCCAGGCGCACGATGCCTTCCGCGCCGCCGGGCGGGCAGCGGTTGCAGGCGGCTTCGCCGTTGGCCATGGCTTCAGCGTAGGGGCGGCAGCCGTTGAAGCCGCATTTGGTGCACTGGGTCTGGGGCAGCAGCGCTTCGATGCGGTCGGCGAGGGACTTGACGGCGGGATTCACGACTACGGGCAGGAAATCAGGGGACAAAACAGGGACCAAGGCCGGATCAGAACGGTCAAGACACGAAATTTGCGGGGCACTGTGAGGGTTTGGCGACATAACAGCCGAACCCTGCGGCGGACAATAGGCCAGCGACCCTGCGGCACCGGGATCTCTGTGAACCCCTGCGAGCCATCGCGCCGCAAGGATTATCCCCGATTTCGCCGGCGGGCAGAAACGGCGATGATGCGCGCACCGCCGGATTGCCGCATTCCGGCCTATGCCATAATCCGCGCAACGATCGACCAGCCACCCCATGTCAACTGAGCCCAAGACCAAACGCGACCCGGAAGGGACGCGCCGACGCATCCTCGCTGCGGCCACCGAGGAATTCGCCAAGGGGGGTCTGGCCGGCGCCCGCGTCGACCAGATTGCCCGGCGTGCGGAGACTAACGAACGCATGCTGTACTACTACTACGGCAGCAAGGAAGGCCTCTTCCTGGCGGTGCTCGAGAAGCAATACGCCAATTTCCGCGCTGACGAGGAGCAGTTGCACCTCGTTGACGAAGACCCGGTCCAGGGCGTGCGCACGCTGGCGCGCTTCGTCTGGGACTGGTATTACGAGCATCCGGAGTTCATCCGCCTGGTCAACAGCGAGAACCTGCACGAGGCCCGGCACCTGAAGAAGTCGGCGCAGCTGCAGCAGCTGATCAACCCGGTGGTGGATGTGCTGGCCGACGTGATCCGGCGCGGGCAGGAACAAGGCGTGTTCCGCGACAATATCGACGTGCCGCAGTTCTACCTGACGATTTCCGCGCTGGGCTACTACGTGCTGTCCAACCGCTACACCATCAGTGCCGTGATCGGCCGCGACGTGGCCTCGCAGCAGGAGCATGAGCGCTTTGCCGAGCTGCACTCGGAAATGCTGCTCAGCTACCTGAAGAAGCACTGAACCTCCCGGCCCGGCCCCGCAAGAAGAAACGCCCGCGATCGCGGGCGTTTTTTTACTTGGTGGCCGAGGCCTGGTGGTACTTGCGGATAAAGTCGCGCAGCTGCGGGTAGATCTCCTCGCGCCAGCGCCGGCCCGAGAAGATGCCGTAGTGGCCGCAGTGTTCCGCATTCAGATGCTGCTTGCGGGCTTTCGGGATGCCGGCGCACAGGTCGTGCGCCGCGGCGGTCTGGCCCGCGCCGGAGATGTCGTCCAACTCGCCCTCGACGGTCATCAGCGCGGTGCTCTTGATGTCCTGCGGCCGCACCGGATTGCCGTCGATGGCCCAGGTGCCGTTGGCCAGGCGGAACTCCTGGAACACCTCGCGGATGGTGTCGAGGTAATACTCGGCGGCCATGTCGAGCACCGCGTTGTATTCGTCGTAGAAGCGCACGTGGGCGTCGGCGTCGTCCGCATCGCCCTCGACCAGGCTCAGGTAGAAGTCATAGTGCGAGGAAAGGTGCCGGTCCGGGTTCATCGCCACGAAACCGGCATGCTGCAAAAAGCCCGGGTAGACGCGGCGCCCGTGGCCGGGGTAGTTGGCCGGCACGGTGTAGATGACGTTGTTCTCGAACCACTCGAACGACTTGTTGGTCGCCAGCGAGTTGACCGCGGTGGGGCTCTTGCGGGCGTCGATCGGGCCGCCCATCATCGTCATGGTGCGCGGCGTCTTCTCGCCGGCCGAGGCCATCAGCGAGATCGCGGCCAGCACCGGTACCGTGGGCTGGCACACCGAGATCACATGCAGGTTCTCGGCGCCGATGTGGCGGATGAATTCCTGGATGTAGTAGATGTAGTCGGACAGGCGGAACGTGCCATCCTCCACCGGCACCATGCGTGCGTCGATCCAGTCGGTCACATAGACCTTGTGGTCCTGCAGCAGCGTGCGCACCGTGTCGCGCAGCAGCGTGGCATGGTGGCCCGACAGCGGCGCGGCCACCAGCACCACCGGCTCATCCTTGAGCAGCTTGATGGTATCCGGGTCGTCGGCATAGCGCTTGAAGCGCACCAGCTTGCAGAAGGGCTTCTCGAGCACGGTCTGCTCGACGATGGGGATGTCGCGCCCGTTGGAGCGCACCGACTTGATGTCGAATGCCGGTTTTTCGTATTCCTTGCCGAGCCGGTACAGCAGTTCATAGCCGGCAGCCAGGCGGGGTGCGCCGGGAACCAGCGAGAGCGGGCTGAGGGGGTTGGTGAAGGTCTTGGCCGTCGCCTGGGCCCACGCGGTCAGCGGGTGCAGGATCGAACGCTGGAACTCATGCAATTGGTAGAGCATGCCTTTTCTGCCTGGGGTCTAGCTATGAGGTACGTACTACCAGGTACTAATGTACTGACAATACACCGTGGATCGTGGCGCCGATTATGCCCTTAACCGAACGACCGTGCTAACGATCTTGCTCTGCAGCATATACCTTAAAGTACATCCATTGCTGCGGAAAACAATAAGGTAAAAGGCTGATTTCTGGATGACATTTGGCTGAAAAATTGCAAACAAATGCAAAAAGCGGCCGAAGCCGCTTTTTGTGCATTGCTTTGTGACGCTTGCGCCAGTCGCCACTTGTTGCGGTGTGGCGATTTCAAAGGGCTTTTACATCACAGCTGCGATTGCATCGACGACGGCGTCGATGTTGCGGCTGTTCAGCGCGGCCACGCAGATGCGGCCGGTGCCGACGGCGTAGATGCCGTGCTCATTGCGCAGGCGATCCACCTGGGCCGAGGTCAGGCCCGAGTACGAGAACATGCCGCGCTGTGCCTTGACGAAGGAGAAGTCGCCCGGCACGCCCTTGGCGGCCAGCTTGTCCACCAGCGCATGGCGCATCAGCTTGATGCGGTCGCGCATCTCGGCCAGTTCTTCTTCCCACATGGCGCGCAGTTCCGGGCTGTTCAGCACGCTGGCGACCACGGTGCCGCCGTGCGTCGGCGGATTGGAATAGTTGGTGCGGATCACGCGCTTGACCTGCGACATCACGCGCTGCGCTTCTTCCTTGCTGGTGGTGACGATCGACAGCGCGCCCACGCGCTCGCCGTACAGCGAGAAGCTCTTCGAGAACGAGCTCGACACGAAGAAGGGCAGGCCGGAGTCCGCGAACAGGCGCACGGCGGCGCCGTCCGGATCGATGCCGTCGGCAAAGCCCTGGTAGGCCATGTCCAGGAACGGGATCAGGTTGCGTTCCTTGACCAGTTCCACCACCTGCTTCCACTGCTCGGGCGACAGGTCCACGCCGGTCGGGTTGTGGCAGCAGGCGTGCAGCACGACGATGGTGTTGGCCGGGAACGACTTGAGCGATTCCACCATGCCGGCAAAGTTCAGGCCGTGGCTGGGGGCGTCGTAGTAGGCATAGTTGACCACCGGGAAGCCGGCGGATTCGAACAGTGCGCGGTGGTTTTCCCAGCTCGGGTCGCTGATGGCGACCTTGGCGTCCGGGTACAGGCGCTTCAGGAAGTCGGCGCCGATCTTCAGCGCGCCGGTGCCGCCGAGTGCCTGTGCCGTCACTACGCGGCCTTCGGTGATCAGCGGCGATTCCTTGCCGAACAGCAGCGTCTGCACGGCCTGGTCATAGGCGGCGATACCTTCGATCGGCAGGTAGCCACGCGGGGTGGCGGTGGTCAGACGGGCCTTTTCTGCCTCCTGGACGGCGCGCAGCAGGGGGATTTTCCCTTCGTCGGTGAAGTACACGCCAACGCCCAGGTTGACCTTGGTCGGGCGGGTATCGGCATTGAAGGCTTCGTTGAGGCCCAGGATCGGGTCGCGCGGGGCCATCTCGACGGCAGAAAACAAACTCATTTGGAATCTCGTGGTCGGCAATGAATGAAAACGGGAAGGCGTAGAATGCTTCGGACTGCGCTGGCGGCTGGCAGGCCCCGTTCCCTTCCGGCGGGAAGTGGCTTGAAGCGGGGGCTGTCAACCCCAAGATTCTAGCGTATCCGCCCGTTTTCCTGAGGTTTTTCCCTAATCTCGCCGCGCCTTCTTTCGTTATTTCTTTCCTTACTCGTACCGCTACCTCTCCAGCCACCACGCCCCTTATGTCGAACCTTGCCGAAGCCGCGCCGGCCCTGGACGAAGACAAATTCGTCACATTTCCCGGCTCCCCGTTCCAGCTGTACCAGCCGTTCCCGCCCGCCGGCGACCAGCCGGAGGCCATCCGGCAGCTGGTGGAGGGCGTGGACGACGGCCTGTCGTTCCAGACGCTGCTGGGCGTCACGGGCTCGGGCAAGACCTTCACCATGGCCAACGTGATTGCCCGCATGGGGCGGCCGGCCATCGTGTTTGCCCCGAACAAGACGCTGGCGGCGCAGCTCTATGCGGAATTCCGTGAATTCTTCCCGCGCAACGCCGTCGAGTACTTCGTCAGCTACTACGACTACTACCAGCCCGAGGCCTACGTCCCGCAGCGCGACCTGTTTATCGAGAAGGACTCGTCGATCAACGAGCATATCGAGCAGATGCGGCTGTCTGCGACCAAGAGCCTGCTGGAGCGCCGCGACACCATCATCGTGGCAACCGTCTCGGCGATCTATGGTATCGGCAACCCGACCGAATACCACCAGATGATTCTCACCTTGCGGGCCGGCGACAAGATCAGCCAGCGCGACGTGATCGCGCGCCTGATCGCGATGCAGTACACCCGCAACGAGACCGACTTCCAGCGCGGCACCTTCCGCGTGCGTGGCGACACCATCGATATCTTCCCGGCCGAGCATGCCGAGATGGCGGTGCGGCTGGAGATGTTCGATGACGAAGTCGAGTCGCTGCATTTCTTCGACCCGCTCACGGGCCGCGTGCGCCAGAAGATCCCGCGCTTCACGGTCTACCCGTCGAGCCACTATGTGACCCCACGCGAGACCGTGCTGCGCGCGATCGAGGCGATCAAGTCGGAGCTGCGCGAGCGCCTCGAGTTCTTCCACAAGGAAAACCGGCTGGTGGAGGCGCAGCGGCTGGAGCAGCGCACCCGCTTCGACCTGGAAATGCTGTCCGAGCTGGGCTTCTGCAAGGGCATCGAGAACTATTCGCGGCACCTGTCCGGTGCACGCCCCGGCGATCCGCCGCCGACGCTGGTCGACTACCTGCCGCCGGATGCGCTGATGTTCCTGGACGAGTCGCACGTGCTGATCGGCCAGCTCAACGGCATGTACAACGGCGACCGCGCGCGCAAGACCACGCTGGTGGAGTACGGCTTCCGGCTCCCGTCGGCGCTGGACAACCGGCCGCTGAAGTTCGACGAATTCGAGCGCAAGATGCGCCAGGTGATGTTTGTCTCGGCCACGCCGGCGCAGTTCGAGCAGGAGAATGCCGGGCAGGTGGTGGAGCAGGTGGTGCGTCCGACCGGGCTGGTCGATCCCATCATCCTGGTGCGCCCGGCGACCACGCAGGTGGACGACCTGGTGTCCGAGATCCACGCCCGCGTCGAGGCCGGCGAACGCGTGCTGGTGACCACGCTGACCAAGCGCATGGCCGAGCAGCTGACTGAGTTCCTGTCCGAGAACGGGGTCAAGGTGCGCTACCTGCACTCGGACATCGACACCGTCGAGCGCGTGGAGATCATCCGCGACCTGCGCCTGGGCACCTTCGACGTGCTGGTGGGCATCAACCTGCTGCGCGAGGGCCTGGATATTCCCGAGGTGTCGCTGGTGGCAATCCTCGATGCGGACAAGGAAGGCTTCCTGCGCGCCGAGCGCTCGCTGATCCAGACCATCGGCCGCGCCGCGCGCAACGTCAACGGTACCGCCATCCTGTACGCGGACCGCATGACCGAGTCGATGAAGAAGGCCATTGGCGAGACCGAGCGCCGCCGCGCCAAGCAGATCGCCTTCAACGAGGCCAACGGCATCACGCCGCGCGGTGTGGTCAAGCGCATCAAGGACATCATCGACGGCGTCTACAGCGTCAGCGATGCCAAGGCCGAGCTGCTGGCGGCGCAGGAGCAGGCCCGCTACGAGGACATGAGCGAGAAGCAGGTCTCCAAGGAAATCAAGCGCCTGGAGAAGCTTATGCTTGACCATGCCCGCAACCTGGAATTCGAGCAGGCGGCGCAGGTGCGCGACCAGCTGGCCAAGCTCAAGGCACAGGTGTTCGGCGCCAGCGGAGATGGCGCGCTGCCGCCCGCCTGATACGCGTGGTGCCGGCTCCGGCTGGCCTATAGTGAAATGCGTCACACCTGATCCGGGAGGCGCATCATGGTAAAACTTGGGCTGTGGGTACCGCTGGAGGCCAGGCCGGGCAAGGAGCAGGAGGTTGAGCAGTTCCTGCGCGACGGGCTCGCGCTGGTGGAGCAGGAGGCCGGCACCACGGCCTGGTTCGCGCTGCGGCTGGGCCCGTCGATGTTCGGCATCTTTGATGCCTTCCCCGATGAGTCAGCGCGCGAGGCGCACCTCGGCGGCAAGGTTGCCGCGGCGCTGATGGCCAGGGCGCCGGAGCTGTTCATGGGGACGCCGCCGATCCAGAAGCTGGAGGTGGTGGCGGCCAAGCTGCCTTGATGGCGAACGACAAGGAGCTACGATGGAACGCCAGTTTGAATACGGCGGCTACGCGGTCGTGGTCAGCGCGGTCCCGAATGCCGCCGGCGGGTTTGCGGCGCAGATGCGCATCGCCGATGCCTTCGGCGAGCCTTCCGGCCCCAGCTTCGAGGCGATTGCGGGCGATGCGCCCACGCCCGAAGGGGCCATCGCGCTGGCGGAGGCCGGCGCCATGCGGGCGATCGACGCCGGCGAGGTCAACTAGCCAGGCACCCCCATTTTCCGTGGAGAACCACAATGACCGAAATCGGTGAATGGAAGAAGAAGGTCTATGAAACCCACGAAGTGCAGGTCCAGGTCAGGCAGCGCTCACAGAGCGAATGGTCCTACACCGTGCGCGTCTGCCGCCCCGGCACCAATATCCGCGCCGCTGGCACGCTGACCGAGACCTCGCGCATCACCGAGCACTATAAATCGCGCGAAGCCGCGGAAGTGGCCGGGTTTGCGCACGGCGAGCGGCTGGCCAAGCAACTGGCCTGAAGGGCTGCGGGTAGAATTGCGGGCTGTCCGGCCGGCGGCCCTGCCGAGGGCCGGTGCGCCTGCCATTCCACTCCCGCCAAGTTGTGATCCGATGAAGACATACGCCATCCTGATGTGTTGCATGGGAAACATCTGCCGTTCCCCGACGGCGGAGGGCGTGCTGCGCGCCAAGCTGGCGGAGGCCGGGCTGGACGCGCTGGTGGAGCTGGATTCGGCGGGCACGCATGAATACCACCTCGGCCGCGCGCCCGATCCCCGCACCCAGCGCCACGCGCTGCAGCGCGGCTATGACCTGTCCGCGCTGCGCGCGCGCAAGGTCGGGCTGCCGGACTTCGATCGCTTCGACCTGATCCTGGCGATGGACCGCGAGAACCTGGCCGGCCTGGCGCGGCTGCGCCCCGATGCCGGCGAAAAGCTGCGCCTGCTGATGAGCTTCGCCACCCGCCACGACGCCGACGAGGTGCCGGACCCGTACTACGGCGAAGGCGATGGCTTCGAGCGCGTGCTCGACTACATCGAAGATGCCTGCGAGGGCCTGGTGGCCGAGCTGCGCCAGCGCCTGCAAGGCAACGCCGGCTGATCCGGGCACCCGCCCCGTCGCCTTTTCTGCGGCCCGCGCCGCGACGCCACGAGCGCCGCGGCCGGCGGCCCGATCCCACGAGAATCCATGCTTCGCAAACTGTTCCGCAAATGGCGCGAATCGCGCAATGCCAGCCTGCAGCTCGACGCCATCCTGGCCGCGGCCGATCCTGAGGCCCCGCTGGCCGAGCGCAACGGCTGGCTGATCGAGCTGGGCTTCTGGATCCGCCGCGATGGCGGGCTGGGCGCCGATGCCGGCAGCCAGGAACCCGGCACGGACCGCAGCCACCCCGAGCATGTGCGGCTGCGCTACCTGCTGCAGGTGCTGGAGCGGCATCCCGACTGGGCCGAACGTTTTGCCCTGACCGTGCGCAGCCTGGTGCGCGAGAACGACCCGACCGGACTGTTCTGCGATACCGGCGTGGCCCTGCACCCGGGCTTCGTCAGCGAGATGGTGGGCCGGCTGCAGAACCGCTTCCTGCCGCCGCCGCCCAACCGCAGCGACATGGCGGGGCTGTTTGCGCTGGTGTTCGTCGGTGATAAAGACGCGGAGTGGGTCGAGGCCGTCGACGATGAGCTGCTGGCCCGGCTGGCGCGCGTGCTGCAGGCCGGCAGCACCAAGGGCGAAGCGGCGGGCATGGCGCACTATCGCGATGCGCTGGGCCAGACGCTGGCCACCAGCATCGCGGTGCTGGTCAGCCAGGTGCGCGCCACCGGCCTGAGCCAGGCGATCCGTTCGCGCCTGGCCGGGCGCGTGGACGAGACGCCGTTCTTCCGCCTGGACGAGGCCGTCCAGGCCTTGCGTGAAGAGGGCCTGCGCCATGACGACAACAGCTTCGGCCATCGCCTGAACTATTTCCGCGCGCTGCTGGACGGCTGCCATGCCGCGATCCGCCATGTGTATGAAGACCTGGAAGAAAACGGCGTATCGATCGAGGTGGTGTTCCAGATCGAGCGCATGAAGGTGCAGCTCAGCCGCATCGAGCTGCTGCTGGCGGCCTGGGTCGAGCCCCACCGGCCCGGCATGCATGCGCACCTGGTGGCGGAACTGATCCGATCGACCCAGGCCCGGCGCAGCATCTCGCACCTGGCCGGCACCTCGTTCGCGCAGCTGGCGCGCAAGGTGGTGGAGCGCTCGGCCGAGACCGGCGAGCACTACATCACGCGCGACCGCAAGGAATACGCCGAACTGGTGCGCGCCGCAGCCGGCGGCGGCCTGGTCTCGGTCGCCACGGTGTACCTGAAGTTCCTGATCTACGGCCTGCACCTGGACAAGTTCAGTGAGGGGTTGCTGGCCTCGCTCAACTACGCCGGCAGCTTCCTGGCCATCCACTTTGCGCACTTCACGCTGGCGACCAAGCAGCCGGCCATGACCGGCCCCGCGCTGGCGCACCGGCTGGACGGGGCAGGGCGGCCGGAAGGGCGCGAGATATTCGTCGACGACACCATCGCCATGATCCGTTCCAACGCGGCGGCGATTGTCGGCAACCTGGCGGTGGTGTTCCCGGTGGCGCTGGGGATCCAGTGGCTGGCGCACAAGCTGCTGAGCGCCAACCTGATCACGCCGGCCAAGGCGATTGCCACCATCGAATCGTTCTCGATCCTGGGCCCGACACCGCTCTACGCCGCCTTCACCGGCGTGCTGCTGTGGCTGTCCAGCCTGATTGCGGGCTGGGCCGACAACTGGTTCGCGCTGCACCGCGTGCATGACGTGATGGCCTACAACCGGCGCCTGCGCTACGTGCTGGGTGCACGCGGCGCCACCCGGCTGGCGGATTTCTGGAAGCGTAACCTGTCGGGCATTGTCGCCAATGTGTCGCTGGGCTTGCTGCTGGGGTTGGGGCCGGAAATCCTGAGCTTCTTCGGGCCGCATATGGAAGTGCGTCATGTGACGCTGTCGACCGGCTCGGTCGGCGCGGCCATCGGCGTGCTGGGGATGGATGCGCTGCGCATGCCGTCGCTGTGGCTGGCGGTGGCGGGCATTGCGCTGATGGGGATGCTGAACGTGGCGGTGAGCTTCGCGCTGGCGTTCAATATGGCGCTGCGGTCACGCAACCTGCGGCGCGTGGACCGCGCCGAACTGAGCGCGGCCGTGCGGCGGCGCATCCTGACGCACCCGCTGTCGCTGGTGATGCCGCCGCGCGTGGCAGGCCCGGAGACGGCCGCAGGCGGGCGCGAAGCGTGATGGGGACGTGGTGCGGTGCGGCAGGGTAGTTGACTGAATTAGTCGGGTACCTTTATACTTGACGGAAACGATCAAGTATTGGCATCACCCCCAGAGCCCTGCACCATGAGACTGACCACCAAAGGCCGCTTCGCGGTCACTGCGATGATCGACCTGGCCATGCGCCAGGACCAGGGACCGGTCACGCTCGCCGGCATCAGCCAGCGGCAAAAGATCTCGTTGTCCTATCTGGAGCAGCTGTTTGGCAAGCTGCGCCGGCACGAGATCGTTGAAAGCGTGCGCGGCCCGGGCGGCGGCTACAGTCTGGCGCGCAAGGCCGAAGACGTCACCGTGGCGGACATCATCATCGCCGTGGACGAGCCCCTGGATGCCACCCAATGCGGCGGCAAGGGCAATTGTAACGGAGATGACGGCTCCGGGCGCTGCATGACCCACGAACTGTGGGCCACGCTGAACCAGAAGATGGTCGAGTACCTCGACTCCGTTTCCCTCAAGAACCTGGTGGACCAGCAGCGCGAGCGCCAGCCTGCCGTGCTGCACGACATGCGCGAAGACGCCGCGCAGCCGGTCGCGACCGCTGCGCGCGGCAAGGCCGACAAGCAGGAAAAGCCGGTCCGGGCCAGAATGGTGAATTCAGTTTTCAGCCTGGCGCAGTCCTGAGCGTGCCCAGGCAACGACAGCAAAACAGCGATCAGCGGTCCCTAACAAGGCAGTCATAACGATGAGCACCCCACATTTCCCCATCTACATGGATTACTCGGCCACCACGCCGGTGGACCCGCGCGTGGCGGACAAGATGATTCCGTACCTGCGCGAGCAGTTCGGCAACCCCGCCTCGCGCAGCCATGCGTACGGCTGGGAAGCAGAGCGCGCGGTGGAAGAAGCGCGTGAGCAGGTGGCCGCACTGGTCGGCGCCGACCCGCGCGAGATCGTGTGGACGTCGGGCGCGACCGAATCGAACAACCTGGCGATCAAGGGTGCCGCGAACTTCTATTCGGGCAAGGGCAAGCATCTCATCACCCTGAAGACCGAGCACAAGGCCGTGCTCGACACCACGCGCGAGTTGGAGCGCCAGGGCTTTGAAGTGACCTACCTGGACGTGAAGGAAAACGGCCTGCTCGACATGGAAGTGTTCAAGCAGGCACTGCGCCCGGACACGATCCTGGTCTCGGTGATGCTGGTCAACAACGAGATCGGCGTGATCCAGGACGTCGAGCAGATCGGCGAGATCTGCCGCGAGAAGGGCATCATCTTCCACTGCGACGCCGCGCAGGCGACCGGCAAGGTGGCGATCGACCTGAACAAGCTGAAGTGCGACCTGATGTCATTCTCGGCCCACAAGACCTACGGCCCCAAGGGCATCGGCGCGTTGTACGTGCGCCGCAAGCCGCGCGTGCGCATCGAGGCGCAGATGCACGGCGGCGGCCATGAGCGCGGCATGCGCTCGGGCACGCTGGCCACACACCAGATCGTCGGCATGGGCGAAGCCTTCCGCATCGCCCGCGAAGAGATGGCGACCGAAAACGAACGCATCCGCATGCTGCGCGACCGCCTGTGGAACGGCCTGTCGGACATGGAAGAGGTCTACCTGAACGGCGACCTGGAACAACGCGTGCCGCACAACCTGAATGTCAGCTTCAACTTCGTCGAGGGCGAATCGCTGATCATGGCGATCAAGGACGTGGCGGTGTCGTCGGGTTCGGCCTGCACCTCGGCCTCGCTGGAGCCGTCGTATGTGCTGCGCGCGCTGGGCCGCAACGATGAACTGGCCCACAGCTCGATCCGCTTCACGGTGGGCCGCTTCACCACCGAGCAGGAAATCGACTACACCATCGAACTGCTCAAGAGCAAGATCGGCAAGCTGCGCGACCTGTCGCCGCTGTGGGAGATGTTCAAGGACGGCGTCGACCTGAATTCGATCCAGTGGGCCGCGCACTGACGCGCCCGCCACAGATCAAAAAGCAATACCCCCGCAAAGATACGCAAGAGGTAAGCAAAATGTCATACAGCACCAAGGTTCTCGACCACTATGAAAACCCCCGCAACGTCGGTTCGTTCGACAAGAACGACGATGCGGTCGGCACCGGCATGGTCGGCGCGCCGGCCTGCGGCGACGTGATGAAGCTGCAGATCAAGGTCAACGAGGCTGGCGTGATCGAAGACGCCAAGTTCAAGACCTACGGCTGCGGCTCGGCCATTGCCTCGTCCTCGCTCGTGACCGAGTGGGTCAAGGGCAAGACCGTGGATCAGGCGCTGGAGATCAAGAACACCCAGATCGCCGAAGAACTGGCGCTGCCGCCGGTGAAGATCCACTGCTCGATCCTGGCCGAAGACGCGATCAAGGCCGCCGTCGAAGACTACAAGAAGAAGCACGGCGCCGAGCAGAAGGCTGCCTGATTCTGTCGCACTGACCACGGCATCGACGAAGGAAGACGCAACGATGATCACCATGACCGAGAAGGCGGCCAAGCATGTGGCCCGCTACCTGGAACGCCGCGGCAAGGGCGTGGGCCTGCGCCTGGGCGTGAAGACCACCGGCTGCTCGGGCCTGGCCTACAAGCTGGAATACGTGGACGAGCTGCTGCCGGAAGACGCGGTGTTCGAATCGCACGGCATCAAGGTCATCGTCGACGCCAAGAGCCTGCCGTATATCGACGGCACCGAACTCGACTACGCACGTGAAGGGTTGAACGAAGGTTTCCGCTTCAACAACCCCAACGTCAAGGACGAGTGCGGCTGCGGCGAGTCTTTCACGGTCTGAGCAAGCCAGCGCAAGCAAGCCCCGGTGGAGCGCAGCATCGTCGGGTTCCGCCGGGACGAGGAAGGCCACTGGGTGGCCGAACTCGAATGCGGGCACGGCCAGCATATGCGGCACGACCCGCCGTGGCAGTCGCGGCCATGGACGCAAAGCGAGCAGGGCCGCGCCGGCATGATCGGCATGCGGGTGAACTGCCTGAAGTGCGACCGCAACGAACCGCCGGCCGAGTGGGCACGCAAGCCCGCCTGAGCGGCACCGTGGCGGCAATGGACAAAGGGGCGGCGCGGCCGCTCCTTTTTCTTGGGGAAGCAGTTGAAAGACGATTTTTTTGCGCTGTTCGGCCTGCCGGCGCAGTACGGTGTCGACGAGGCCGCGCTGGATGCGGCATACCGCACCGTGCAGTCGCAGGCACATCCGGACCGCTTTGCCAAGGCGGGCGACGCCGAGCGTCGCGTGGCCATGCAGTGGGCCGCGCATGCCAATGAAGCCTACCGTACGCTGCGGCAGCCGTTGCGGCGCGCGACCTACCTGCTGAAGCTGCGCGGCGTCGATGTGCAGGCCGAGAACAACACGGTCATGACGCCGGCCTTCCTGATGCAGCAGATGGAATGGCGCGAAGCGCTGCAGGAAGCGGTGGAAGAGCGCGCAGTGGACCGGCTCGATGCGCTGCTGCGCGAGTTGCGCCAGGAAAAGCGCGAGCGCCACGAAACACTGGGCGCGCTGCTGGATTCCGGCGACAACGAGGCGGCCGGCGGCGCGGTGCGGCAACTGATGTTTATCGAGAAGATCGAACACGATACCAGCGAGGCCATCGACCGGCTGGAAGACTGACCGGCACGTTTGCCGGGCCCGTGACAAAATGGCGCCCGGCGCGAGATCCGCCCGCATGGCGGCTTCCCCTGCCGCACAAGACAGCGAAGAATTACCATGGCACTGCTCCAGATTTCCGAACCCGGCATGTCGCCGGCGCCCCACCAACGCCGCCTGGCCGTCGGCATCGACCTCGGCACCACCAACTCGCTGGTGGCCGCGGTACGCAGCAGCATTCCCGAAGTGCTGGGCGACGAACGCGGCCGCGCGCTGCTGCCGTCGGTCGTGCGCTACCTGCCGGACCGCACCACGCATATCGGCTACCGGGCCCAGGATGAAGCGGTGCGCGACCCCAAGAACACCATCGTCTCGGTCAAGCGCTTCATGGGCCGCGGCCTGCGCGACATCGCCAATATCGAGCACAGCCCATACGACTTCGTCGACGCGCCCGGCATGTTGCAGATCAAGACCGCGGCCGGCGTGAAGAGCCCGGTCGAGATCTCGGCCGAGATCCTCGCCACGCTGCGCCAGCGCGCCGAGGACACGCTCGGCGACGACCTGGTCGGCGCGGTCATCACCGTGCCGGCGTACTTCGACGAGGCCCAGCGCCAGGCGACCAAGGACGCCGCGCGCCTGGCCGGCCTGGAAGTGCTGCGCCTGCTGAACGAACCGACCGCGGCGGCTATTGCCTACGGGCTGGACAATGCGTCGGAAGGCATTTACGCGGTCTACGACCTGGGCGGCGGTACCTTCGATATCTCGGTGCTCAAGCTGACGCAGGGCGTGTTCGAAGTGATGGCCACGGGCGGCGACTCGGCGCTCGGCGGCGACGATTTCGACCAGCGCGTGCTGTGCTGGATCGTCGAGCAGGCCGGCCTGCAGCCGCTGTCGGCGCAGGACATGCGCCTGCTGATGGTGCGCGCGCGCGCGGCCAAGGAAGCGCTGTCGGAAGCGGACAGTACCGTGATCGATGCCGTGCTCGATTCCGGCGAGATCGTTCACCTGGCTCTGACCGACGAAACCTTTGAACAGATCACCGCACACCTGGTGCAGAAAACGCTGGCGCCGGTGCGCAAGGCGCTGCGCGACGCCGGTGTGACCCCCGATGACGTCAAGGGCGTGGTGCTGGTGGGCGGCGCCACGCGCATGCCATCGATCCGCAAGGCCGTGGGCGACTACTTCGGCCAGACCCCGCTGACCAACCTGGACCCGGACCGCGTGGTGGCGCTGGGCGCCGCGATGCAGGCCAACCTGCTGGCCGGCAACCATGCCCCTGGCGAAGACTGGCTGCTGCTCGACGTGATCCCGCTGTCGCTGGGCGTCGAGACCATGGGCGGCCTGGTCGAGAAGATCATCCCGCGCAACAGCACCATCCCGGTGGCGCGCGCGCAGGAATTCACCACCTTCAAGGACGGCCAGACCGCGATGGCGATCCACGTGCTGCAGGGCGAGCGCGAGCTGGCCAGCGACTGCCGCTCGCTGGCGCGCTTCGAGCTGCGCGGCATCCCGCCGATGGTGGCGGGCGCGGCGCGCATCCGCGTGACCTACCAGGTCGACGCCGACGGCCTGCTGTCCGTGACCGCGCGCGAGACCCATTCGGGCGTGGAAGCCTCGGTCACGGTCAAGCCGTCGTACGGCCTGGCCGACGACGATATCGCGCGCATGCTGCAGGACAGCTTCCGCGAGGCCGAGCACGACATGAAGAGCCGCGCGCTGGCCGAAGAGCGCGTGGAAGCCGACCGGCTGGTCGAGGCCACGCAGCGCGCGCTGGAAACCGATGGCGACCTGTTGTCCGCCGAGGAGCGCACTGCGGTGGAAGCGCTGATGGCCACGGTGCGCGAGATCGCCACCGGCGACGACCACCACGCCATCCACGCCGCGGTGGAAAAGCTGTCGCACGGCACCGACGAATTCGCTGCCCGCCGCATGGACCGCTCGATCAAGAGCGCGCTGGCGGGGCGCAAGGTGCAGGAGCTGGGCTGATCACCACGCCTGCACCGCATTACAGATACCAGGACACGAGATGCCACAGATCATAGTTTTGCCCCACGTCGAATACTGCCCGGATGGGACGGTGATTGAAGCCGAGACGGGTGTCAGCGTCTGCGATGCGCTGCTCTCGCACGGCATCGCGATCGAGCATGCGTGCGAGAAATCGTGCGCCTGCACCACCTGCCACGTGATCGTGCGCGAGGGTTTCAACTCGCTCAACGAGGCTGAAGAGAAGGAAGAAGACCTGCTCGACAAGGCCTGGGGGCTGGAGCCGAATTCGCGGCTGTCGTGCCAGGCCATCGTCGATGAGGAAGACCTGACCATCGAGATCCCGAAGTACACCATCAACCACGCCAAGGAAGGCCACTGAGCGGCCCGGCAGACCTCAGCGGAGAATAACCCCATGAAGTGGACCGATACCTACGATATCGCGGCAGCCCTGTACGACAAGTATCCCGATGTGGATCCCATGTCGGTGCGATTCACCGACCTGCGCCGCTGGGTGCTGGAACTGGATGGCTTTGCCGATGTGCCGGAGCGTTCCGGCGAGAAGATCCTGGAAGCGATCCAGGCTGCCTGGATCGAAGAATCCCAATAAGCAAGAACTCCCCTGAAACAGGCCGGCTCCGCCGGCCTGTTTGCTTAGAAGCGGTAGCCGACGCCCGCCAGGATCACGTCGGTATCGTGGTCGTAGCCGGTCATGGTGCGGTTCCATGTCAGCCGCGTCAGCCAGTGGTCGCCGAGCCGGTAGCTGGCCGACATCGACATCAGGCCAGACCATCGCGACGGCGAGCTGGCTGCGCTCAACCCTTTCTGGCTCAGGTCGATGGCGTAGTACGGGCCCACGCCGACCCCGAGTGTCAGTTTGTCGTGGAAGAACGCGCGCGTGAGCCACGCCTGCGCGGCCACGCCGTTGCGGCGCAGCACCGCGTTTTCTCCTTCGTTGATGTAGCTGATGGTGCCGTCCACGTATTGCCACAGCCCGCGCCGGTATTCCACCGCTTTGGCGAAAGAAGTCTGTGGATCGAAGCTGTTGACGATGGTTCCGCCAAGGAGCGCCGTCAGCTCATTCTGCGTGACATTGTCTGTCCGGCCCGGCGGCGGCACCACCGGCCCGCCGCGGTCACCGCGATCGAGCTGGTAGCCGACGCCCACCAGCAACGTGTTGGTCTTGATGCTTGACGACGTCTGTGTTCGGTTGTAGCGCGCCTGCAGCATCCAGGGGCCACCGTTCACATACCAGGTTGCCGCAGCGCTCAGCAGCGCGCCCCAGCCGTGGTGGTTGTCGTAGGTGCCGTCCGAGCGCTGGTCGGTGGTATCGAAATAGCGGTAAGGGCCGGCACCGAGGGCCAGCGTCAGCCGGCGGTCCAGGGCCAGGTAGCGCCACCAAAGCTGGACGCTGTGGCCGTCGCGGTGATGGTTGGTGACATGGCCTTCATTCAGGTAGGTGAAGGTCGCGTACCAGTTCTCGCCGAGGTTGTGCTGGTAGGAGTAGGCGTAGCCGTAGCTGCGCTCGCCGAGGGACTCCGTCGACTGGAGGCCGCCGAGCACAAGCAGTTCCTGCCCGAACGCCGCGTGGTGCGACAGCGCCAGCAGCAGCGCGCCGGCCAGTGGGAGAAGCCGTTGCCAGGTCCTGCAAGTGTTGTGGGTGGCTGGCTGCATGGTATGGACTCCGGTTCACCGGGAGGTGGCGCCCAAGAATCATAGCAAAGCGACCATGAAAAAGGCCGGCGACAAGCCGGCCATGGTTTGTAACGGCACACTAAATGCGCCGGCGCGTGCTGTGGGCGGTCACCCGGTCACCAGCGCACCATTCTCCAGGTGCACGCGCTGGCCCACCTGCACGCCAGGGTTCTGCTCGTAAGTGAAGCTGCGATGGCTGCCATCGTCCATGCGTACGCGGACTTCGTAATGTGTGTCCTTGCTGACCGCCTTCTCGATCTGGTTGCCGGCTACGCCGCCGCCCACGGCACCGACCACGGTGCCGACGATGCGGCCGTTGCCCTTGCCGACCTGGTTGCCCAGCAGGCCGCCCACCACAGCGCCGCCGAGCGCGCCCAGGCCGCTGGTGTTGGGCTTCTGGGTCTGGACCGGCGTCACGGCGACGATACGGCCGGCGTAGGGGCTGCCCTTGGCAGCTTGGCGCTCGGTGTCGGCGCGCTGGCTGGCGCGCGGCTCGCTGTCGCGCTGCGCGGCCTGGCGTGCCGGGGCGGTGCGCGGTGCGGTTTGCGACGAACGGGCAGCGTCCTGATTGGCCGGGCGCGGCTGGCCGTCATCGTAGACCGGTGGGCGCGTGGTGCTGCCCGGCGGGGGCGCGGTTTCCGCGGTGACTGGCAGCGGGCCCTGCGGACCTTGTTGCGTTTGCAGGTCCGGGTTGGCCTTGCTGATTGGCAGCACGCCGGTCACGGCGGCGACAGCGGTCAGGCTGGCGATCACCACGGCCACGGCCGCCGCGCCGATCAGCGGATGCAGCCGGCGTTGCGGCGGCAGCGGTGCAGGGGTGTGGTCTGGCGAGGTGGCTTGGCTCTGCATTGTGGCTCCGGTGCGGCGAAGGCCGCGATGGGATGGAGCCAGTGTGGCCGAAGCGGGTGCCGTTTTCCGTTTGTTTTTGTAAATATATGTAGGCGGAAAAATCCTTTCGATTCAATGGGTTGTGGTCGTCCTGGCGGCGCGGTTGCGGACCGGGTTGTAACAATCGACACGCTGGAGTGCCTTTCGCGACCCTAAGAAAAACCCCACCGCAGGCGGTCACCGCAGGCGGTGGCGTTCACGGTTTCCGCAGTGGGGCGTCCTGCCGGACGCCGCCTGCATCAGTCTTCCCGGCGCAGGTGCGGGAACAGGATGACGTCGCGGATATTCGGGCTGTCCGTCAGCAGCATCACCAGGCGGTCGATGCCGATGCCGCAGCCGCCCGTCGGGGGCATGCCGTATTCCAGCGCGCGGATGTAGTCGGCGTCGAAGTACATGGCTTCTTCATCGCCGGCGTCCTTCTGCTCGACCTGCTTGCGGAAGCGGTCGGCCTGGTCTTCGGCATCGTTCAGCTCCGAGAAGCCGTTGGCGATCTCGCGGCCGGTGATGAACAGCTCGAAGCGCTCGGTGATGCCCGGCACCGTGTCCGAAGCGCGCGCCAGCGGCGAGACCTCGACCGGGTAGTCGACGATAAAGGTCGGCTCCCACAACTGGCTTTCCGCGGTTTCCTCGAACAGCACCAGTTGCAGCGTGCCCAGGCCGGCGTTGAGGAACTGCGGCGCGTTGGTGTTGACGCCGAACTTCTTCAGCTCGGTGCGCAGGAACCCGGCATCGGCCAGTTGCGCATCGGTGTACTGCGGCGCGAACTTCTGGATCGCCTGGCAGATGGTCAGGCGATGGAACGGCTTGGACAGATCCAGCTCGCGGTCCTGGTACGTCAGCACGGCGCTGCCGCGCGCATCGATGGCGGCCTTGCGGATCAGGTCCTCGGTGAAGTCCATCAGCCAGCGGTAGTCCGTGTAGGCCGCGTAGAACTCCATCATGGTGAACTCGGGGTTGTGGCGCGGGCTCACCCCTTCGTTGCGGAAGTTGCGGTTGATCTCGAACACGCGCTCGAAGCCGCCCACGATCAGGCGCTTCAGGTACAGCTCGGGCGCGATGCGCAGGAACATCTGCATGTCCAGCGCATTGTGGTGCGTGATGAAGGGCTTGGCCGCGGCGCCGCCCGGGATCGGGTGCAGCATCGGCGTTTCCACTTCCATGAAGCCGGCATCGGCCATATGGCGGCGCAGCGACGAGATCGCGTTGGTGCGGGCGCGGAAGGTGTTGCGCGTTTCCGGCGACACGATCAGGTCGACATAGCGCTGGCGGTATTTCATTTCCTGGTCGGCCAGGCCGTGGAACTTGTCCGGCAGCGGGCGCAGCGACTTGGACAGCAGGCGCAGCTCGCGCACCTGCACCGACAGCTCGCCCTTATTGGTGCGGAACAGCTCGCCGCGGGCGCTGATGATGTCGCCCAGGTCCCAGTGCTTGAAGGCCGCGTAGACCTCTTCGCCGACCTTGTCGCGCGTGATGTAGAACTGGATCTGGCCGCTGCCGTCCTGCACCGTGGCAAAGCTGGCCTTGCCCATCACGCGCTTGAGCATCATGCGCCCGGCGATGGCGACCTCGACCGGCGCGGCCTCGAGCGTGGCCTGCTCGGTCTCGGCGTACTGCGCCTGCAGCGCGGCGGCCTGGTGGGAGGGGCGGAAATCGTTGGGGAAGGGCACGCCCTGCTGGCGCAGCGCGGCCAGCTTCTCGCGCCGCTCCGCGATGATCTTGTTCTCGTCGACGGCGGGGGTGTCTGCGGCGGCTGGCTTGGCCTGGGCGCGGTTCGGTTCAGTCATGATGTCTTGTCGGATCGCGCGCGGCTTGCCGCGCGCGGATTCAGATGGCTTTGATGGGTGCGGCTTAGTAGTTGCGGAGATCGTCCAGCTCGGTGCTGCCGAAATCCGGGCGGTGCAGGTAGGCGACGATGCGGCCGGCGGTTTCCTCGGCCGACGCCAGCTGTTCATTGGCTTTCAGCTCGCGGAAGCGCTGCACCTGGGCGAAATCGGCATTGCGGATGGTGGCCTGCATGCCGGTGTCGATCACGCCCGGGGCCAGCGCCACGGCGCGCACGGTGCGCGGGGCTTCGGCCTGGGCGTACTCGGCGTTGACCGAGCGCATGAACATGTCCAGCCCGGCCTTGCCGGCGCAGTACGCGCTCCAGCCTTCGACCGGGCGGCGCGCCGCGCCGGAGGAGATAGCCAGCACCTTGCGCGGGCAGTCGAACTTCTCGGTGCGCTCCAGGAACGCAGCGGTCATCGTCATCGGCGCCGCCAGGTTGGTCAGCAGGTGCGGCACCAAAGTCTTTTCCTGCAGGCGCGCGACCGGGCCGATCGGCTCGACCACGCCGGCGTTCAGGATCAGCGTGGCGCTGGTCGGCGGGATGTCGAGCGTATCGAGCACGCTGGCGAGCCAAGTCGCGGCGGGGCCGGCCTGCGACAGGTCCTGCAGGTGCCAGGCCACCGGCACGCCGCTCATGGTGGCGATGCGCTCCAGCTCGCTGTTGCGGCTGCGCGCCACGCAGATCAGACGGTTGCCCGGCACGAGCAGGGCATTGGTCAGTGCCGCGCCCAGCCCGCGCGAGGCGCCGGTGATGATGTAGAGGTGATTGGCTTCGCTCATGGTGCCCCGGTCGGAGATGTCGCCCTGCCGCCGTGCCGGTGTGGCGCGGGCGGCGGTACAGCGGTGGATGGAATGCTGTGCCGCCGCCGGCCGCGCCGGCAGGGCGGACGGCGGGTGCTGCCTTACAGTCCCTGCTTGAGGCTGGCCTCGATGAACGGGTCCAGGTCGCCGTCCAGCACCTTCTGGGTGTTGGACATTTCCACGTTGGTGCGCAGGTCCTTGATGCGGCTCTGGTCCAGCACGTAGGAGCGGATCTGGTGGCCCCAGCCCACGTCGGTCTTGCCGGCTTCGAGCTTGTCGGCCTCGGCCTGGCGCTTGCGCATCTCGTGCTCGTACAGGCGCGATTTCAGCATCGACATGGCTTCGGCACGGTTGCGGTGCTGCGAGCGGTCGTTCTGGCACTGCACCACGATACCGGTCGGGATGTGCGTGATCCGCACGGCCGAATCGGTCTTGTTGATATGCTGGCCGCCCGCGCCCGAAGCGCGGTAGGTGTCAACGCGCAGGTCCGCCGGGTTGACCTCGACCTCGAACGAATCATCCACCTCGGGGTAGACGAACACCGACGAGAACGAGGTATGGCGCCCGCCCGACGAATCGAACGGCGACTTGCGCACCAGGCGGTGCACGCCCGTTTCCGTACGCAGGTAGCCGAAGGCGTATTCGCCCTCGATCTTGATGGTCGCGCTCTTGATGCCGGCCACGTCGCCTTCGGACTCTTCCAGCACCTCGGCCTTGAAGCCCTTGCGCTCGCAGTACTTCAGGTACTGGCGCAGCAGCATCGAGGCCCAGTCGCACGCTTCAGTGCCGCCGGCGCCGGCCTGGATGTCGATAAAGGCGTTGGCCTGGTCCATCTCGCCAGAGAACATGCGGCGGAATTCCATGCCCGCGACGATCTCCTCGAAGCCCTTGACGTCGGCCTCGATCGCTTCGAGGGTGTCGTCGTCGCCTTCTTCCCTGGCGAGCTCAAACAGCTCTTCGGCACCGCTGAGGTCGTCGGTGAGCTTGCTAAGCACGCTTACCACGCCCTCGATTGCCTTCTTTTCCTTGCCGAGGTCCTGGGCCCGCTTGGGGTTGTTCCAGACGTCGGGGTCTTCCAGCAAACCGTTGACTTCGTCCAGCCTTCCTACTTTGACATCGTAGTCAAAGATACCCCCGTAGATCTTCCGTCCGGGAACGGAGATCGGAGATGGCACCGGAGATGGCGTTGAGGCGTTCTGCTTCCATGATGTTCCTGCGCTTAGAAAACCCCGAATTATAGCGGATCGGCGCGGCAACCCGGGGCTTCCGGGCCGCCTCGGGCGGGCCGCGGACCGAACGGAATGGCCGCCGCGCGGTCTATCCGCCGGTGCCGGGCGACGCACGCGGCGATAATACGGGTCGCAAGCCGCTCCCCGGCTAGACAAAGAACAGGGACGAATGACGCAAACCAGACATGACATCGAGCCAGGCCGGCGCCGCGCGCTGGGCCTGCTGCTGGCCGCCGCGGCCGCGGTCGCGGCCGGCTGCGGTACCACGGGCGGGCCCGTGCCGGACGGCTACTACCGCGTTGAGCGCGGCGACACGCTGTATTCGATCGCGCGCAAGCACCGCCGCAGCGTGCGCGACCTGACCCGCTGGAACAGCGACATCACCAGCCCCAGCCAGATCGAGGTGGGCCAGCTGGTCCGCGTGCGGCCGCCGGGTGGCAGCGCCCCGGCCTCCACCGGCACCGACCAGACCGTGACCGATACGCCGCGCGTCGACAGCGGCTCGTCCAGGCCGCCCGCCAGCGGCATCCGCCTGCAGTGGCCGGCCGATGGCCGCGTCACCGGAGGCTACGCGCCGCCGGCCAGCAAGGGCCTGCGCATTGCCGTGCCAGCCAATGGCACGGTGCGCGCCGCCGCCGCGGGGCGCGCCATCCACGTGGGCAACCTGCGTGGCTACGGCATGCTGGTGATCGTCAAGCACAACGACGACTGGCTGACCGTCTACGGCAACCTCGACCAGC
The DNA here is from genome assembly GCF_058795055.1 of Cupriavidus sp. GW823-FHT06D04. Classification (NCBI taxonomy): domain Bacteria; kingdom Pseudomonadati; phylum Pseudomonadota; class Betaproteobacteria; order Burkholderiales; family Burkholderiaceae; genus Cupriavidus; species Cupriavidus sp. GW823-FHT06D04. Next base: position 6,152 of record NZ_JBXAHL010000014.1, on the reverse strand, counting down.
CGCTGGTCACCGAGGGCGCCTCGGTCGCGGCCGGACAGGACGTGGGCCGCATGGGCGCCAGCTCGAGCGAGCTGCATTTCGAGGTGCGCGGCAACGGCAAGCCGGTCGACCCGATGGCCTACCTGCCGTCGCGCGGCTAAACGGGGCTAACGCTCCCCGGAGCACGCTACTGCGCGTGCTCGATCACCAGTTGCACGCGGGTGACGCCGTTGAAGGTGTTGTTGTCGAGCCGGTAGGCCACCTGCGCGCTGGCACCGAGCGAGTCGGCGTGGTTGAACCAGATCGCATCAAAGCGCTGGCTGCCGCGCCCCAGCTGCAGCTTCAGGTGCTTGCCCTTGAGCACGCTCTGGCGCAGCACGTCGAACTCGCCGCAGAAGGTCGGCGCCGGGAAGCCCTGGCCCCATACCTGCTGCTCCAGCAGGGTGACGAATTCCGGGCTGAAGCACTGGTCCTCGATATCGCCGTCGGTCTCGATCACGCGCGCCAGCTGGTCGTCGGTCAGCCATTCGCGGCCGACCGCCTCGAAGGCTTCCTGGAACTCGGCAAAGCGCTCTGCGCGCACGGTCAGCCCGGCCGCCATGGCGTGGCCGCCGAACTTGAGCAGCATGCCGGGATGGCGCTTGGACACCAGGTCCAGCGCATCGCGCAGGTGGAAGCCGGGGATCGAGCGGCCCGAGCCCTTGACGGTGGTCTCGTCGCCGGGGGCGAAGGTGATGGTGGGGCGGTGGAACTTGTCTTTCAGACGCGACGCCACGATGCCGATCACGCCCTGGTGCCAGGTGTCGTTGAACACGCTGACGGTAAAGCGTGCCGACGGATCCGGGCCGGCCAGCGGCTGCTCCAGGATCTGCAGCGCCTCCTGCTGCATGCCGGCCTCGATGTCGCGCCGCTCGCGGTTCATACCGTCCAGCTCCTGGGCGATTTCCCAGGCGCGGTTGGCATCTTCGGTCAACAGGCATTCAATGCCCAGCGACATGTCCGCCAGCCGGCCGGCCGCGTTCAGGCGCGGACCCAGCCCGAAGCCCAGGTCGAAGGTATTGGCGCGCGCCGCCTCGCGCCCGGCGGCACGGAACAGCGCCGCCACGCCCGGCTGCATCCGTCCGGCGCGCATGCGGCGCAGGCCCTGCGCCACCAGGATGCGGTTGTTGGTGTCCAGCTTGACCACGTCGGCCACCGTGCCCAGCGCCACCAGGTCCAGCAGCGTCTGCAGCGGCGGTTGCGTGGCCTGGGTATAGACGCCGCGCTGGCGCAGTTCCGCGCGCAACGCGAGCAGCACATAGAACATCACACCCACGCCCGCCAGGTTCTTGCTGGGGAATTCGCAGCCCGGCTGGTTCGGGTTGACGATCACCGCGGCCTGCGGCAGCTCAGATCCAGGCAGGTGGTGGTCGGTCACCACCACGTCGATGCCCAGCGCATTGGCCGCGGCCACGCCGTCGACGCTGGCGATGCCGTTGTCGACCGTGACGATCACGTCCGGCTGCTGCCTGGCCGCCAGTGCCACGATCTCCGGGGTCAGGCCGTAGCCGTACTCGAAGCGGTTCGGCACGATGTACTCCACCTGTGCGCCCAGCATGCGCAGCCCGCGTACGCCCACCGCGCAGGCGGTGGCGCCGTCGCAGTCATAGTCAGCGACGATCAGCAGGCGCTTGCCGGCGGCGATGGCGTCAGCCAGGTAGGCCGCGGCGTGGCCGATGCCCTTCATGGCCGCGGGCGGCACCAGTTCGGGCAAGTCGGTGGCAAGCTCGGCGGCGCGGGCCACGCCGCGCGCGGCCAGGATGCGGGCCAGCGTGGGGTGGAGGCCGGCGGCGGCCAGCGAGCTGGCGTGTTCGGGGGAAAACTGGCGGATGGCGATCCGGGTCATGGGCGGGGCGGCAGGTGATGTTTCGGTAGGGGCGGCGCGTGTCAGGCGGCTTCAGGCAGATTTATGCGGCATAGGCGAGGTCGGACAGCAGCGCGCGCCAGTCGCCGCGCTGGCCCATGCCGCGCCAGAACTTGCGCAGGTCGGCGCGGCGCACGGTGAACTCGGCAAAGTGGTTCTCGCCGCCCAGCACCAGCGTGATGGCGCCGACCTGGCCGGCCACCAGCGCTTCCAGCGCCGGCGCGAACCAGTCGGCATCCAGCACATGCATGCGGTCCAGCCACAGGCCCCAGTCTTCGGCGATATGGGCTTCGGTGGCGCTGTCGAGCATGGCCAGCACCGTGCCCTCCACCCCGGTGGCGCCGGCCAGGCCGGCCGGCACCGGCAGCACGCGGCTGCCGGCGGCCAGCGCCAGCCCGCTCAGGAAGGGATCGTTGCTCAGCACCGTATCGGCCAGCCGCGGCACCGGCTGCAGCGCGCCGCCGCCGTACAGCCAGACCGAATTGACCGGCGCCTCGCCGGCAGCCTCGCGGGCCTGGTTGACGCGGTGGTCATGCCAGGTCATCTGGACCTCGTTCTGCAGGCGGCGCCAGTCGCGGGCGCGCTCGCCGGCCTGCATCCAGATATCGATATTGCGGCCCGCCGCGCGCAGCGGCGTGGTCGCCTCCAGCGGGCCGAATGCGGCCTCGGGCAGGTACCAGCGCTGCGGGCAGGGCGATTCCAGCGCGATGCCCGATTCCAGCAGCAGTGCGTCGATGGCGGCGCGCAGGGCGGTGGCTTCCTGCGGCCGGATGCCCAGTTGGGCGGGCGGCATCAGCACCAGGTGATCGCGCGCGGCATGGATGTGCACCGGCTGCAGGCAGGTCCAGGACTGGCCATCGGAGCTGGCGGGGACGGCGCCGCCACTGTCGGCCAGCCGCATATAGGGCGCCAGCGGCACCCGGACCGGGTCCAGCCCCGCCTTGCCGGCCAGCCAGCGCTCCTGCGGCAGGCTGCGCAGGAAGGGGTCTTCATGCCGCTCGCGCGGGCCGGGCTCGGCCCGGGTCAGCAACTTTCCGAGCGCCGGCAGCTCCAATTGCCGCAGCAGCGCGCCGGGAACGACATCGTCGCGGCCGTCGTCGCCGGCGCCCGGTGGGACGGAAAAGGGCACAATCAGGGTCAGGTGCGTCATCATGGTGGCGAGATTGTAAACTCCCGGCTGGCCGGCGCCAGTCCCGGGCGACGCCGTGGCGTGACCGGGACGGCGCCCGCCAAGGCTGCATGAGTGCCGCCAGCGCCCCCGGGGGGGCACCGGCGCTTTCCCGAAACAACAGGAATCCTCTTGAACTTTCCCTACGAGTGGCAGATCGGCTGGCGATATACCCGCGCAAGCAAGCGCGCCAGCCGCAATACCTTCATTTCGTTCATCTCGATGATCTCGATGTTCGGGATCGCCCTTGGCGTGGCCGCGCTGATCGTGGTGCTGTCGGTGATGAACGGGTTCCAGAAGGAAGTGCGCGACCGCATGCTGTCGGTGCTGGCGCATATCGAAGTGATCGGCCCGTCAGCGCTGCCGGACTGGCAGAAGACCGCCGCCGAGGCCTTGCAGAACAAGGAAGTGGTCGGCGCCGCGCCCTACGTCGCGGCCCAGGCCATGCTGACCCGCGACGACGCTGTGCGCGGCGTGCTGCTGCGCGGCGTGGAGCCGTCGCAGGAGCCCAAGGTCTCTGACATCGGCAACCAGTTCCGGGCCGGCAGCATGACGGCGCTGGCGCCGGGCGGCTTCGGCATTGCGCTGGGCAACGAGCTGGCCAACGCCATGGGCGTGCAGGTCGGCGACAAGGTCACGCTGGTGGCGCCGCAGGGCACCATGACGCCGGCGGGCGTGCTGCCGCGGCTCAAGCAGTTCACCGTGGTGGGCGTGTTCTCGTCCGGGCATTTCGAGTTCGACAGCGCGCTGGCGCTGGTCAACATGCACGACGCCGAGACCCTGTTCCGCCTGAGCGGCCCCACCGGCGTGCGCCTGAAGCTGCAGGACATGCAGCGCGCGCCGCAGGTGGCCAACGAGCTGGCCGGCACCATGTCGGGCGAGCTCTACCTGCGCGACTGGTCCAAGCAGAACCGCAACTGGTTTGCCGCGGTGCAGACCGAGAAGCGCATGATGTTCATCATCCTGACGCTGATCATCGCCGTGGCGGCATTCAACCTGGTGTCCACGCTGGTGATGACCGTCACCGACAAGCAGGCCGATATCGCCATCCTGCGCACCATGGGCGCGCAGCCGGGCTCGATCATGAAGATCTTTATCGTGCAGGGCGTGGCCATCGGCTTTATCGGCACCATCCTGGGCGTGGCCGGCGGCACGCTGATCGCCACCAATATCGACGTTATCGTGCCTTTCATCGAGCGGCTGCTGCACGTGCAGTTCCTGCCGCGCGACATCTATTTCATCAGCGAACTGCCTTCGGATCCCCGCGTGAACGACATCGCCACCATCGGCATCATTTCCTTTGTGCTGGCCACGCTGGCCACGCTCTATCCCAGCTGGCGTGCCGCCCGCGTCAACCCGGCGGAGGCGCTGCGCTATGAGTGAAGCCGTGTTGCACGCCGATACCCCCACGCCCGCCGCGGACCAGCCGCGCACCGGCTCGCCGGTGCTGGTGGCCGAGGGCCTGACCAAGCGTTTCCGCCAGGGCGAACTCGATGTGGACGTGCTGCGCGGCGTCGACGTGCGCGTCAATGCCGGAGAGAAGGTTGCCATCGTCGGCGCCTCGGGCTCGGGCAAGAGCACGCTGCTGCATGTGCTGGGCGGGCTGGATGAGCCCGACTCCGGCCGCGTCGCGCTGCTCGGCAAGCCCTTCACGGCGCTGCGTGAACGCGAGCGCAACGTGGTGCGCAACCGCCAGCTGGGCTTCGTCTACCAGTTCCACCACCTGCTGCCGGAATTCACCGCGCTGGACAACGTGGCGATGCCGATGCGTATCCGCGGCCTGACCCAGCATGACGCGCGCGGCGTGGCGCAGGCCATGCTGGAGCGCGTGGGCCTGGGCGGGCGCGCGAAGCACCGCCCGGGCGAGCTGTCCGGCGGCGAGCGCCAGCGCGTGGCCATCGCGCGCGCGCTGGTAGGGCAGCCGGCCTGCGTGCTGGCCGACGAACCCACCGGCAATCTCGACGACCACACCGCCGGCGGCGTCTATGACCTGATGCTGGAACTGTCGCGCACGCTCGGCACCAGCTTCATCATCGTCACCCACGACCTGGACCTGGCCGGCCGCTGCGACCGCGTGCTGCGGCTGCGCGACGGGCACCTGCACCAGGAACGCTGAGCCGGGCCGGCCCATGTGGATCGACACTCATTGCCACCTCGACGCCAGCGAGTTCGACGCTGACCGCCAGCAGGTGGCCGACGCGGCCGAGGCTGCCGGCGTGCGCGGCATCGTGGTGCCGGCGGTGGCCGTCTGGAACTTCGATGCCGTGCGCGCGCTAGCGCGCCACGATGCGCGCTGCGTCTATGCACTCGGCATCCATCCGCTGTGCTCGCCCGGCGCCGGCCAGGCCGACCTTGACACGCTGCGGCGCGAGGTGGCGGCCAGCATGGGCGACCCGCGCTTTGTCGGCATCGGCGAGATCGGGCTCGACTTCTTCGTCGCGGGGCTGGATGCGGAGCACCAGACCTGGCTCTACGCGGAGCAGCTGAAGATCGCGCGGGAATTTGACCTGCCGGTGCTGCTGCATGTGCGCAAGTCACAGGACCAGGTTGGCGCGCAGCTGCGCAAGCTGGGCGTGAAGCGCGGCATTGCCCACGCTTTCAACGGCAGCAATGAACAGGCGCGGCGCTTTGTCGAGCAGGGCCTGAAGCTCGGCTTCGGCGGCAATGTCACCTTCAGCCGTGCGCGGCAGATCCGCCGGCTGGCGACGGAGCTGCCGCTGGAGGCGCTGGTGCTGGAAACCGACGCACCCGACATGGCGCCGGCGTGGCTGTCTGACGATCAGTTCGGCGAACAGCACAAGGCGCGCAACTCGCCCGCGGAGGTGGCGGGCGTAGCCCGTGTGATGGCGGAATTGCGCGGCATCGATGCGATGGCGCTGGCGCAGGCGACATGGCGCAATGCCGTGGATGCGATGCCGCGGCTGGCAGCGTTTGCGGACACCATGGCGCCTCCGGTTTCCGCCGGACACACAACTTCCAATTCTTCTTGACCAGGTGCGCGGCAAGCCTCGGCCTTTAGGCCGGAGAAGGATAGCGCGGACGCCGTCGGCGTCCTTTCGGCGGCTAATGCGGCGTCTGTTGTTGCTCAATGTATTGGCGGAT